>JAVJSY010000082.1:0-30847 GCA_040219175.1 Kiloniellales bacterium
CACGCATCGAGCAGGCAGTGGGAAAACTAAAGCGTTTCAAACGAGTAGCCCTGCGCTGCGAGAAGACCAAAGCCAACTTCCAGGCCATTGTCTCTCTCGCCGCAGCCTTCATTCTCGTCAAATCCGTCCACACCGCCTAAAGAAGAGACAGCGATCAAGTGGACTGACGCGCGCTCTTATTCATCACGGATCGCTATTGGGTCCGCACTTACGCTGTTCAGAGGCCTCATGGCGCTGCGTTAGGCCTTTCGGGCTGCCAGGTCGCAAGAGCGAGGACGTCACCTCTTGGATTGGAGCGCGCCTAGAGATCGGGCTCACCCGGAGCCCGATCTGCGCGGATGGCGGCTACCCCGCTCTTAGATAAGGGATTGTTCCGGCGATATCGCTGTCGTCGATGACGTGGAACCGTGACACGCTTCCCGATTGGCGTGCTTGTCCGAAAGGCGTGTAGTCGGGATCCGCGGCGAAGCGGTCGAGCGCAGCCCGGGTTGGGAACTCGAGAAGGGCGATCAAGGTGCTGTCTTTCGCCTCTCCTTCCAGGGTCTCGATGTTTCCGCTGCGTGACAGGTAGCGACCGCCGTGTTTCTCCACCAGCTTGTGCACGTTGGCAGCGTAGTCCGCGACCCAGCCGTCGTCGGTGACCTTGATGTCTGCAATCAGATAGACGCTCATGTTCCTGTTCCTCTTCAGGGCGGCCGGGATGGCCGCGCAATCTATCCAGAGCCTGCTCTATCTGAACCAGGCGCCTCCAGTCACAGAACTGGAGCGGGTGATACAGTTTCTGGACTAGCCGCAAGCATCCTCGCCGCTAGACTGCCTATAGCAATTCCAGGAGAACGAGATGCCACAGCCCGGATACAAGCAGTTCTGCCCGCTCGCCATGGCGGCCGAGGTGCTCTGCACGCGTTGGACGATGGTGCTGTTGCGTGAGCTGATTGCGGGCTCGACACGCTTTAACGACCTTCGTCGTGGCGTGCCGAAGATGTCGCCAACCCTCCTGTCGCAGAGACTGAAGGAGCTCGAGCAGGCCGGGATTGTCGAAAGGAAACCGCTGGCCACCGAACGCGGCCTGTTCGAATATCACCTGACAGAGGCTGGGCGCGACCTGCGCGACGTGGTGATCGCTATGGGGATGTGGGGACAGAAATGGGTTGAGTCGTCGCTCTCGCTCAAGAACCTCGATCCTTCACTCCTGATGTGGGACATGCGGCGGAACCTGAACCCTGAGCCGCTACCGAAACGACGTACGGTGGTTCAGTTTGTGTATCACGACCTTCCGTCGACCAAACGGGATTGGTGGTTGGTTGTCGAACCCGGCGGGGAGGTCGATCTCTGCTGGGCCGATCCGGGATTTGAGGTCGACCTCTATGTCTCCACAGACCTCAAGACCATGACGGCTATCTGGATGGGAGTAACCGATGTGGAGCGCGAGCGAGACAGATTCGAGTTGAGCGGCCCTGCCGAGCTGTCATCGACGATCCAGATTTGGCTCGGCCTTAGCCCATTTGCCGTGCAGCAAAAACATGTCGCCTGAAGAGCATGTCACCTGACATGGTGAAGCGGTGATGAGAGGTGCGTTCGGCTGCCGAGGTGGCGGAGTACAGCTGAGCGGGCTGCGGGCGCGCGATCGCGTTGGCCGAGCCGCGATGGTTCTCTCGCAACACAGCTTGGTATGAGGTGTCCTTTCGGGTGCGGATGTGTTTCGTGCAGCGGCCAGTTTCGCCGGGATTGGACGGTTCTTGCTGCATGACAGCCGCTTGCGACTGAGGGGCCGATCGTGTCGCAGAATATCACGCAAACCCTGCAATGACCGATCCGTTACGTCCCGCTCCCGATCGCCAATGCTGTGCGCGGTCCGAGGATGTGGTACAGTTTACCCAGGAGAAGGCGCATGTTCTACCGTTGGGGACTTCCCCTGTTCGCGCTCCTGTTTGCAATGGGCGCACAAGCCCTTGATTGCGGTGGCGAATCCGAGCCCTGCGTGATCGCGGGCGGTGCGTACCACATTGCCGTGCCCTCCGGATGGCAGAGTGGACCGGCTGTCATCTATCTGCACGGCTTTGGTGGCACAGGGGCGCAGGTCATTCGAAACAAGGGTTTCGTGAAGGGGTTCACGGACCGGGGCTATGCGGTGATTGCGCCAACTGCCTTGCCACTGGATGGCAACAGAGCGACAGATTGGGCAGTGCGCGACGGCGATAGCTATGCGCGTGACGACAGCCGTTTCCTGCATGATGTCTTGGCGGATGCGGTGACACGCGCCGGTGTCAATCCGGACCAGCTGCTCTTGAGCGGGTTTTCCCGCGGCGGATCGATGGTGTGGGAGGTGGCTTGCCTGACACCTGATTTTGCCCTGGCCTACGCCCCGGTATCCGGTGGTTTCTGGCTGCCGAAAAGACTGGACTGTGCCGGTCCGGTTCACCTGCTCCACACCCATGGCTTCGCCGATAAGACGGTACCCCTGGAAGGACGTAGTCTGAATGACTCCGTCACAGGGCAAGAATACATCCAAGACGACATCTGGGAGGGGCTAGGGCTCTGGCGGCAGGAGAATGCCTGTGTCGACGCCCCAAGCGAAGTCGTGATAGCCGAGGGCCTGTGGCGCAGACGCTGGGGCTGCTCTGATGGCAGTCTCGCGCTCATCTTGCATAAGGGTGGACATGGGCGTCCAAAGGATTGGACTGCAATGACGTTGGATTGGTTCGAAAGCTTGGACAACTAGTGGTCCGGTCCGAACGCTTGGATCCCAAGCGTTCGGTGAATCGGCCCACTAACTTGTTGAGCTGGTGGGGCAACTTATCCAGAGGGATGGGAACCATCCCTCTGGGTTGCACCACTAGCAGGGCCAGATCGGGCCGAAACGCCTTGCTGTGCTGGGGCCGGCTGGGATCAGCGTCTGGCGGCTTCGTCCAGCATGGCGAGTGCCAGGTCGAGAGCGGCGCGGCGTACTTGGCTGCGACTGCCCGGGAAGATCCGCTTTTCCACTCTGGGCGCACCGTCGCGCAGGAGCGAGCTTAGATAGACCAGGCCGACCGGCTTGCTGGGCGTGGCGCCGCCGGGGCCCGCGATGCCGGTGACCGAGATGGCCAGACGTGCCGGGCTCTGCGCCAGAGCACCAACCACCATGGCCTCGGCCACCTCCGGGCTGACCGCTCCCTTGGTCTGCAACAAGTCCAGCGGTACGCCCAACACCTCGTGCTTGGCCTCGTTGGAATAGGTGACAAAGCCACGTTCGACCACATCGGACGAGCCTGGAACATCGGTCAGGCAAGCGGAAATCAGGCCGCCGGTACAGCTCTCGGCCGTCACCAGTGTGATGCCGGCTCGGCGACAGCGGGTCAGCACCAGGGCCGCACGCCGGGTGAGCGAATCGTCAAACATGCTGAGCTCCCAAAAGGATCAGGCACATACCCAGAGCCGCGTAGATCCCGGCCATCAAGTCATCGCACATAACGCCCCAGCCCTCGGGCAGTCTTTCCAGACTTTCGCACGGCCAGGGCTTGAGCACGTCGAAGAGGCGAAACAGTGCCAGGGCGACGATCCAGCCATACCAGAGGTGACCTTCGCCGAAGAGGCCGAGCGGCAGCAGGGCAATCCACTGCCCGGCAAGCTCGTCGATCACCACCTCTGAGGGGTCCTTGGTTCCGGTCCGTCTGGTGTGATGGGCCGCAGCGTAGATGCCCACCGCGGTTGCAATCACGGTTCCGGCCAGCAAGCCCCAGAAACCGCCGAACCAGAGCAATAGGACCCCCGGCGGTAGAGCGGCGAGCGAACCCCAGGTTCCCGGCGCCGGCCTGAGGTAGCCGCTGCCGAACAGCGTCGCGACCTCTTCCTGCCAGCTGCGTCCTCTCATATCGCTGCCGCCGGCATCAGGATCGAAACGCTGGCCATAGCGGCAATGCCCTCACCGCGGCCGGTGAAGCCCAGCCGTTCGCTGGTCGTGGCCTTCACTGAAACCCGGGAAAGGGGCACTTCCGCAATCTCTGCCAGCCTCTCGCGCATGACCTGGCGGTGCGGCCCGATCTTCGGCGCCTCGCAGATCAGGGTCACGTCCAGGTTGACGATCCCTCCGCCGGCTTCTCGCAAGAGCGCGCAGGCATGTGCCAGGAAGCGGTCGGAGGTGGCGCCCTTCCATTGCGGGTCGCTGGGCGGAAAGTGCTGGCCGATATCGCCGGCCGCCTGCGCGCCCAACAGGGCGTCGACCAGGGCGTGGATGCCGACGTCGGCGTCAGAATGCCCCTCCAGGCTGCGGTCGTGCTCGATAAAATGCCCGCAGAGCCAAAGGCCCGATCCCGGAATCAGGCGATGTACGTCGAAACCGCTGCCGCTGCGTGTCTCCATCGGGACCTCCAACAAGCGTGTGGCCGCCTCCAGATCTTCGGCCGTGGTGATCTTCAGATTGTCTGGATTGCCCTCGACCAGGCCGATCGCCACCCCGGCCGCCTCGGCCACGGCCGCATCGTCGGTCAGGGCTTGACCTTGCGCCTGACGGTGGGCGTCCAGAATTGCGGTCAGGTGGAAACCTTGCGGGGTCTGGGCGCGAAACAGAGCGTCGCGCGGCAGGGTCTCGACGATCAGGCCTTCGGCGGCACGCTTGACCGTATCGGTGATAGCCAGACAGGGCAGGGCGCCCGGCTTGGTTTCCAGGGTTTCGATCACCCGCGTTAGCAGGGCCTCGCCTGGAAGCGGGCGGGCACCGTCGTGGATGAGAACCCTTGCGTCTTTCGCGCCGTCGAGACCGGCCAGGCTCTCCAGGCCCAAGCGCACGCTGTCCTGTCGTTCGGCGCCGCCCGGAACTGGTGGGAGGACTTCAAGACCGACAGCCGCTTCGGCGAAGAGCTCTTGGTCGTCGGGGTGGATGACCGTCCTGACGGCATCGATTGCGGGATGCTTGGCAAAGGCCTCCAGGGTCCAGGCCAGAACCCGGCGGCCGGCCAGGCGGTGATACTGTTTTGGCAGACCCTCACCGAAGCGGCGGCCGCGGCCGGCGGCCACGATGAGGGCGAAGGTCTTGGCCATGGAGCCTCGTTCGCGCGTTGTGGTCTGGGTGTTCGCTTGACACAGGCCAGAGCCGGCCCCTTGCGGTCAAGCCTATCGCTGCTGGAAGGCTGCATCTTCCCGCCGTGATGTTCTATAAGCCGCAGCTATGACAGCCGATGCCGATTCGACCGCCGCTTTGCTGCTTGGCATTACCGCAGCCATGGCGCTCACCCCGATCACGCTTCTCTCCTGGCGAGGAGAGATGCGCGCCTGGCTCTTTTGGGTCCTGCACGCGGTCGCCCTCTCCGGCGTCGCGGCGGCCTTGGCACAGCATCTGGCAACGGGATGGTCCGAGCATTTGGTGCAAGCGCTCTGGCTGTCGCTGCTGGTGGTTCTGCTGATCTATCCGCTGGTTGCCTGGCGTTCGCGCGGCAGCCCGGTGCTGGCCCCGCTGCTGTATCCCTATCTGCTGGCCTTGGCGATCGCGGCAACGCTGCTTGAGCCTGTTCAACCGCACGAGGTCGCGCAAGAGACGGTGGCTTTGTCGGCCTGGTTGGCCGCCCACATCGTCTTTGCGCTGCTGGCCTACGGTCTGGTCACTCTGGCCGCCTTGGCCGGTCTGGCGGTCGTGCTGCAAGAGATGGCGCTGAAGCGGCGGCGTCCCAGTGCGCTCTCGGCCCGTTTGCCGGCCCTGGCCGATGGCGAGCGACTGCAGTTCAGCCTATTGGCTTGGGCCGAACTGGGCTTGGCACTGGCTATCGCCAGCGGTATGGCCCACCAGGTCTTGAGCGAGCAGGTCCTGCTGCGCTGGGACCATAAGACGCTGCTGGTCCTCTTGGGCTTTCTGGTGATCGGCCTGCTGTTGATCCTGTCGCGCCGGACAGGCTTGCGCGGGCGGCGGGCTGCGCGGATCGTCCTGACTGCCTATCTTCTTCTCACCCTGGCCTATCCCGGCGTGAAGTTCGTCAGCGACCTCCTGGCCACCTAGACCTAGAGCCTCCGCTGCTCTAGGTTGCTTGTAAATAGTGCAGCAGTTGGGAGTGATTAAGAAGTGGGCAGGCATGCCAACCCGCCCATACCGCCGCAGGCCGTCGTCGCCGCGCCCTTGTCGGGCATAAGCGACGCCCCCTTCCGTGCCGTCTCCCGCCGTTGGGGAGCCGATCTGGTGATCTCCGAGATGATCGCCAGTCGCGCCGTGCTGGACGACAGCAGGCAGTCTCGCCAAGAGCGCGCCAAGATGCCGATAGAGGAGGGGGCCGCGGTGCAACTGGCCGGCTGCGATCCCGCCATCATGGCAGAGGCAGCGCGGGTGGCCGTGGGCGAAGGGGCGACCGCCATCGACATCAACTTCGGTTGCCCGGCGAAGAAGGTGGTCAATCAGGCCGCCGGCTCTGCCATCATGGCCGACGAGGATCTGGCGGCCCGGATCCTCCAGGCCGTCGCCGCCGCCGTCGAGGTTCCGGTCAGTGTGAAGATGCGGCTGGGTTGGCGCCGCGATCGCCGGAATGCCGCGCATATCGCCGCCTTGGCGCAAGCGGCCGGTTTGCGCGCCATCACGGTGCACGGCCGCACCCGCGATCAGGGCTTCACGGGCGCGGCCGACTGGCAGGCCGTGGCCTCTGTCAGATCCCTGTGCGGCCTGCCGCTGCTGGTGAACGGCGACATTGTGAGCGCGCAAGATGCGGTCAACGCGCAGAGCGCCGCTGCGGCCCAAGGCGTGATGATCGGGCGCGGTGCCTGCGGCAAGCCCTGGCTGTTCCGCGAGGCAAAGGCCGCTTTGACGGGCCGGCCGCTGCCCAAACCCCCCTCCTTTGCAGAGCGGCAGGAGTCTGCCTGTCGGCACTACGAGGCGATATTGCACCATTACGGCGACCGACAGGGCCTGCGGGTCGCGCGCAAGCATGTCGGCTGGTACCTGGACGCCTTGCCGGGCGGCGGCGCCTGGCGTCAGCGGCTGCTCCGCGACGACAATCCAGCCGCGGTCGTGGCCGGTTTGGCAGCAGCCCACCGGGAAGCCGGCGACCTGGCGGAGGCCGCGTGAACAAGAACCCATCTCAAGCCTTCGCGGCCGCAGACGCAGGGCTCTTGCCCGTTGCCGTTCTGTCGGCCCTGCCCGCGCCGGTCTTCGTCATCGGACCAAACGACCGCTTTCTCTATCTGAACGCAGCGGCGGAGAGTTTCTTCGCGGGTTCGGCTGCCACCCTGCTGGATCGTAGTCTTGAAGACTGGTTGCCGGTCGACAGCCCTCTGTTTTCGCTCTTGGCTCAAGTGCGCGACCGCGGGCACAGCCTGTCTGAGTACGGCGTTTCGCTGGAGGGCCCGAAAATCGGTACGCACTTTGTCACGCTTGATGCGGCATTGCTGCCGGACAGTCCCGGCGCCGTCGTGGTGGCGCTGCAGGAACGCTCCATCGCACAAAAGATCGACCGACAGCTGACCCACCGCAACGCGGCGCGCTCGGTGACGGCCATGGCCTCCATGCTGGCGCACGAGGTCAAGAACCCGCTCTCGGGCATACGCGGCGCGGCGCAATTGCTGGAGCTGAACAACGAGGGCTCGGACCGCCAGCTGACGCGCCTGATCTGCGATGAGACCGATCGCATCGTACAACTGGTCGACTCCATGGAGATGTTTGCCGACAGTCAGCCGCTGGAGCACGAGGCGGTCAACATTCACGAGGTCTTGGGCCATGTGCACAGCCTGGCTGCCAATGGTGCCGGCCGGCATGTGAAGTTCGTCGAGCGCTACGATCCCTCACTGCCGCCGGTTCGCGGAAACCGCAATCTCCTGATCCAGGTCTTCCTGAACCTGGTGAAGAATGCCGCCGAGGCCGCGCCGAGCGTTGGCGGCGTCATCAAGCTTTCGACGCGCTACCGCCAAGGGGTGCGCCTGGCACTGTCCGGTGCAGGGGAGAAGCTGAAGCTGCCGCTGATGGTGACGGTAGAGGACAATGGTCCCGGCGTTCCTGAGGACCTGCAGTCCCACCTCTTCGATCCCTTCGTCACCACCAAGCCGAACGGGAAGGGACTGGGTTTGGCCCTGGTCGCCAAGATCGTCGACGACCATGGCGGCGTCATCGAGCTGGAGAGCGAGCCGGGACGAACCCGCTTCTTGCTCTATCTGCCGGTCATTAGCGCGGTGGAGGACTAGGCCATGGCAGCGATTTTGGTCGCCGACGACGACCGCGCCATTCGCACGGTGCTGAGCCAGGTGCTCGCAAGAGACGGCCATAGCGTCCGCTCGACCGGAACCGCAACACAGCTCTGGCAGTGGGTGGATGACGGGCATGGCGATCTGGTGATCACCGATGTGGTGATGCCGGACGGCAGCGGTCTGGATCTGCTGCCGCGCATCCGCAAGCTGAGACCCAACCTGCGTATCATCGTGATGTCGGCCCAGAACACCCTTCTCACGGCCGTCAAGGCAACCGAACGCGGTGCCTTCGATTACCTTCCTAAGCCGTTTGATTTGAAGGAACTTTTACGCCTGGTGAATCGCGCCTTGGTGGAGCCGGGATCGCCCAGCCCACCTGGGAGCGGCGCGGCCGCCGACGAGGGACTGCCGCTGATCGGCCGCTCGCCCGCCATGCAAGAGATCTACCGTGTCCTGGCACGGCTCATGGGCACGGACCTGACCGTCATGATCTATGGCGAATCGGGAACCGGCAAAGAGCTGGTGGCGAACGCCCTGCACACCTACGGCAAGCGCCGGGCCGGCCCCTTCGTTCCGGTCAATATGGCGGCCATCCCGCGCGACCTGATCGAGAGCGAGCTCTTCGGGCATGAGCGTGGCGCCTTTACCGGGGCGACGCACCGCTTCGAAGGCCGCTTCGAGCAGGCCGGCGGTGGCACGCTTTTCCTCGATGAGATCGGCGACATGCCGCTGGAAGCGCAGACCCGTCTGCTGCGCGTGCTCCAGGATGGCACCTATACGACGGTGGGTGGGCGGACGCCGCTGGAGGCGGATGTTCGCATCGTGGCGGCAACGCACCGTGACCTGCGTCAGCTGGTTCGCCAAGGGCTCTTCCGCGAGGATCTCTATTATCGGCTGAGCGTCGTACCGCTGCGGCTGCCGCCGCTGCGCGAGCGGGCCGCCGACGTGCCGGAGCTGGTGAGCCATTTCCTGGGGCTTTGCAGGAACGAAGGCCTGCCGCCAAAGCGCCTGACGGCCGAGGCGCTGGAGCGTCTCAAGGGACACGGCTGGCCCGGCAATGTGCGCGAGTTGGAAAATCTGGTCCGACGCCTGACGGCACTCTACAGCCAAGAGACCTTGAGCTTGGATGTGATCGAGGCAGAGCTTTCCGACAGTCCGATGGAGCCCAGCCGCTCTGCCCCGGCGGGCGAAAGTCTGGGCGGTGCTATCGAGCGCCATCTCTCTGACTACTTTGCGGCGCATGAGGGGGCTCTGCCGCCGCCGGGCCTCTATGATCGCTTCCTTCGAGAGCTGGAACGTCCGCTGATCGAAGCGACCTTGGCAGCGACCCGCGGCAACCAATTGAGGGCTGCTGCCGTGCTGGGTTTGAACCGAAACACCTTGCGGAAGAAAATAAGAGATCTGGACATCGAGATCAGCCGGCCGTTTAAATAGCTGTGGCTTTCCTGCAACAGGAGTCGCAGGCCCAGGTGACAGAGTCGGTCGGACATAGCGATAGCGTGCGCCCAGAAGGTGCGATGGGGCTGCACAGCCCTAGCAGCGGTGCAATCTCGCGCCTCTACGAGTGGGCCAAGCGCGGCCGAGTCGAGCGCTGGCTGATGCTCGTGCTGCTGATCATGGCGGTGGTCAGCGGCCTTGCGACCTTTTTTGCCGTGACCGGGCGCCTGCCCGGGTCGGTCGGCAACACCACCCTTTTCATTCTGCTCTTGATCGACCTTGCCCTGCTGCTCTGCCTGGGTGTGGTGGTTGCCAGGCGCCTGGTCGTCATCTGGGCAGAGCGGCGCCGCGGACTGGCCGGGGCGCGGCTGCATGCCCGTGTGGTCGGTCTCTTCGGCCTCTTGGCCGTGGCGCCGGCCATCGTGGTGGCGATCTTTGCCGCCGTCCTCTTCGACTTTGGCCTCCGGATCTGGTTCAGCGATCAGGTCAGCACCGTGGTTCGCAACTCGCTGGAAGTCGCCGAGGCCTATCTTGACGAGCATCAGCGCGCCGTCGCCGGAGAGACCGTGGCCATGGCCCGCGTACTGACCGCGCAGGGGCCGACCCGCCTGGTCGACCAGCGGCGCCTGCAGGCGCTGCTCTCGCAGCAGGTCAGCGATCGGGCGCTGTCGGAGGCGGTCATCTTCGATGGCAACCGTCGGGAAGTGGCACGCGGCGGCTTCCGCGTCTTTGCCGACTTCAATCCCCGCAGCCTGCCCGACTGGGCCCTGGAGCAAGCGCGCAACGGCGACGTGGTCATCCTGCCGTCAGAGGGCGACTCCCGGATCGGTGCACTGGTCTATCTGGACAGCTTCTCCGACAGCTATCTCTATGTCAGCAGACCGGTCGACGCGCGCATCCTGGGCCAGCTGGATCAATCGCGCGGTGCGGTCGCGCTCTATGCCGATCTGGAGGGCCAGCGACACGACCTGCAGGTGACCTTTGCCGTGGTCTTCGCGCTGGTCGCAGCCTTGCTGTTGCTGGTGGCTGTCTGGATCGGGCTTGCGGTTGCCAATCACCTGACCAAACCGGTCAGCGGCCTGATCGCCGCGGCCGAACGCGTCGCCGGCGGTGATTTGGCAGCACGATTGCCACCGCCGCGGACCGGCGACGAGATCGCCAGCCTGATCACCGCCTTCAACCGAATGACAGAGCAGCTGCAGCAACAGCGCGGCGACCTGCTCGCGGTGAACCGGCAAAGCGAAGAAAGCCGACGTTTCATCGAAGCGGTCTTGAGCGGAGTCTCCTCTGCCGTGGTGGGGCTCGATTCGCTTGGTCGCATCCAGCTCGCCAACAATGCGGCAGAAACGCTCCTGGGCGCTTCCAGCGACGCCTTGCACGAGACTCAGCTGCGCGAGCACCTGCCTGAGGTGAGGGGCCTTGTGCAGCGCGCGCGCGAGCGGCCGGGACGCTATGCCGAACGCCAGATCGTGTTCGATCGCAGCGACGGACAGGTCCGCCACCTCTTTGCCCGGGTGTTGGCACAGCGCGGCGGCGGACAGGCGGTGCAGGGGCTGGTCTGCACCTTCGAGGATGTGACCGACCTTCTGTCCGCGCAGCGCAAGGCCGCTTGGGCCGACATCGCCCGGCGCATCGCCCACGAGATCAAGAACCCCTTGACCCCGATCCAGCTCTCTGCCGAGCGTTTGAAGCGCAAGTATCTGTGCCAGATCACTCAGGATCCGGAGACTTTCGAACTTTGCACCGACACCATCGTTCGCCAGGTCTCCGACATTGGCCGCATGGTCGACGAGTTCTCGTCCTTTGCCCGCATGCCGACCCCGGTGATGCAGCCGGAGGATCTGGGCGCGCTGATGAAGCAGGCTGTCTTCCTGCAACGCCAGGCCAATCCCAAGGTCGCTTTCGAGCTGAGCATGCCCGAGGTGGCTGTCGTGCTGCTGTGCGATTCTCGGCAGGTCAACCAAGCCTTGACCAATGTGCTCTTGAACGCGGTTCAGGCCGTCGAGGGTTGGGGGGAAGCCAAGGGGCAGATCGATGTGGAGCTGGCGACGGCCGCGGGCCAGGTGGAGATCCGCGTCAGCGACAACGGGCGCGGTTTGCCGGACGGCGACGCGGCGCGTCTGACGGAACCCTATGTCACCACCAAGACCAAGGGCACCGGTCTTGGCCTGGCCATCGTAAAGAAGATCATGGAGGAGCACGGCGGAGAGCTGTATCTGGGCAATCGGCCTGGTGGCGGCGGTGCGCGCGTGGTCCTCAGTTTCCCCGCCGTGCGCTTGGTCGAGTCCGCGACGGTGGAAGAGAAGGTAGGTAACTCATGAGAAATCCCCCTTTGGCGCGCGAAATCCTGATCGTCGACGACGAGGCCGACATCCGTTTGCTCTTGTCGGGCATCCTGGAGGACGAAGGCTATACGACGCGCGGTGCTGCCGATGCCGATCAGACCCTGGATGCACTGAACGAGCGACTGCCGCACTTGATCATCCTGGATATCTGGCTGGAAGGCTCGCGACTGGATGGGCTGGAGCTGTTGCAGATCCTTATCGAGCAACACCCCGAGATTCCGGTGGTGATGATCTCGGGTCACGGCACCATCGAGATGGCGGTGACCGCGATCCGCAACGGTGCCTACGACTTCATCGAAAAGCCCTTCAAGACCGACCGTCTGCTGCTCTGCCTGGAGCGCGCGATGGAAGCGGCGCGGCTCAAAAGCGAGAACAGGGAGCTGCTGGAGCGGGCCGGCATGCAGGACGATCTGATCGGGCGCTCCTCCTCGATCGCGACCCTGCGCCAGGCCATTCAGCGGGTGGCGCCGACCAACAGCCGCGTCCTGATCACCGGCCCGCCAGGCAGCGGCAAGGAGGTGACGGCACGCATGATCCACCGCTTGTCGCGCCGCTCTGCCGGTCCCTTCGTGGTGATGAACTGTGCCGCGCTTGCGCCCGAACGCCTGGAGCACGAGCTCTTCGGCACCGAGGGCGAGCGCTCGGTCAGCGGCAACCGCAAGATCGGCTGCCTGGAACGCGCGCACGGCGGAACCCTGCTGCTGGACGAGGTCTCAGACCTGCCGTTGGAAGTGCAGGGCCGCATCGTGCGCACCCTGCAGGACCAGTCCTTCGAGCGGATCGGCGGCAAGCGCCGGATCGAGATCGATATCCGCGTCATCGCCGCCACCAATCGCGATCTGCAGCGCATGATGCGCGACGGTCGCTTTCGCGAAGACCTCTTCTATCGCCTGAACGTGGTCCCGGTGACCCTGCCGCCCTTGAGCGAGAGGCGCGACGACGTTCCCCTGCTGGCCGAGCACCTGATGCGCCGGGCCGCCGATGCGGCGGGCCTCACGCCCAGGCAGCTTTCCAACGACGCGCTGGCGACCCTGCAGAGCTGTGACTGGCCGGGCAACATTCGCCAGCTGCGCAACGTGATCGAATGGGCGCTTATCATGTCGCCCAGCGATCCGGGCGAGCCGGTAACCGCCGAGCATCTGCCGCCCGAGATCGCCGGGAACGCACCGGAGGCCTTGCGCGGCGATGGTTCGACCGACCTGCTGGAGCTGTCTTTGCGCGAAGCCCGCGAAGTCTTCGAGAGGCAGTACCTGGAGGCCCAGTTGCTGCGCTTCGGCAGCAATATCTCGCGGACCGCGACCTTCGTCGGCATGGAGCGCTCGGCGCTGCATCGCAAGCTCAGAAGCCTCGGCATCCAGGCCGAGCGCTAGCGACATGTCGGCGAACCAGACAGAGGCCGTCGTGCTGGCGACGGCGCCTTGGAGGTAGGCGATGAAGGTGATCATCTGCGGGGCCGGTCAGGTCGGCTTCAATATCGCCCGCTACCTCTCGACCGAGGCCTCCGACATTACCGTCGTCGATCAGCGCGCCGACATCGTGCAGAAGGCGGCCGACAGTCTGGATGTGCAGGGAATCGTCGGCTACGCCTCGCATCCCGACGTGCTGGCCGAAGCCGGGGCCGACAAGGCCGATATGCTGATCGCGGTCACCCACATGGACGAGATCAACATGATCGCTTGCCAGGTGGCCCATTCGCTGTTCGATATTCCCACCAAGATCGCCCGGGTGCGCAGCCAAAGCTATTTGAATCCGGTCTGGTCGGACCTCTACGGCAGCGGCAACCTGCCGATCGACGTCATCATCTCGCCGGAGGTGGAGGTGGCGCAGGCCATTGCCCGGCGCTTCTCCGTCCCCGGCGCCTTCGACGTCATGCCGATGGCAGACGGCAAGGTGACCCTGGTTGGGGTGCGCTGTACCGACGACACGCCGATCCTGGATACGCCCTTGTGGCAGCTGACGGAGCTCTTTCCCGACCTGGCGATCTCCATCGGTGGGATATGGCGGCAAGGCAAAGGGGTGGTGCCGGAAGACGGGGAGCGCCTGCTGGCTGGCGACGATGTCTACTTCGTTGCCGACACCGCGCATGTAGAACGCGCGATGGCGGCCTTCGGACACGAAGAAAAGACCGCACGCCGGGTGGTGATTCTGGGCGGCGGCAACATCGGCCTCTATCTTGCCAAGCTGCTGGAAACCGAGGCCGAACATCTGGCGTTGCGGGTGATCGAGATGGATCGTGACCGTGCGGCCCAGGTTGCCCAAGCCTTGGACCACTCTGTCGTGCTTTGCGGCTCGGCGCTGGATCAGGAAGTCTTGGAGGAGGTCAACATCGAGACTGCGGAGACCGTGGTGGCCGTCACCGACGATGACGAAACCAACATCCTCTCCTCGCTCTTGGCCAAACGCAACGGCTGTCGCCGGGCCGTCACCTTGATCAACAACGCCTCCTACGCCTCGCTCACCGGCCCCTTGGGGATCGACGCCGTGGTCAATCCCCGCTCGATCACGGTCTCGAAGATCCTGCAGCACGTGCGACGCGGCAAGATCCGTAAGGTCCACCCGGTGGCTGAGGGCTTTGCCGAGGCAATCGAGGCCGAGGCGCTGGAGACCTCCGGTCTGGTCGGCGTGCCCTTGCGCGATGCGCACTTGCCGGATGGTGTGTTGGTGGGTGCGGTGGTGCGTGCGGGCAAGGTCCACATCGCGCATGGCGGAACGGTGATAAGACCCGGCGACCAGATGATCCTCTTCGCCGAACAGGCCGCCGTCCGGCGCCTGGAGAAACTCTTCTCGGTGAAGCTGGAGTATTTCTAGTTACTGGACATAAGTAGATTTGTATTATTGTTTTGATAAACTGCACTATCTAGTGGCCCGATCCGAACGCTTGGATCCCAAGTATTCGGTGAATCGGCCCACTAACTTGTTGATCTGGTGGTGCAGCCCAGACGGATGGGAACCATCCGTCTGGGTTGCACCACTAGAGCATTGTCCCCTCGCATGCGCTCGATTTCAATGCTCTATGCTTCTGTTTCACATAGAAAATCGTCGTCGCAGGTGAGTCCACCTGCTCGGGATTTGCTTGATTGGCAAAAACGTTGTCGGTTCGCTTGTGTCGAGTCGGTATTCGATCATGTTCGCAATAGTGTTTGGACGGACGTTCAGAATCCAAGAACGACATGCCTAACCCTGATCCTTGACATTTCAGCCATCTTGTAATCAACTTTGACGGGGGGGAATTGATCATACCCTTTATACGAGGATGTGTCACATGGCAGTCATCTATGGAACCGCCGGAGAGAACAACGAACTCGATGGTGGCGGCAACTCCGATACGATCTATGGGTTGGCCGGTAACGACACCATTCGCGGAAAAGGTGACGATGACACGCTATATGGCGGCAGCGGCAAAGATAGCCTCTATGGCGGCGCGAGCGCCGATACCGTCCTAGGCGACTCGGGAAATGATACGATCTACGGGAATACCGGCAACGATAGCGTCTTCGGCGGCAATGGCGATGACCTGATTGACGGTCGGAAAGGTGAAGACCGGGTCTTCGGGGGCAGTGGCCACGATTTCGTTCTCGGTGACCGCGGCGCGGACAAGCTGCTGAGTGGGGGTACGGGCAACGATACCGTGTGGGGCGGAAGCGCCAGCGATCAATCCCTCTTTGGTGGTGACGGCGACGACGATATAGACGCCGGCTATGGCAACGACGTGTCCATCTATGGCGGATCCGGCGTCGATACCGTAGGGGCGGGCGAGAACAGCGACAGCTACATTGGTGGCGGGACCGGGGACGACACCATCTTTGGCGATTCCGGTAACGATTCCTTCCTCTACGGTGGGCTGGGCGACGACGTGTTGCAGGGCGGCTATGGCGTAGATGGCTACCTCTTCGGCGGCAGCGGTTCGGACGTGCTGCGGGGTGGCTCCAGAGCCGACAAGTTCTTCTACGGTGGGACCGGGAACGATGTGCTGCGCGGTGACGCCGGAACCGATTCCATCATGTTCGGTGGACTGGGCCAAGACACGCTGTTCGGCGGCAGTGGTGCTGATAGATCCCTCATGGGTGGCAGCGGCGCGGATCTCATCTACGGGGACACTGCGGAAGATTCCTTATTGCGCGGCGGCAGTGGCGACGACCGGGTCTATGGCGGTGCCGGCGATGACACAGCAATCCATGGCAACGATGGCGCGGACACACTCTTCGGCGGTGTCGGCGAAGACCGAGTTTATGGCGATTCCGGACCTGACGTAATCGGCGTTGCCAGTCAAAGCGAGCTGCAGGCTGGTGATGCCTTCGATGGGGGGGCCGGGCAGGACACCTTGCACCTCTATCAGCTTGCCGATTACGTGAATGGCGTTGTGATCGAGAGTATCGAGGCGATCGCGCGGTCCGGAACCAGCGGAAATGACACGATCGAGGGACTGAACTTTGCGGACGGCGTTACCAAGAATCTCCTCTATGGCTTGAGTGGTCTAGACAGCCTGGTTGGATCGTCGGGCACGGATGCGCTCTTCGGCGGTGCTGATTTCGATCGGCTGTGGGGCGAAAGCGGGGCCGACATGGGGCTCTACGGTGGAGGCGGCGGCGATCGCATCTATGCCGGCAACGGCGACGACAGCACACTGGTCGGGCAAAGCGGCAGCGATCGGATCTTCGGCGGTGATGGCAGAGACAGCTTCATGTTCGGCTATCAGCAAGACGATCAGATTTTTGGCGGCAGTGGGAATGACTTTTATGCCCGCGGCGGGTCGGGGGAGGATTTCCTGGCCGGCGACAGCGGCGACGACAGCTTCTTCTATGGCGGTCTGGAGTCAGATGGGATCTCCGGGCGTGCGGGTGACGACGCCTACCTCATCGGTGACAACGGCAACGACAGGCTACACGGGGGTATCGGTAACGATTCCTTCTTCTACGGCGGCAGCGGCAGCGATACCCTCTACGGCGGTGGCGACAACGACGCTTATCTCTTCGGCGGTAGCGGGGTCGACACGGTCTTTGGAGGAAATCAGGACGATACGATCATCGTCAGGAGCCAGGGCGACCTCTTTGCCGGCGAAACCTACGACGGCGGCTTTGGGGTCGATACGCTGCTGTTGCAGCAAGGTGCTACCTTGGCTGCGGGTGTGGTCGTTACCGGGATCAACGCCATCGTCTATGGCTAGGCCGCTTGCTGCGTTCCAGCAGAACGCGACGGATAGACCTAGACCTCCGCGCCGGCCTTGCTGGCGCCTCCCGGCCTGTGCTGTCATCCGCACCGCATCACGTGATCGGAATCCAGGGAAGGATCAGCCATGGGGCGTCTTGCCTATGTCAACGGGCGCTATGTGCCGCACAGCCAGGGTCAGGTCCACATCGAGGATCGCGGCTATCAGTTCGCCGACGGCGTCTATGAGGTGGTCCCGGTCGCCGCCGGTGTCCTGGTCGACGAAGACCTGCACCTGGATCGCCTCGAGTACTCGCTGAGCGAACTCAAAATCGACATGCCGATGCGCCGTGCGGCCCTGAAATTGGTCTCGCACGAGGTCATTCGGCGCAACCGCCTGACCAACGGACTGCTCTATATGCAGGTAACCCGGGGCGTGGCACCGCGCGATCACAAGTTTCCCAAGGCGGTCAAGCCGGCCCTGGTGATGACCGCGAAGCAGACCAAGCCCAGCACTGACGCACAGCTGGCCAAGGGCCTTGCTGTGGTGACCCGCCCAGACATTCGCTGGAAGCGCCCGGACATCAAGTCGATTTCGCTGCTGCCGAACTGCCTGGCCAAGCAAGAGGCGAGCGAGGCCGGGGCCAGCGAGGCCTGGTTGGTCGACGGGGAGGGCAAGATCACCGAGGGCAGCTCGACCAACGCCTGGATCGTGACCAAAGACAAGCGCGTCATCACCCGCGAAGCCGAGCGTCAGATCCTGAACGGCATCACCCGGCGGGTGCTCTTGGATGTGATGCGCGCCGAGGGTTACCGCTTTGAGGAACGCGCCTTTAGCCTGGAGGAAGCGCAAGCGGCCAGCGAGGCCTTTCTGACCTCGTCCTCCAACTTCGTGATGCCGGTGACCCGCATTGATGCGCACAGCGTCGGCAATGGCGAACCCGGCCCGCTGACCATGGCTTTGCGGCGCGCGTACATCGCCGGGTTCGATGCCGACGGCAGTCTTCAGTGAAACCCCGCGCGCTGCTGTTCGACTGGGACAACACCCTGGTCGATTCCTGGGGGGTCATCCACGCTGCCTTGCATGAAACCTTCACCGCCATGGGACATCGCCCCTGGACTCTGGAGGAATGCAAGCAGCGCGTGCGGACTTCTGCTCGTGAGGCCTTTCCCAAACTCTTCGGGGATCGCGGGGCGGAAGCCATGGAAATCTTTTATGAAGCCTATGGAAAGAGTCATTTGACCGTACTGGCACCCTTGCCAGGAGCTCAGCAGCTGCTGCACGAACTAACCAATGCCGGATATCACTTAGGAATTGTGTCAAATAAAGCTGGAGAACTTCTCCGGCCAGAGGTTGCCGCGATCGGTTGGGAACTCTATTTCAGCGCAGTGATAGGGGCAAACGACGCCCCTGCCGATAAACCAGCGCCGGACGCTCCGGCCATGGCGTTGGGCGCGATGGGAATAGAAGCGAGTGAGGAGGTTTGGTTCGTTGGCGACACCGACATCGACATGCACTGCGCTGTCGAGATCGGCTGTCTTCCCGTGCTGCTGCGTGACGAGCCGCCGCGGTCAGGAGAGTTTGCCGATTGCCGTCCCCGTATCCATGTTGACTCTTGCCCGGCCCTACAAGGGCTGATCTTTGGCAAGGAGGTTTGCCGCTCTTAGACCCGGCCCCCTTTAGACCCAGAGCGCAGTTCCGCGTTCTCAAGACCAAAACGAAGGCAGATTCAGATGGCAGCTGAAAAGCAACAGAACGTTCAGGACGTGTTCTTGAACCACATCCGCAAGAACCGTGTACCCGTCACCATCTTCCTGGTGAATGGCGTGAAACTGCAGGGTGTCGTTACCTGGTTCGATAACTTTTCCGTCCTGCTGCGCCGTGACGCGCATTCGCAGCTTGTCTACAAGCATGCGATCTCGACGGTCATGCCGGCGACCCCGGTGCAGCTCTTCGAGCCGGTGCGCGAGGAAGAGCCGGTCGAGGCTTAGAGGCAACAGGCTGGCAAGTGCCCATGGGTGTGTTTTACTCAAGGGCATCGACAGCGAGCAAAGCAGCCGAACGGACGGGTCCTATGACCTGACCGTTTCGGCAACGGCGGTCCGGTAAGGGAGGCAGTCACGAAAACAGCGGTTATCTGTCCCGAATTGGCTGACCGCAGCGCGGTGCAGCTGCCGCGCCGCGATCAGTCTGCGCGGGCCGAGGAAGCGCTCGGTCTGGCACAGGCGATCGGGCTCGAGGTTGCGGTTATGGAGACGCCGCTGGTTCAGCGACCGACGCCTGCAACCCTGCTCGGCCGCGGGCAGGTGCACGATCTGGGCGAGCGGCTGCACGACGAAGAGGTCTCTCTGGCCATTCTCGATGCAGCACTTTCGCCGGTGCAGCAGCGCAACCTCGAACGTGACTGGCAATGCAAGGTCATCGATCGTACCGGCTTGATCCTCGAAATCTTCGGTGCGCGGGCCCAGACGCGTGAAGGCCAGCTTCAGGTCGAGCGCGCGGCGCTGTCCTATCAGCGCTCGCGCCTGGTCCGCTCCTGGACCCATCTGGAACGTCAACGCGGCGGCTTCGGCTTTCTGGGTGGCCCCGGCGAGAGCCAGTTGGAGATCGATCGGCGTCTTATCGCCGAGCGGATCGAGCGTATCGACCGCGACCTCTCCAAGGTCGGGCGGACACGCACTGAGCAACGCAAGGGCAGGGCGCTGCCGGTCGTCGCGCTGGTCGGCTACACCAATGCCGGAAAATCGACCCTCTTCAACAGGCTGACCGATGCCGAGGTCAGGGCTCAGGACCTCTTGTTTGCGACGCTGGATCCGACGATGCGGCGGCTCAGCCTGCCCAGCGGCCGGGATTGCGTGCTTTCCGACACGGTCGGATTCATCTCGGACCTGCCGACACAGCTGGTCGCCGCTTTTCGCGCCACTTTGGAAGAGGTGGTCGAGGCAGACCTCATCCTCCATGTGCGCGACATCGCACACAGCGATAGCGCACTGCAGCGCGACGATGTGATGACGGTCCTGAACGAGCTGGGCTGCGGCCCGGAGGAGGGGCCACCGCTGGTCGAGGTCTATAACAAAGCCGACTGCTTGAGCGACGAGCAGCGCGCGGCGCTGGCGACCAAGGCCGGCGAGAAGGGTGCCTGTCTGATCTCGGCCTTGAGCGGTGAGGGGATGGAGAGCCTCTTCGATAGGCTGGAAGATATTCTCGGCCGGAACGAGTCTTTGCTTCTGGTCGAGATGGATGCCGGCGAAGGGCGCCTGCATGCCTGGCTGCACGAGGAAGGCCAGGTCTTGGCCGAACGCAACGACGAGAGCGGGCGGCTCTGGCTGGATGTCCGGCTCTCCAGCTCGGCGCAGGGTCGGCTTCGTCGCGAAATCGCCGAGCAAGACATGGACGTCCGGCTCCGCAGCGTTCGCGCCCACTGACTGACTGCCGCACTGACTGCAGGGTGCGCTGACTGCCTGGTGCGGTGAGCGACTGACCGCCTCGCTGCACCGGCAGAGACATTCTTATTCATCAAGTGCTTGACAGACGGGGGCTGTGATCCCTATCTCCCCGTTTAGCACTCGACAAGCAAGAGTGCTGACAAGTTCCTGTCGGGCGGACCATAGGGGGCGCCCGACCCAAGATCCCAAAGCAAGGAGAGATGCGAGCATGAATTTCAGGCCGCTGCACGACCGCGTTGTCGTCGAGCCGCTCGAGGGCGAGGAGAAGACCGCCGGCGGAATCATCATCCCGGATACGGCTAAGGAAAAGCCGATGCAGGGCAAGATCATCGCTGCAGGCCAGGGTGCGCGTAGCGACGATGGCAAGGTGACCCCGCTGGACGTCAAGGCCGGCGACACCGTGCTCTACGGCAAGTGGTCCGGCACCGAGGTCAAGCTCGACGGCAAGACCCTGCTGATCATGCGCGAGAGCGACATCATGGGTGTGGTCGAGGGCTAAGGCTGCACTTGCAGCGCCGAGAGACCAACACCTAACCAACTGTTTTCTATAGGAGTATGACCATGTCTGCAAAAGACGTGCGCTTTGGCGGCGATGCCCGCGCCCGCATGCTGAAGGGTGTCGACGTTCTGGCCGACGCCGTGAAGGTAACCCTGGGCCCCAAGGGCCGTAACGTGGTGATCGACAAGGCCTTCGGTGCACCCCGCACCACCAAGGACGGCGTCACCGTCGCCAAGGAAATCGAGCTCTCCGACAAGTTCGAGAACATGGGCGCGCAGATGGTGCGCGAGGTCGCCAGCAAGACCAACGATCTGGCCGGTGACGGCACCACCACCGCAACCGTTCTGGCCCAGTCCATCGTTCGCGAGGGCGCCAAGGCCGTTGCCGCCGGCATGAACCCGATGGACCTGAAGCGCGGCGTCGAGCTGGCCGTCGAGAAGGTCGTCGATCTGCTGCAGGAGAAGTCCGCAACGGTCTCCGGTTCCGAGGAAGTCAGCCAGGTCGGCACCATCTCCTCCAACGGCGACACTGCCGTCGGTGCGATGATCGCCGAGGCCATGCAGAAGGTCGGCAACGAGGGTGTGATCACCGTCGAAGAGGCCAAGAGCCTCGAGACCGAGCTGGACGTGGTCGAGGGCATGCAGTTCGACCGCGGTTATCTCTCGCCTTACTTCGTGACCGACGCCGAGAAGATGATCGTCGACATGGAGAACCCGCTGATCCTTCTGCACGAGAAGAAGCTCTCCGGCCTGCAGCCGATGCTGCCGCTGCTCGAGTCCGTCGTGCAGTCCAGCCGTCCGCTGCTGATCATCGCCGAGGACGTCGAGGGCGAGGCGCTCGCCACCTTGGTGGTGAACAAGCTGCGTGGTGGCCTTAAGGTCGCTGCGGTGAAGGCTCCGGGCTTTGGCGATCGCCGCAAGGCCATGCTCGAGGACATCGCCATCCTGACCGGCGGTCAGGTCATCAGCGAGGATCTCGGCATCAAGCTCGAGACCGTGACTGTCGATATGCTGGGCACCGCCAAGAAGGTGACCCTCACCAAGGAAGAGACCACCATCGTCGATGGTGCCGGCTCTAAGGACGACATTCAGGGCCGCTGCGGTCAGATCCGCGGTCAGATCGAGGAGACCTCCTCGGACTACGACCGTGAGAAGCTGCAGGAGCGTCTTGCCAAGCTGGCCGGCGGTGTCGCCGTGATCCGCGTCGGTGGGGCAACCGAGGTCGAGGTGAAAGAGCGCAAGGATCGCGTCGAGGACGCCATGCATGCGACCCGCGCAGCCGTTGAAGAGGGCATCGTCCCCGGCGGCGGTACTGCCTTGCTGCTGGCCGCCTCCGCGCTCGACGGCGTCAAGGGCGACAACCACGACCAGGAGATCGGTGTGGCCATCGTGCGTCGTGCGCTCGAGGCTCCGGCTCGTCAGATCGCCGAGAATGCCGGCACCGAGGGCTCGATCGTCGTCGGCAAGATCCGCGACAACGGCAAATGGGGCTTCGGCTTCGACGCCCAGGCTGGCACCTACGTCGATCTGGTCAAGGCCGGCATCATCGACCCGACCAAGGTCGTGCGTGCGGCTCTCCAGGACGCTGCCTCCATCGCCGGTCTTCTGATCACGACCGAGGCCATGGTGGCCGAGGCGCCGAAGAAGGAAAGCGGTGGTCCGGCTGCTCCCGATATGGGTGGCATGGGCGGCATGGGTGGAATGGGCGGCATGGGCTTCTAAGCCCACACCATCCAGACGAACGAAAGGGGCGGCGCCGCAGGGTGCCGCCCCTTTTTTCATGAGGTTTTCGGGTTAGGGCCTGCGCCCCCAGGGAAAGGTCCTTCGCGCCGCCAGTCGGCCGCCTTCGGCCCCCAGGGCTTCGGCGATGCGCAGGCCCTCGTTCCACTTGGCCATGCGCTCGGATCGGGCGAAGGAGCCGACCTTCAGCTGCTTGGCGCCCCAGCCGACGGCCAGGTGGACGATCGTCGTGTCCTCGCTCTCGCCGGACCTTGCCGAGACGAGGGATTCCCAGCCGGCCGCTTGCGCCGCGTCGAAGGCGGCCTTGGTCTCGCTCAAGGTTCCCGCCTGATTTGGCTTGATGAGGGCCGTGTTGCAGGCGCCCAGCGCTGCTGCCTCCTCGATTCGCGCGGCCGTGGTGCAGATGAAGTCGTCCGCGACCACCTCGACCTTGTCGCCGGCCGCTGCGGTGAAGGCCGCCATTGCCGCCGGGTCGTCCTCACCCAAGGGATCCTCGATGGCGACGATGGGGTAGCGTTCGAGCCAGCCAAGCAGCATCTCCGACAGGCCGTCCGAATCCACGGTCTTGCCATCGGTTGACAGTGCGTAGCGCCCGCCCTTGCCGAAGTCGGAGGCGGCGATGTCCAGAGAGATGGCAACATCTTCGCCCGGCGTAAAGCCGGCGCCTTCGATCGCACGCACGAGGTAGTCGAGCGCCTGCTCGTTGGCGTTGAAGGCGGGCCAGAACCCGCCCTCGTCCGCGACACCCTGGTAAAGCCCCGCATCGGCCATGATCCTCCCCGCAGAGCGATAGACCTCCGCCGTCCAATCGAGCGCCTCTTCGTAGGTCTCGGCCCCGACAGCGATGACCATGAAGTCCTGAACGTCGACCCGTCGTCCGGCATGCGCGCCACCGCCGAAGATCTGGATTTCCGGCAAGGGCAGGAGATGATCATCGCGCTCTCTTCCCAGGAAACGCCACAAGGGTAGGCCGGCTTGCGCGGCCGCTGCCTGGGCGATGGCCATGGAGACGGCGATCAGCGCATTGCCGCCCAGACGGCTCTTGTTGGGCGTGCCGTCGAGCGCGATCAGGATGCCGTCGGCATGGGCCTGATCGGCGGCGTCGAGACCATGGAGGGCCGCGGCGATCTCGCCGTTGACGGCTGCAACGCCGTGTTTGACGTCGTAGCCGCCGAAGGCCTTGCCGCCGTCGCGCTTGTCGAGGGCTTCGCCGCTTCCCGTGGAGGCACCGGCGGGTGCGATGGCTCTGCCCATGGCGCCGCTCGAGAGGTGAACCTCCGCCTCGATCGTCGGGCGCCCGCGCGAATCCCAGACGCGCCTGCCGATGACCCTGGTGATGTCTCTCGTCATGTCGCTAGCTCCTTAGCCCAGGCGTCTGCCACATCGGCCAGCCGCGCCGGCGGGTCGAAGAGAAGCGCACGCGCTGAGCGGCGTACCTTCTCCTTATCCTCTTCGTTGGTGATGTATTCGACCGGCGACTTGCCATCGACACGCGCCAGGAAAAGGCCGGGCAGGAGGCTCGCGGCCCGCGCCTCGAGCGCGTCCGACGCCTCCCAATCCACTTCCGCCAGATAGTGCGAAGACATGGCGTCGAAGCAGGCCAGGAAATCCCCTTTCGATTGGGGAGTCCACAGGCACTTTAGCAGGAAGTGATTGAGACAGAAGGCGATATCGAAGGCGGGGTCGCCGATGCAGGCGCACTCCGCATCCAGAAACACAGGGCCCTTGGGACCCAGCAGAATGTTTTTCGGGCTGACGTCGCCATGGATCATGGTCAGTGAGGTCGCCGCCGTCCTGCGGCTGAGCGAGAACAGCTGCTCTCTCAAGTCCGGGTGCTTGGCGGCAGTGGCTTCCAGGTAGGGCTCCAGGCGGATCGCCTGGAAAATGTCGCGCCTGGGAAACTGGGCCTTCGCCGCATCGTCTTTGGCCGCCTCAGCGTGGATGCGGCCCAGAATCGCGCCGGCGTGTGTTGCCTGTTTCCTGTCAGCCCGCCCGTCACGCAGCGCGCTTTTCCAGAGGCTGTGGGTCTGCGGATCGAGAAACTCCATCACGCACAGCATCGCTTTGTCGTCATAGGCAAGGATGCGCGGAGCTGATCCGGGCACCTTCTCATTGGCCACGCGATACCAGGCGACCTCGTAGCGACTGCGCTCGACCGGCGCGAACCAGTCCGCCTCCACCTTCAACTTCGCCAGGGCGCGCTTGACGCAGAGGACGTGGCCGGCAGTCTCGACTTTCCAGATATCCGACGACACCCCGCCGGTCAGCGCCTCGAACCTTGCGCTTGCTGGGTTGTCCAAGAGCCCGAGGCCCTTGAGACTCCTAAGAATCTCCTCGTCCGGAATGCCCTTGTCCAACGACGACGCTGGCATCGCTTGTCTCCCACCCGACAGCCTCTGGAACAGCCAGAAAGTCTGTGCAATCGATTGCGCAGACACCTCTTAGTTTGGTCTTTCATATTATGCAAGCAAAGCGTATCAACTGTGCTAACGATTGCGCAAACTCTGATCCTGGAAACGCTATGGTCACCGTCAAGGATATCGCCAACAAGCTGGGTGTCTCACCGTCCACGATAACCCGTGCACTTGCGGACAGCACGCGGATCAGCACCCGGACCAAGACACTGGTCCGCCGAACGGCAGCCGAGATGGGTTATGTCGCCGATACGGCGGCCAGGACGATGCGGAGCAGGGAAAGCACCCTGATAGGGCTCTTGATACCGGACATCGAGAACAGCTTCTATGCACAGATCGCCAAAGCCTTTTCCGACGTCTGCAACGCCAAGGGTTTCCAGCTCACCCTGGCTGTGAGCGACGATGATGCCAGCATCGAAGAACGCCATGTCCGGGCTCTGGTTTCGGCGCGCTGCGCGGGGATAGCGATCGTACCGACGGCGAGCCTCTCGACACAGAGCGCAGCCTTGCTGTCTTCCAGAAACGCCGCTCAGCTGATTCGGCGCAACAGCGCCCTGAACTTGGATTGGTTTGGCATCAACGATGTCGAGGCGCTGCGCAGCGCCACCGACCGCCTCCTCGATCTGGGCCATCGTCGGATAGGATTGCTCTGCGGCGAAGCGCAGCTCAATTCAGCCCGAGACCGCTATCAAGGCTACCGTGCCGCTCTTTGCGAGCGCGCTGCTCCCTTTGACCCTGCGCTCGTTATGCGTGGTCCGCCACGGGCCAGCTTCGCACAGAGGGCCGCAAACAAGCTGAAGTCCGCGGCAACGCCCCCGAGCGCAATCATCGCCGCCGGTGCGGGTTTGAGCGAGGGCATGTTGAACGCCGCGGCGAGTTGGAGCACAGCGGAGCAGGAGGCGATCTCTTTGGTTGGATACTGCGACTGCAGTGCCTTCCGCTGGTGGGGCGAGTCCGGCTTGACGGCCATCGACCTGCCTGTTCGCCAGATAGCCGGTGACCTCTGTAGCGCTCTGATCCAGCGCGCGCAGGCCAAGAGCGAGGAACCTCGCCGGCTGGAAGACCATCTCTATGGGTCCCGCCTCGTCCTGCGCGGAAGCCTTCGCTTCGCGAACCCAAGCTGATCTGCGCGGGCGGGGCCTGGCTAGTCCGGCAACAATGCCTGCGTGACGATCGCCAGTTGGCGCTCCAGGGATTGCGAGAGTTCTTCTCGGCGCATCTCCTCGGCCACGACGAAAGCGATAAAGCTGCGGTCCACGACGTTGAAAATCAGCAGGGCCGCATCCTCAGCAGATACCTTGCGGTCAAGCAGGCCATTGCTCTGCAATGCCCGGATCAGATCGGCCGCCTGATCACGCAGTTGCTGGTCGTTCTCGGCGAAGCGGCGGGAAGAGGGGGTCTCCGGCCGTTCGATCATCATTGAGAAGGCTTGGCGCCAAAGGCTCTTGTCCAGCAAACCCAAGGCATGGTCGGTCCAGGCAATCGCCAAGGCGTGGATGGCCTTGTTCGGGTCTCTTGGCGGGCTCTCCAGAATGGGGTGGCTGGAGACCAGAGTCTCACGGGTGACCATGACCACCAGGGCCACCAGAATATCGCCCTTGGTCTCGAAGTAGTTATAGAGCGTGCCGATGGAGAGTTCGGCTGCCTCGGCGATCTTCTCCATACGCGTGGCCTCGAAGCCCTGCTCGCGGAAAGAGGCCAGGGCCACCTCCAAGATCCGCGTCTCCCGCTGCGCCTTTTGCTTCTCTCTCAGTCCCGCCATTTCGCCTGGGTCCCGATCTTGTCGAAAATTGAAGTTGACTAAATTTTGAAAGACATTCAAGTTTTTTGCAGAACAACAGGGAGAACCAAGATGATCCGCAGTCTTTTGGCCGGTGTGGCGCTGGTGGCGCTGGCATCGACGGCGCATGCAGAGGAGGAGTTGAACGCACTGGTCTGGTGCGATCATGCCGATCCCGGCTTGTTGGAGCCCTTCGAGAGCGCCAACAACGTCAAGGTGAACGTGCGAGAGTACGAGGGCACCGGTGTTGCGCTGGCATTGCTGGAACAGTCGCAGCCCGGCGATTGGGACGTCTTCGTCATCGACGGGATCGATGTCGGCCGCGTCGTCGATCGCGGCTTGCTGGCCGAACTGCCTCGCGATCAGCTCCCGATGGACACCATCTTTCCTGCGGTCCGCATGGAAGAGCAGAACGGTCGGGACGGCAAGCTCTACGCCATGACCGAGAAGTTCGGCTACAACACCATCGCCTACAACAAGGAGAAGGTGGATCCGGCCGACATGACCGACGTCGGCACGCTCTTCTCCGACAAGTATGCGGGTCGCATGGCGATCTATGACTACTACCTACCCGTCATGGGCATGGTGCAGATGGCCAGGGGCGGCAAGACAGCCGACATGACAGCCGAGGATGTCGCGGCCATGCAGCCCGATCTCTTCACCTTGAAGGAGAACTCGGAAGGCGTGCTGGGCGTGGTCGCGGCACAGACCGCGCTTGCCACCGGTGAGGTCGATATCGTGGTCGGCGGCGGCGAGTGGCTGACGGCCGTTCTGTCCGAAGACAAGCCTGAGCTGGACTGGACCATTCCCGAGACCGGTGCCGTGCGCTGGACCCAGTCCATCGGTGTCTTCGCCGACAGCACGAAGCAGGATCTAGCGCTCAAGTTCGTGCAGTACATCCTCTCGCCCGAGGGGCAGGCGCGGCTTGCGACCTCCTCTTGCTATTGGGCCATGCCGGCGAATGCCGCTGCAGGCGACGTCTTGACCGCAGCCCAGAAGACGGCTCTGCGCTGGGATCAGCAGGACGACTACCTGGCCAATACTCAGCTCTACCCGGCGCCCGACGAGGATCTCGATCTGGAGATGCAGGACGCCTGGGCGGAGATGCTGCAGCACTAGCACCAAGATGCAGCCTGCCGCAGCAGGGCGCGCTTCGACCGGCTGGGGCCTCGTGCTCCCGGCCGGTCTTTGGCTTGCGGCTTTCTTTGTCGCGCCAATGGCGCTGATGGTGGCGGTCAGCCTCTGGAGCCGCGAGAAGGGCCAGCTGGTCCAAAGCTGGGATCTGGACAACTATCACCGCTTCTTCGAGAAGTCCTATTTCCTCCAAGGCCTGATCAACTCGCTGGAGATCACGGCCTTGGTAACGATCCTGTCTATCCTGCTGGCCTATCCCTTGGCCTGGATCATCGCCGAGCGGGTGCCGAAGCGCTTTCAGCGCCTGGCCCTGATCCTGGCGATCTTGCCGTTCTGGACCTCTTACGTCGTGCGCTCCTATTCCTGGCTCCTGGTGCTGGGCAAGGGTGGCGTGGTCAATCAGTTCCTGCTGGGCATCGGCCTGATTGCCGAGCCGATCGACGTGGCTGGCACCCGTGGTGCGACGATCATCGGCTTCGTGCATTTCTTCGTCATGCTGCTGACCTTGACGATCTACGCCAACCTGGTGCAGTTGCCGCCCAACTACCGCCGCGCCGCTGCCGACCTGGGTGCCAGCGGCCTGCAGACCTTTCGCCATGTGATCCTGCCGCTGACCCTGCCGGGGATCATGGTGGGCGCCTTCCTCACCTTCGTGCTCTGCATCGGCGACTATATCACCCCGCAGATTCTGGGCGGCAACAACGAGCTGGTTTTGCCACAGGTGATCATGCTGCAGATCGGCCGACGCGCGGACTTCCCGATGGCCGCAGCGATCGCGCTGATCCTGATGGCGGTGGTGACCCTGGCCTACCTGGCGGCCGCAAGATGGCTCAGGCTGGAGCGCGCGTGATGCGTTGGGCTTCCTGGGCGTATTTGGCCGCCGCCTATATCTTCATCTTCCTGCCGGTCGTGGTCCTGCTGGTCTTCAGCTTCCAGGACGGCCGCTTACCGGTGCCGCCCTTCAAAGGCGCCACCTTCCGCTGGTATGGCGAGATCTTCGGCGACCAGCGCTTGATGGGCGCGCTGGTCAACTCGCTGCTTGTTGCCTTGCTCTCGTCCGCCGTGTCGGTGGTGCTGGGCTTCTTGGCCGCTTTCGGCCTGGCGCGCTACTGGCTGCCCGGTACGGCGCTGATGCGCGGGCTGCTGACGGCACCGCTGACGGTCAGCTATCTGATTATCGGGCTCGGCCTGCTGACCCTCTTCAACGAGATCGGCGTGCCGCGCTCACTGCTGACCGTCGGCATCGGCCATGTGGTAATCAACCTGCCGCTCTGCTTTGCCATCATCTACGCCTCGATGGGCGAGCATCAACGCTCCGCCGAGAAGGCTGCGATGGATCTTGGTGCCTCCACTCTCCAGACCCTCTGGCTGGTGACGGCACCGATGCTCATGCCTTCGCTCCTGGCCGCCTTCTTTCTGTCGCTCACGCTCTCCTGGGACGAGTTCATCATCGCCTTCCTGCTGTCGCGCTTCGACGTGACCCTGCCGGTGGAGATCTGGAACATGCTGCGCTCCGGCCTCAATCCCAAGACCAACGCCATCGGCTCGCTGGTGTTCCTGGTTTCCGTGATCCTGGTGCTCCTGTTCGAAACCCTGCTGCTCAGGAGGCGCAAGTGACTGCCGCCATCTCGCTTCAAGCCATCACCATGCGCTTCGGCGACTTCACCGCGCTGGACAGCATCAGCCTGGAGATCGCGGCCGGCGAGTACGCGGTCCTCCTCGGCCCGTAGGGCTGTGGCAAGTCCACCTTGCTGTCGGTGCTGGGCGGCTTTCTCACCCCGACCTCCGGGCAGGTCTTCCTGGGGGGCAAAGAGGTGACCGCGATGGCGGCAGCCAAGCGCGCGACGACCACGGTCTTCCAGGATTACGCCCTCTTCCCACACATGACCTTGCGCGAGAATGTCGCCTTCGGCCTTAGAATGCGCGGGGTGGCGAAGGCCGACCGGCTGACCAAGGCCGATGAGATGTTGACGCTGGTCGGCTTGCCGGGGGAGGGGGGCAAGCGCCCGCACGAGCTCTCCGGCGGTCAACGGCAGCGCGTGGCCTTGGCTCGTGCGCTTGCGGTCGAGCCAGAAGCCCTGCTGCTCGACGAGCCTCTGGGTGCCCTGGACCTGAAGCTCCGTCGGCAGATGCAGGACGAGTTGAAGGCGATTCAGGCGCGCATCGGCACCACCTTCATCCACGTGACGCACGACCAGGAAGAGGCCATGGCGATCGCCGACAGCATCATCGTCATGAACCGGGGGACGATCGAGGATCGCGGCACCCCGGCACGGATCTACAGCAATCCCGCGACCCTCTTCACCGCAGGCTTCATGGGCGAGGTCAACCTGATCGAGGGCGTGGGCAGAGGCCAGGAAATCGAGACGCCGATCGGCGTCTTACCGCTGCCGGCTGAGGGGCCGGTGACCCTGGCGATCAGGCCGGAGCATGTTTCCCGTGCTGCAGATTCACCCCTCTGCGAGACCAGGGTTTCCGACACCGCATTCTTTGGCACCTACGTCCGCGCCCTCTTGCAGGCGGGATCGGAGCAGCTCTATGCGCACTTGCCGCCGGACAGCGACGTGGCAGTTGGAACGCCCATCCGGCTCTCGCTCGACCTGGATAAGGTCAGGGTCTTTCCGCGAGCACGTTAAGAGCCCGTCCGGAAACTGCTTATGCCCTGCATCGCAGCCGGAGCCGCGAGTGTTAGGAGCGGTGGCGCCGGCGATGCCGGGCGCATCGTCAAGCCATTGCGACGCGGCAATCGCGGCTCCGGCTGCGACCCGAAGGGC
>JAVJSY010000083.1:0-15438 GCA_040219175.1 Kiloniellales bacterium
TATCTCGTCCCGAATCGCCGTGGAAGGTGAAGTCTCTACCTTCGCCGCCAAAAAGATAGTCGTTGCTACCACCGCCACTGAACGAGGTGTCTGCACCGGCGTCGCCATAGATTCGATCCTGACCTTCCCCGCCAAAAGCCGTGGTGTCGTTGGACTCACCGCCAAACACAGAATCGTCACCACCTTGACCCAGAAGGCGTCGATCCGCTCCGGCACCGCCATAGATGACGTCATCCCCGGCCCGGCCGAGCAGCTGATCGCTGCCGCCATATCCCAGCATCAGATCCTGGCCAGTGGTGCCCACCAGGCTGTCGTTGCCGGAGGTCCCCAAAAAGGCCGTGATCGTGACCTCGACCGAGGTCAGCTCGGCGCCGCCCAGGCTGGCCCCGTTCACCAGCATGATGCTGTCCGTCCCGCTGCCCCCGTCGAAGGTCTCGCCCGCAGTTCCCTGCCCCGGCAGGATGCGAATGACATCGTCACCGGACTCACCGGAGAGCAACGCCACCATACCGGAAGTCTTGATAAAGGTGTCGTTGCCGTCGCCTCCGTAAGCCTTGTCGGTACCGCTGCCACCATCCACAGTGTCGTCGCCGGCATCACCAAAGGCCGTGTCATTTCCCCCGTCTCCGAACAGGCTATCGTCACCCGCGCCGCCGAAGAGCGCGCTATCGTCATCCTCTCCGCCGAACATGCGATCGTCACCGGAACCGCCATCGAGCGTCCCGTCGGCTCCCGGACCGCCCTGCAAGATGTCGTTGCCACTGGCACCATAGAGGCGGTCGCTGCCGCTAAGACCATCGATCCGGTCTCGCTCGCTGTCGCCGATCAGGCTGTCGTCGCCGCTGGTGCCGTCTATGGTGTTGCCGACAGGGTCGCCAAACACGATCGTATCGACCGAGTATGAGTCGCCCTGTGCATTGGAAACCCTAACTTCGGCAATTCCAATTGGACTCTCGAAAAAAAACCTCTCAACACCACGTGTCGTATTGGTCAATACAGTAATAATATTTCCAGAATCGTCTAAGAATTCGACCTGCGTGCTGCCTATAATACTGACATGTCCGACATCAAGGCGGACACTGGTGACTGGTTTTTCAAAACTGAAAGACACGGTGCCCTGAAATGTTGGAAATCCGGATATAACCGGAGTGTCAGGCTGAGCGCCGTCTCCCGTGATCCTTCCACGAAACTGAACAGAGTTATCGGCAAACTGGTAGAATGGATCGGTGGTGTTCGATGGAAACTCACTAAAAGTTATTGTTGTAGACATCCTTCATACACTCCCTCACCCAGATTCCCAAGTTGACCTCACCCTCGCCAGATGGTAGACGAACAGGCTCTATCTGGGAACGAAAAACTGCTTTCTCGTCTGCTGGACCAGGCCGGCCGATGCTGCAGAAAAACTGGCAGGCCTCGCGGCCGATAGATCTATTCGATCGGTGTTTCCTGATAGAGGCGCTCCAGCCACGTGCCGTCGACCTTCTGCCAGATCAGGGTGATGGCCGCCTTTTTGGGTAGCGGTTTGCCCCGGAAGCTGCCCTCCATTTCCGCCTTAAAGCGTAGAACAGCGACATCTTCTCCCACGGCCTCGACGATCAGGGGTGAGATCGGCCTTTGCGTAAAGATCAGCTCGCTCGCCCAGGTCAGCTGAAAGGCGATAGGCTTGGCGCCGCCGTAATAGGGTGTGATCGCGATGTGGTCGGCTGTCGTCAGGGCTTCGATCGCCGAGCTGTCCTGAAGTTCGAATGCCTCGGTAATGGCTTGATAGGCCTCTAGAATCTGATCCCTGAGCGGTGCTTCCTCGGCTTGGGCAAACGGCCCCAACGATAGGACGACAAGTATCGTCGATAAGAACAAGCGGCGCATTCCAACATCCCTTCCAAAGTGCTTAGGGGCGTCCGTTAAGACCCCACCCACCAGAACCGCTCTGCCTCAGTGCCCGGTTGGGTCGGTGCATGGGGGCGATGGATTGCAAGCGGTGGGCCTTGCATTCTGATTGAAGCAGACGGGCCTTGCACAATGGGGTAGGGCGTCCCCACCTGGCAAGACGTTCGAAAAAAAGGAACTTGAGGTCTTGCAGGCATCGAACCCGGCAGTGTCTTTTAGAGATCCTCCAATCGAGCAAGGGAAGGCGGGAGCAATGCTGCGGCAGAGAAGTCCGGGCGAGCCGGTGAGTGCTGTTGCTGTTCGGTCCTTGAGGCGGGCCTGTCTTGGCAGTGCCGCCGCCTTGGTGTCGCTTGCGCTCTTGGCCGTTCCGCCGGCGTTTGGCGAAGGCACTGCGCAGGAGGTTTGCGAGCAAGGCGAGACGGGCGCATGCCGTTTGGCGCTGCTCTCCGCCGCCCGCGGCGTCGCATTGGAGATGCAGAGCGAACAGCCCCGCGACCTGGCCATGCAGGAGGTCGCCGATGCTCAGGCGGCTGCCGGCGCTTTCAAGGCCTCCATCAAGACCATCGAAGACATCGTAGCCCAAGAGGTTCGCGACCTTGCCTGGATGAGCCTGGCGGTCGACCTCGCCGCGACCGGCGATGAGAAACAGGCGATCAGCGTCCTCTCGCGGATCTCGGACAAGCGCGCGGCGGAGCGCCTGCTATCGACGCTGGTGGCCGAGTTTGCGCGCAGCGGCCGCCTGGCCGAGGCCAGACGCACCCTCATGCGTATTGCCGATCCCGCAGAACAGGACAATGCCCGGCTGTTGGTGGCCATGCAGCAGGCGATGAGCGGCGACCGCGAAGGCGCACGGGCGACTGCCGAGACGATCGAAACCCCCGCGGGCAAGGCGGAAGCCTATGCCGCGATTGCCACGGCCGAGGCCGAGGCCGGCGCTTTCGGGGCGGCCTTGGCCACCGCCTTGGGCGAGGTCTCCGAGGACCGCCGTATCGACGTCCTGCATTTCATCGTGCTGGCAGAGGCTATGGCAGGCCGCTACGAGGACGCGCTGGCAACGGCCGACCACATCGCCGATCCCCACTGGCGCGAGCGGGCCTTGACCTCCTTGGCAGAACGCGAGGCTGAGGCCGGTCGGGCAGAGGCGGCGCGGAGAACCTTGGCGCTGCTTGCGTCCGGCCGCCAGCGCGACCGTGCGCTGGAGTTCGTTGCGCTGCGCTTGGCCGAGGGCGGTGACTTCGCGACGGCAGCGGATTTGGTGAGCGGGATCGAAGCAGCGGACCGGCAGGTCGATGCCTTGCGCGACCTGGCTGTGCTGGAGGCCGAAGGCGGAAACAAGGCAGCGGCACGTGCGCATCTGCAAGTCGCCTTGGACATCACCGACCAGATGGAGCACCAGCGCCTCAGCGAGTTTCTGAAGGTCGCACTGGCTGCCTCTATGGCCGATTCGGGTTTGCCGGAGATGGCCGACGCGGTCGCGGCGGGCCTGGAAGCCGGGGTCACGCGAGACGGCGTCCTGGTTCAGGCCGTTACCGGCTATGTTGCGCTCAGCCAGTTCGATGCCGCGCTGGCAGCCGCGCGGGCGATCGACTTCGATCAGGAGCGCGCCCTGGCGCTTCTCGACATTGCCAAGGCCCTGGTCGCCGTCGAGGACGAAGAGGCAGCAGAGGCCCTCTTCGATGAAGTCGGCGAGATGGGCGAGGCCGCCGAAGACGACTACGCGACCTCTCGCATCATGAGCAGCCTCGCCGAAGCCCTGGGCGAATCCGGCCAAGCGGAGGCGGCGATGACGATTGCGCGCGGCATCAAGGACGCCCCCTTGCGCGGTCGCACGCGCGCCTTCCTCTCCTACCTCGTCGCCGAAAGCGGCGATCTGCCCGGTGCCGTCTTCAAGGCCCGCAGCATCGTCGACCCCACCGGCCGCGCCCAGGCCCTGCTGACGATCGCGCTCAAGCAGGCCGGCAACGGCAACTGGACCGGCTTCTTCCAGGTGCTGGACGCCATGCAGGACCCCGCAACCCGCGTCCGCAGCCTGGTGGTCGCGGCACGAGAGTTGAGAGATCGAGGGTAGGTCCCTCTTAGAGAGACCCTAGCTCACCAACTCATCTTTGCTTGCTCACGGGGATCGAACGCGCCCCACAGAGGGCCGTGGGCGCGAGGTGCCTTTGCTTGATCTGGCAGGAATCGTGGAGAACTTGTCATTGCTGCCAGATCCATGATCGCGCAGTCTCCTTTGCCAAGGAGATTGCCATGATGCCTGTCAACCAATGCCGGCCGCCCAAGCGCATCGTCATGCTGGCCTATCCGGATGCGAACGCGGTGGATGTCGTCGGTCCCCTGCAGGTCTTTGCCGGGGCCTGCCGCTACATGCGCGATACCTATGCGCAGACGCCTCCGGGCGAACAGATCGCCTATCGGGTTGAGATCATCGGGCCCAGCGCCGGGCCGATCACGACCTCGGCTGGCTTCGACCTTGTGGCCAGCCGCGGCATCGACGCGGTCTTGGAGGGCGTCGATACTCTGCTGGTCGCGGGCGGCTATGGATATGCCGAGATGATGCGCGACCAGCGGGTGCTGACCTGGCTTAGGCAGATGGCGCCCAAGGTGCGCCGGCTGGGTTCGATCTGCAGCGGTGCTTTCATTCTGGCGGCGGCCGGCCTCTTGCAGGGACGCCGCGCGACGACGCATTGGCGCTACTGTGCCGAGCTGGCGGCGCGCTTTCCGGAGGTGACGGTCGAGCCCGATCGCCTGCATGTCCGCGACGGTCAGATCTACAGCTCCGCCGGGGTGACGGCTGGTATGGACCTGGCGCTGGCGCTCTTGGAAGAGGATTGCGGGCGGCCCGCCGCTCTGGCCACGGCCCGCGAGATGGTGGTCTTCCTGAAGCGGCCCGGCGGTCAGTCGCAGTTCAGCCAGCATCTGGAAGCGCAGACCGCCGAGCCGGCGCCGCTCAGGCAGTTGCAGTCCTGGATCCTGGACAACCTCGATGCCGATCTCTCGGTGGAGGCTCTGGCCGAGCAGGTGGCGATGAGCCCACGCAACTTTGCCCGCGTCTTCGTCAAGGAGACCGGCTCGACTCCGGCCAAGTTCGTCGAGCGCGCCAGGATCGAAGCGGCCCGCCGCGCACTGGAGGACAGTGCCGATGCCCTGCCGCGGATCGCCGAGCGCTGCGGCTTCGGTCATCCCGAAACCATGCGCCGCGTCTTTCAACGCCACCTCAAGGTCGCACCGCAGGATTACCGGCGCCGCTTCCGGCACACGGACGGCGCGACCGCCCAGTGATACCGAGTGGCAGTGATGCGGCTCATATCAGCTCTTTCATGCGTTCAAACGCCACGCAGGCTCATCCTCGCTTCGCTGCGGGCGCGCGGTCGCGCTTGCCAAACGTCGATGAGTTCCACTCAACGCCGATTGGTATCATACCCTCACGCCAAGCACAGAAAGCGAACCGCCCGTGACCTTCATCTCCTGGGATCGCAACGTCATCCTGCTGACCGCCTGCCAAGCCCTTTTCTGGAGCGCCCTGATGGTCGGGATCACCATGTCCGGCCTGGTCGGTCAGATCCTGGCGGAGGACAGGTCGCTGGCCACCCTGCCGGCTGGCATCATGGCCTTTGCGGCGATCCTGGTGACCCGCCCGGCCTCGCTTCTGATGCAGCGCATGGGGCGGCGGACCGGCTTCATGCTGGGGGCTCTCTCCGGGCTGGCCGGTGGCCTGGTCTCGGCCGAGGCCATCTTTGCCGGCGACTTTGTTCTGTTTTGCCTCGGCAGCGGGATCCTCGGCGGCTATCAGGCGGTGGGGCAGTACTATCGCCTGGCGGCCACGGACTCCGTGGCGGCGGAGCGGCGCGGGCGCGCCGTCTCGACGGTGATGCTGGGCGGCATCGTCGCCGCGCTGGCCGCACCGTCGCTGGCGATCTGGTCCAAGGACCTCTTCGCGCCGGTTTTCTTCGCCGGTTCATTCCTCTTCGTGGCAGCACTCAGCATCGTCGCGACCGGCTTCATCGTCTTCCTCAACGAAGAGCGCCCGACGACCCGGCAAGAGGCCAAGGCCGGGCGGCCGATGCGCGAGATCCTGCGGCAGCCCACCCTGATCGTCGCCATCGCCAACGCCGGCATCGCCCAGGGCGTGATGGTTCTCGTCATGCTGGCAACACCGCTGGCCATGGTCGCCTGCAACTACCCGGTCGCCGATGCCGCCCTGGTGATCCAGTGGCATGTCCTGGGTATGTTCCTGCCTTCCTTCTTCTCCGGGCGGCTGATCGATCGCTTCGGTACCTCCGCCATCGCTCTGGTCGGTGCGGTCATGCTGTTGGCCAGCATGGCCGCGGCGGCTGCCGGCATCGACTTCATGAACTTCGGCCTGGCTTTGATCCTGCTGGGGACCGGCTGGAACTTCATGTATGTCGCCGGCACGACGATGATCACCGCCGCCCACCGTCCCGAAGAGCGCGGCCGGGTCCAGGGCGCCGCGGAACTCTCCATCGCCATCATCGCGGCGGTGGCTTCCTTCGCCTCAGGCGGTCTGTTGCACAGCCTGGGCTGGACCGCGGTCAACCTGGCCGCCGCGCCCCTGATCATCCTGGCAGCCGCCCTGACGATCTGGTTCGGACGCAAGCAGGTGAGGCTGGCGGCGCAAGGCTAGAGCAGCCGGTCAAGACAGTCCGCGGGCCGCTCTAAGGATCGGTTTCCACAAGGATCACGCGGTTGGTGCCGCTCTGGTGAATCAGCAGCTGGCCCTCGGCGGTCGGGCGCATGTGGCGGACGATGCCGGCGTAGAAATCACCCGAGGGTATCGCCCAGCTTTGAAAGGTTTCGCTCTGCGGGTCGAAACGCACCAGGGTGTCGGGTCGCTTGCCCGATTCATTGTACCAGATGATGTCGTCAATGATCGCGATTGCGTAGGGGTGAGAGTCCGCGCCGCTGGGCGAATCCCATTCGCGGATCTCGCCGCTCTTGGGATCGTAGTGCCCCAGTCGCCCTTGGCCCGAATTCACGTACCAGATGGTCCCGTCGCTGGCGACATCGAGGCGGCGTACCCTGGTGCCAGGTGTTGGCAGAGCGACTTCGCTCACGGCCATGGTCTGTGGGTCTATCCGCAGCAAACAGGGACCTCCGTTGCAGGCGACCCAGGGAATGCCGTCCGGGTCGATCTTGATCCCATAGGGCCGCGAGCCTTGGCTGGGCGCACTGACGAGCCTGACCTCGCCGCTTGCCGGGTCCAAGCGGCCCACCATGTTGCTGTGCTGCAAGGTGAACCAGAGTATCCCGTCGGGGTCGAAAATCGCCGAGTGCGGGTCGCGTGCCGCCGGGTCCGGCATGGGGTATTCCGTGACGCTGCCGCTGGCAGGATCGAGGACGCCCATGGTTCCGTTCTTGTTGCCGGTGTACCAGACGCGGCCGTCCGGTCCCATGGTGACGGTATGGGGATGGGCGCCGGCGGGAAGCGGGTACTCGCGCATCTCGCCGCTGACGGGGTCGAGGCGGCCAATCAGGTTGCCCCATTGTGCCGCCCACCAGATCGAGCCATCGCCAGCTTCGACCGGATCGCGAGGGCGTTGACCCAAAGTTGGAACCACCCATTCCCTGAAGGCGATCTCGGTATCGCCGGGCATCAAATTGGGGCTGCGCCTGTCACTCGGTGGGTAGTGTGTCGCAAGATAGTCGACGATAAGATCCTGCGTATCGGGCACGCCTGAGAGATCGATCATCGTTGCTGTCAGCTTGCGCCAGTCCTCGGCCGAATAACCGGAGCTGGCTTTGATCAGATTGGTGGCGTGGCAGCCGCTGCAATAGGCCCCCACCTCCTCCTGTCCGGCGCCGGCAGCAAGGTCCTGCGCGCCTGCTGTCGAGGAAGCCGTGACGGCCAAGGTCAGGGCCGCCGCAGCTCGCGTGAGCGCTGGCAACTGCCATAGGGAAGGTGGGATTGTCCTGCGCATTGGGCTACTCCGCTAGCTTTGGCAATGGTCACCCATGTCTCAGGGTAAGTCCAGTTTCCTGGGTTCGGGAAGTGATGGACGTCATCTTGGCAAAGGTGCAGCCTAGACCGCTTGGCGCCCTCGAATCCGACCACTGACGATGCGCGCCGCCTGCAGCAGGCCGCGCTGGAAGAGGTCAACGCGCGCGCTCAAGCACTGCAGGCTCGTGACAATGGCGACGCACAGGCGCGCGGACGCTTCCGCTGCGGCGCCTTTATCTATGTCGAAGAACCGCCCAAGGACGAGGAACAAGCACCATGAAATCCCTGTCCCTCTTGGAAATCCCTGTCCCTCTTGTCCCTGCTCTTCCTCATCCTGGTCGCCTGCGCCTCTTCGGAACCGCAGCCGCCCGAAACCCAGTGCCTCAAGCTGCAAGAGCAAGACCAAGAGCCAATCGACGGCGGCTTCGGCGGCACCGGACAGAGCCCGAGCGAATGCCAGCCGGAGACGCCGCTTTAGGGTGCCAAAGGGCTAGACGAATGTTCAGTTCAGCCTTCTCTGGATCGAAAGCCACACTATATACAAGTATCAATAGCCGAAGTTTGCGGTACCCGGGTACTGTGCAACGTTCCAGCCCTATGGGAGGCGGGTTATGAATCGATTTGTTGGCGCAGCGGCGCTTGGTGCCTTGCTGTTTACGCAAGGGGCTGGCGCGGCCGACGCGCAGGATCAGCCGCCGGCGAGCGAGACCACGCCGGCGCCCACCTATCTCTTTACCCAAACGGCGGAGGATGCCGTCCTGGAGGAGGGCAGCTTGACGATGAGCGGGATCGGGGCGATGACGCTCTATTTCGCCGATGCGCCCGGTCGCCAGGTGGGGTTTCTGCCGCATCAGCGCTTCGTCGACTATTGGCATAGCGAGGGCAGCGGCTTCGTCGACAACCCGCCAAACGCGGCGCTTGTCGTGCACAATGCAATGGACGCGCCAACGCCGATCGTAGAGTTGAGCGACGTTGCCTTTGAGGACGGCAAGCTGGTCTATCAGGCCAAGCTTCTGGAAGGCGATGCTGCCAGGATCTCTGGCCCGGCCAGCATCGTCATCGATCGCGGCAGCGGTCACCCACTCTTTCAGGACTATCCCGACGGCGGCGACGCCATGCCGCCCTGCAACCCTCACCAGGGCTTCTTCAATGACTTCTTCCTCTGCCTGAAGTAATATCAAGAGAAGCAACGCAACACATAGAAAGGGCGCCACTCCGGCGCCCTTTCTTAATCAAACCCTGGACTCAGGGTTAGAACTTCCGGTAGGCCTTGTTCAGCTCTACCATGGGATGGTGCTTGGACATCTGGAATTTGATCAGTAGCTCGCGGGCCAGCATGTCACGGTCCTGCTGGGTCTCGGGCAAGGTGGTGCCTTCGGGGATGGTGACCCAGCCGTTGATGTTGCGATCGAAGACGGCCGGGCGGCCCTCTTCGTAGCCCATGTGGACGTCTTCCAGCCAGTTCAGGTCGTCCCAGCCCATGACCTCCATGTACTGCTTGAGAAAGGGGGTCAGGCGATCGTAGTCCGGCAGCAGGTTGACATCGTAGCGATAGCCGATGTGCTGGCCGATTTCCTTCTCGCGATCGCTGGCCAGGCCCGAGGTATCGGTCAGGAACTGATCGATGTCCTTGATCTCGGAGCCCTTGTAAGAAGTGCCTGCCATGATCTTGTCTCCTTCGCGTTTCTCTTGGGGACCTGTCCGAGAAGGATCCGGGCGGATCCTCCACGGCAGTGTCAAAACGCGTTCTTAGAGGTGGTGATAGTCGTCGACGCCGACGGTGTAGTTGGTTCCCGCCATGGGCACGCCGGCAAGGGCCGAGGCTTCCATCGTCAGGGCTGCCAGATCCTCGGGCTCGAGCGAGTGGATGTTGGTCTTGCCGCAGGCGCGGGCCAGCATCTGGCACTCGAGGGTCAGCGTGTGCAGGAAGTTGTAGACCCGCTCGGCCGCCTCGTCGGGATCCAGACGCTTGCGCAGCTCGGTGTCCTGCGTCGCCACGCCGACCGGGCAACGACCGGTATGGCAGTGGTAGCAGTTGCCCGCCTCGACACCCATCTCGGCCTCGTAGTCGGCCTCGGGGATGTCCTTGTTGCAGTTGAGCGCCATCAGCGCCGAGTGGCCGATGGCGACCGCATCCGCGCCCAGGGCCACGGCCTTGGCGATGTCGGCGCCATTGCGGATACCGCCTGCATAGACCAGCGAGATCTTGCCCGACGCACCGACGTCGTCCAGGGCCTTGCGGGCCTGACGGACCGCGGCGATGCCGGGAACACCGGTCTCTTCGGTGGCGATGTGCGGGCCGGCACCGGTGCCGCCCTCCATGCCGTCGATGTAGATGATGTCCGGGCCGGTCTTGGCCGCCATCCGCACGTCGTCGTAGACGCGTGCTGCGCCCAGCTTCAGCTGGATCGGGATCTGGTGATCGGTGGCCTCGCGGACCTCTTCGATCTTGAGCGCCAGATCGTCGGGACCCATCCAGTCCGGGTGACGGGCCGGCGAGCGCTGATCGATACCGGCCGGCAGCGAGCGCATCTCGGCGACCTGGTCGGTCACCTTCTGGCCCATCAAGTGACCGCCCAGCCCAACCTTACAGCCCTGGCCGATGAAGAACTCGACGGCGTCGGCCAAGCGCAGGTGGTGCGGGTTGAAGCCATAGCGGCTTTGGATGCACTGATAGTACCACTTGATCGAATAGCGGCGCTCGTCCGGGATCATCCCGCCCTCGCCGGAGCAGGTGGCGGAGCCCGCCATGGTGGCGCCGCGGGCCAGCGCGATCTTGGCCTCGTAGGACAGCGCGCCGAAGGACATGCCGGTGATATAGACCGGGATGTCCAGAACCATGGGGTTCTTGCACATCGGGCCCAGCACGGTCTTGGTCTCGCACTTCTCGCGGTAGCCCTCGATCACGAAGCGGGTGAGGGTGCCCGGCAGGAAGGTCAGCTCGTCCCAGTGCGGGATGTTCTTGAACAGCGAAAAGCCGCGCATGCGATAGCGGCCGAGCTCGGCCTTGATGTGAATGTCGTCGACGACATGCGGGGGAAAGATGAAGGAGTTGCCGAGGCGGTAGCGGTCGCGGCCGAGAGGCTTCTTCTCGCGATGCTCCTCCGGCAGAGGCTGATTGGCCATGAGTGTGTGCTCCTGTTCAGGGCTGGAATGAGAAGGACTGCTCGGGTTCTCTCTCTAGAGGACCAGCTTCTTCTCATGCGGCTCCAGGTTGTCGTAGTTCCAGAGTTGCTTGCCGGCGACGTGCTTCTTGAAGTGGTCGACGCCCTGAGCGGGTTTGAGATCGTACATGGAGAGCTTGCGGTCCAACCACTGACGATCCAGGTCGCTCAGCTCTGCCGGCACGCAGTCGACGCCCAGGGACTTGACCTCGCCGCCGACGAAGATCGTGCCGTCGTACATCGAATCGCCCAGGTTGTGACCGGCGTTGCCGCACACGATCATGCGTCCGCGCTGCATCATGAAGCCCGAGAAGGCGCCGGTGTCGCCACCGACCATGATGGTGCCGCCCTTCATGTCGATGCCGGTGCGTGCGCCGACATGGCCCTTGCAGACCAGATCGCCGCCGCGGATTGCCGCCCCGAAGAGCGAGCCCGCGTTCTTTTCGATCACCACGGTGCCGGCCATCATGTTCTCGGCACACGACCAGCCGACACGGCCGGAGATGCGCACGTTCGGCCCGTCGATGACGCCGACGCCGAAATAGCCGAGCGAACCCTCGAAGTAGAGGTTGAGCCGGTTCAGAATGCCGACGCCCAGCGCGTGACGGGCCATCGGGTTCTTGACCACGATGGTACCGTGGCCGGACTGCATCAGCTCGCGGATCTTAAGGTTAACCTCTTTATTGGTCAGGTCCTTCGCGTCGAACTCGGCGCGCTTGTTGTAGTCGACGTCGAAGCCGTCGGGATAGACGAAATTCTCTTCCGCATCCGGCTCGAAGAACATCTGCTGCGAGCGGCCGCGAAGCTGCTCGGTGTGCATGCCCATGGCATGCGAGCGATCCTCTTGCATCTCTAGGCTTTCCATACCCGAACCTCCCCTTCATAGGGATCGAAGGTGTCGATCTCCTCGGGGAAGATCGTGCGAATGGCAATTTCCTCCGACGCGATCGCGACCACGTCGTCGCTTTCGAAGAGCACCAGTGGCTTTGCCGCCATGGTGTCCTTGGCCATGCCCAGCTCGTCCTTGGTGGCGACGAAGTAGGTGAAGACGCCGTCGATCTCTTCGACCGACTGCTTGAGCGAGTCCTCCAGCGTGAAGCCACGCTCCAGCTTGTCGGCGGTGTAGACCGCCAGAAGTTCGGAATCGCAGTTGGAGACGAAGCGATTCCCGCGGCGTTCCAGGTCGCGGCGCTTGTTCCAATAGTTGGTGATCTGGCCGTTATGGACGACCGAGATGTCGGAGTAGGGATAGGCCCAGTAGGGATGGGCGGAGCGGATGTCGACGTCCGACTCGGTGGCCATGCGGGTGTGGCCGATGCCATGGGTGCCGGCAAAGCTGCCCAGACCGTACTGATCGGACACCCGATCGGCGTCGCCCAGGTCCTTGATCAGTTCCAGACCGCGGCCGATGGAGAGGATCTCAACGCCGTCGATGTCTTCCATCTGTTCGGCCAGCTTGGTCAGCGAGCCGTCGACGGAGAAGCGATAGCGGAAGGCATACTCGGTCGCCGCCTCGCTTTCGGTCACCGTGGCGCCGATCGCCGCCATGCGCTCGTCGACGGCCTGGCGTCGATCCTTCACCTGCTGGTGGATGGCAATGCCTTTCTTCAGGTCTTCCTGCTCGGCGACCTTGAAGCGCATTACATAGTCGGCCTGGCTGGGCTCGCCATAAACCGCAAAGCCGGTCGAGTCCGGCCCACGGTGTTTCAGCGCGCGCAGCATCGCCGTCATTTCGGCGCCGATGTTCGACGACTTGCCTCGGTGGATGAGGCCGGCAATTCCGCACATGGCTGGGTAACCTCTCCTTGAACGTTAGGGGTTGTAAAAAAGTTGGCTCGGGCAGGGCAGAGCCCTAACCCGAGCCAAGAGGGGATTACGGCAGGCAGTCGAGGTAGGTCTCGACGTCCCAATCGGTGACGGTCGCGTTGAAACGCTCCCACTCGTCGTTCTTGTACTCGGTGAAGACCTTCAGCATCTCACCCGGCATGGCCGACTTGATCACGTCATCGGTTTCCAGGCGGGCCAAGGCTTCGCCCAGGCTCATCGGCAGCTTCTTGACCTGCTTACCTTCTTCCATCGCCTGATAGATGTTGCGCTCTTCGGGCTCGCCCGGGTCGAGGTCCCGGTCGAGGCCGTCGTCGAAGGCCTTCAGGATGGCGCCGGCCATCAAGTAGGGGTTCACCATCGAATCGACGGCGCGATACTCGAAGCGTCCCGGGGCGGAGACGCGCAGACCGCAGGTGCGGTTCTGATAGCCCCAGTCGGCGAAGATCGGTGCCCAGAAGCCGGTGTCCCAAAGCCGTCGGTAGGAGTTGACGGTCGGGCAGCCGATGGCGGTCAGCGCACCCAGATGCTCGATCACGCCGCCGATGGACTTGAGGCCGATCGGACCGGGCTTGCGTGCATCCAACGAAGGATCGGGCATGAAGGTGTTCTCGCCGCCCTTCCGGTAGGAGAAGGTGTCGGGCATGCCCGGCAGATCTTCGTGGCCCAGCTTGTTGACCTGGTCTTCGCCGCCATACCAGAGCGAGACATTGTGGTGACAGCCCGATGCGGAAACGTTCATGAAGGGCTTGGTCATGAAGCAAGCGATCAGGCCGAACTCACGCGCCACCTGGGCGCAGATCTGACGATAGGTCGTCAGCCTGTCGGCGGTGCGCATGGGATCGTCGTACATGAAGTTCAGCTCGAGCTGGCCCGGTGCGTCCTCGTGGTCGCCCTGGATCATGTCCAAGCCCATGGCCCGGCCATACTCGACGCAGCGCAGGAAGACCGGGCGCAGCATCTCGAACTGGTCGATGTGATAGCAGTTGGGCTTGGTGTAGCCGGTGAGCTTGCCGTCCTCGTCGCGCTTCAGCCACATCATCTCCGGCTCGGTGCCGTGACGCATGTGCAGACCGTTGTGCTTCTCCTGGAAGGCCTCGTGAATGCGGCGCAGGTTGCCGCGGCAGTCGGCGGTCAGGAAGGCGCCGGCATCCTCGCGCTCCTCGCGGTTGCGGAAGAGCGTGCAGAAGACCCGCGCGACCCGCTTGTCCCAAGGCAGTTGGCAGAAGGTCTCGGCATCGGGAATGCCGACCAGCTCGGAGGCTTCCGGCCCATAGCCCAGATAGTCGCCATGCCTATCGAGAAAGAGGTTGGCCGTGGAACCGTAGACCAATTGGAAACCACGTTCGGCCGTGGTCTCCCAATGGTCGGAGGGAATACCCTTGCCGACGATGCGTCCCGTTACCGAGACGAACTGATAGTAGATGTACTCGATGCCCAGCGCGTCGATCTTCTCGCGCACGGCCTTTACCATGTCGGCCCGGCCGGGCGCGTCCACGTAGGCTTCCAGATCCGTGTTGTGAGCCATTCCGCTCGCTCTCCCTTCGTTAGTGGTTGGCCTGTTCGTTCGATCCGCCGGAGTTGCCGAAGTGGACCACGTTCAGACCGCGGCGACCGCCGCCGCCCCCTCATCTCGAAGCGACGATGGCGGGCGATCCCCTAGGACAGGATGACAACACAAACTGAGCCCAATTGAAACCAAAATTTTTTATTGGACTGTCAGTGGTCTAAATTGGTATGGCTTGTTCATGAATGATGAAGCCAAAGACGAGCGCCCCATCGAGGGGCGCGAGAGCGATCGGCAGAAAGGGCAGCTGCCCAGCGCGGTTGGCGGGGCTGCCTCGATTGCAGCCCAGCTTCGCCGAGCCATTCTGGAGGGCAGCTACGGCTACCGCGAACGCCTTCCCGCCGAACGCGACTTGGCGCAGCACTTTGGCGCCTCGCGCTCCACGGTGCGGGAGGCTTTGCGCCAGTTGGAAGAGAGTAACCTGGTCATCCGACGCGTCGGCAGTGGCACATTCGTCAACCACCGAAGCGACGCCGAAGACGACGATGTCGCGGAGCGTACCAGCCCGATCGAGTTGATCGAGGTGCGCCTGGCGATCGAGCCGCAAATGGCCAGGCTGGCAAGCGTGCACGCCACCCAGCGCGATCTCGACCGCATGGCCGAGGCGCTGAGCGAGGTGGAGGTCTGTGACATCCGCGATCGCGAGGCCTTTACGCGCGCCGATGCGGCCTTCCATCAGGCGCTGGCCGACTGTACCCGCAATCCGCTGATGATCGGGCTCTATCGCCAGATCAACACGGTGCGCAGCCACGCCCAGTGGGCACGGATGCGCGACAAGGTGCTCTCGCCCGAGCGCCAGAAGTCCTACAACGACCAGCACCGCGGCCTCTACGAGGCGATCCGCGCCCGCGATACGGAGAACGCCGTGCGCATCGTGCGCGAGCACCTGGAGATCGCGCACCGCGATCTGGTTGGAGCCAGTCGCAGCTAGTGGGCCGATTTACCGAACGCTTGGATCCCAAGCGTTCGGTAAATCGGCCCACTAACGTGTTGATCTGGTGGTGCAACCCAGAGGGATGGGAACCATCCCTCTGGGTTGC
>JAVJSY010000084.1:0-13304 GCA_040219175.1 Kiloniellales bacterium
CACGCATCGAGCAGGCAGTGGGAAAACTAAAGCGTTTCAAACGAGTAGCCCTGCGCTGCGAGAAGACCAAAGCCAACTTCCAGGCCATTGTCTCTCTCGCCGCAGCCTTCATTCTCGTCAAATCCGTCCACACCGCCTAAAACGGTTTAAGGAGAACCGCTTCATGTCGAAGCTAAAGGGTGTGCTGTTCGACAAGGACGGAACTCTGATCGATTTTCACGCCAGTTGGATTGGGCCGATGCGCCGACTGGCGCTCGACCTCTCCGATGGCGATGCACAGCTGGCCGATAGCATGCTCGAGGCGATCGGTTTCGACCATGGCAGCCAGCGCGCCGCTGCGGATTCGGTGATGGCAGCCGGCAACACGCATGACTTGGCCGAGGCTTGGAAGCCTTTCCTCAAGGCCGACAACATCGCCGCGCTGGAGAGCAAGATCGATGTCTATGCCGTGCAAGAGGGGGTGATTTCCGCTGAACCTGTCGTGCCTTTGCGTCCCTTCTTTGAAAGTCTGCGTCAGAGGGGCCTATCGCTCGGTATTGCGACCAGCGACAGCGAGGCAGGGGCCAGAGGCCTGGTAAAGCGCCATCAGGCAGAGCAGCTGTTGGACTTCATCAGCGGCTATGACAGCGGGCACGGCAGCAAGACCGGACCTGGCATGGCACTGGCCTTTGCCGAAACCACCGGGCACGCGCCTGAAAGCCTGGCCGTCGTCGGTGACAACTTGACGGACCTGATGATGGGGCGGGCGGCCGGCTATGGCTGTCTGATCGCGGTCATGACCGGCACCGGCGAACGCTCGAGCCTGGCCGTCTTTGCCGATGTCGTCCTGCCTTCGATCGCCCATCTGGTGCCCTGGTTCGAAGAGCGTGGCTTCCTAGAGGCCTGAAGACTGCTCTCCACCGCTTGCGCAGGCGGGTAAAAGCCGTTTGTATACAAATGATTTTTGGCGGCGGCAGGTAGGGTCGATAGGGATATGGATAGCGAAGCGGGCGAGATTGTCGTCGGTGTCGATGTAGGCGGGACCTTCACCGATCTTCTCTATGTCGACCGGCAAGCGGGGCAGGTGCGCTTGGCCAAGACCCCGACCACCCTGGATAATCAGGCGCGCGGTGTGCTGGCTGCCTTGGAGTCGGCCGATGCGGCCTTGCAGCAGGTCGATCTGATCGTCCATGGCACAACCACAACGACCAATGCGGTGCTTGAGCGACGGCTGTGCCGTACCGGGCTGATCACCACCGCGGGCTTTCGAGATCTTCTCGAACTAGGACGCAGAACTAGGCCACAAGCTTATGGTTTGTTTGGAGAATTCCGCCCGATCATTCCACGGAACCTGCGTCTCGAAGTTAGCGAACGCATGGATGCCGGTGGCCGGATCGTGACGCCCTTGGACGAGCCTTCAGTAGAAGAGGCTGTGTGCAAGCTGCGGGAGGAAGGGTGTGAATCCCTGGTAATCCTCTTCCTGCATGCCTATGCCAATCCGGCGCACGAGCGGCGTGCGGCCGAGATTGCCGCAAGCCTTTGGCCGAATCGCCACATCACCATGAGCCACGCCCTGCTGTCGGAAAGTCGGGAGTTCGAGCGTGGCGTGACGGCGGCGGTCAATGCCTCCGTGCAGCCACTTCTGGAGCGCTATCTGGAGCGACTGCGCGACGAGTTGCGCGGGCGCGGCTATCGGCACGAACTGCTGGTCATGAACGGCAACGGCGGGATGGTCTCGGCCGAGCGGGTGGCGGAGGAGGCGGCCAAGACCGTGATGTCCGGCCCTGCGTCCGGTGTCATGGCCGCAGCCTACACCGGCCGACATGCCGGCATCGGTAACCTGATTACCTATGACATGGGCGGAACCTCCACCGACGTAGCGCTGATCCGCGATGCAGAGCCGGCCGTCTCCAGCGAGATCGAAGTCGAGTATGCGATGCCGATCCACCTGCCGATGGTCGATGTGCGCACCGTCGGCGCCGGTGGCGGCTCGATCGCGCGGGTGAACGACGCCGGTTTGCTGGAAGTCGGCCCCGAGAGTGCCGGAGCCGATCCCGGTCCGATCTGCTATGGCAAGGGCGGAGAGGCACCGACCATTTCCGATGCCAATCTGCTGTTGGGGCGCTTGAATGCCAAGGCCCTGCTGTCGGTCGACTCACCCGTTTCTACAGCGCAGATTTCGGCCATCTTCAAGCAGCGGCTGGGCGATCCTCTGGGCTTGGACAGCGAGGCTGCCGCCGCCGCCGTGCTGCAGGTGGCAAACGCGCGTATGGCCGGCGCCATTCGTATGGTTTCGATCTCCTTGGGCGCCGATCCACGCGACTTCGCGCTCTTTGCTTTCGGCGGTGCCGGACCCCTGCATGCCGTGGCCTTGGCGCGCGAGCTGGGCGTGCCGCGGGTGTTGGTGCCGGGGCGGCCAGGGATCACCAATGCGCTGGGCTGTGTCGTCGCCGACCTGCGCCACGACTTCGTCAACACGGTCAATCAGCCGCTCGGCAGCGCGGACCTGGCCGAGGTCCACGCCATCTTTGCCCGTCAGGAGGCCGAGGGGCGCGCTTTGATCGCTGCCGAGACCGTCGGCGTCACCGAAACGCGCGTGCGCTTCAGTGCCGACATGCAGTTCGTCGGCCAGACCCACCTGCTGCGCGTGCCTCTGCCCGATGGCCGTCCCGATGGCGAGACTTTGCAACGGCTTTTCGAAGAGACTTACTTTCAGCGCTTCCAGGTGGCGCTCGACGATATCAAGGCCAATCTTGTGAACCTCAACTGCTCGGTCATCGGGATTCGCCAGCACCTGGCACTTTCGACCCTGATCGATCCGGCAGAGCGGCGCGCCAGCCTGGATGAGGCGCTGCGGGAGCACCGTCCGGTCTGGTTCGACGGGGGCTGGCAGGAAACCCCGGTCTACTGGCGCGACTGGCTGCCGGCGGGTGCCGCCTTCGCGGGGCCGGCTCTGGTCGAGCAGATGGACGCAACGACGGTGATCGAGCCCGGCAACCTTGCGCGCCAAGATCGCGAGGGCAACATCGTCATCGAAATCGCGGGAGGAGACGCATGACCCTCGACCCCATCACCTTGACGGTGATCCAGGCCGGCCTGCAGCAGATCTGCGACGAGATGGATCTCTCCTTCTCCCGCGCCGCCTTCTCTCCGGTGATTGCCGAAGCCAACGACCGATCGGATGGGATCTATGCGGCCGCCGACGGCGCGCTGATCGCGCAAGGCGTGGGCGGGCTGCCGATCTTCGTCGGCACCATGCAGTTCTCGACCCGCACCCTGATCGAGATGATCGCGGAAGGGCGCGTCCTGCCGCCGGAGCCGGACGACATCTACATCGTGAACGACCCCTATTTGGGCGGCACGCATCTGATGGATGTGCGCTTCGCCAGACCCTTCTATCGCAATGGCGAGATCTTCTGCTGGCTGTCCAACACCGGTCATTGGCCTGACATCGGCGGCACGGTCCCCGGTGGCTTCTCGGCCTCGGCGACGGCGGTCGAACAAGAGGGGTTGCGTCTGCCGCCGGTGAAGCTGTTCAAGCGCGGCCAACTGGACCGCGAGATCTACGCCATCATCTGCTCCAACATTCGCGTCGCCGAACAGCGGATCGGCGATGTCAAGGCGCAGGCCGCCGCCCTTCTGGTCGGCGAGAAGCGCCTGCACGAGATGCTGGATCGCTATGGCGATGCGGCCGTGCAGGAAGCCATCGGCGAGCTGCGCATCCGGGCTGTGGCGCAGATGCGCGCGCAGATCGACCGCATCGCCGAGGGTACCTATCGGGCCAGCGCCTTCGTCGATTCCGACGGTGTGGTCGATCAACCGCTTGAGATCGCGCTGGCCGTCACCAAGCAGGGCCGGGACCTGGTCTTCGATTTCGCAGGATCGTCGCCGCCCTGTCAGGGGCCGATGAACTCGGTCCTGGCAACGACGCTTTCCTCGGTCTATCTGGCCGTTCGCCATATCTTCCCCGAGGTGCCGATTTCGGCCGGCGCCTTCGAGCCCTTGATCGTGAAACGCCCGGTCGGCACCTTCCTCGATGCAGCCTATCCCAGGCCGGTTTCGGGCTGCGCGGCCGAAGTCTCGCAGCGCATCGCCGAGGCCGTCTTTGCAGCCCTGGTTCAGGCCTTGCCGGAGGAGGTGACGGCAGCCCCCGCAGGCACCAGCGGCAACTTCGCGCTGGGCGGCGAGGACCCGGAGCGCGGGCGCGGCTATGTCATGTACCAGCTCTCCGGCGGCGGCTACGGCGGCAATGCCAAGCACGACGGACTCTCGAACGGCTGCTCCACCATCGGCATTTCCAAGGCGCCGCCGGTGGAGATCATGGAGCAGGCCTTTCCGGTGCTCTATCGCCGCTATGCCCTGCGCGAAGGTTCCGGTGGTGCCGGCAAGCAGCGCGGCGGTTTCGGATTGGATTACGAGATCGAGCTCAGGCGCGGCGAGGCGCAGGCCTCTTTCGTCATGGATCACGGCCGCTATGGCCCCTTGGGCGCGCTGGGCGGTGCCGAGGGTGAGCCCAACACGGTCGAGGTCTGGCGCAACGGTCAGGCCTATGTGCCCCAGCACCTCTCGAAAGAGCAGGGGATCGACCTCAAGGCGGGCGATCGGGTACGGGTGGGAACGCCTGGTGGAGGCGGCTACGGCGACCCCTTCGCGCGCGACCCCGAGGCAGTGCTGACGGATGTACGGCTTGGCTACTACACAGCAGCCCAGGCGGCCGAGCGGTTCGGCGTCGCGCTCGCCGGGCAGCCACTTGTCATCGACAGTGACGCGACCCGGAGCCTGCGCTGCGCGCGGCAGTCAGGCTAGATGGCGATAGATCGAACCGATCTATCGTCTGAATCGCACTCTACTTGTTTGAAAATAGACCAAGATTCAGACCGCGGGTCGTTTCGACCCGCGATCATCTCGATCTAGCCTGGTCCGCATCTCCAGGCGGCGATAGGCAAGCAGGCAGAGCGTGGCTGCCACCAGGGCTGCCGCGCCGAAATAGAAGGCGGCGGCCAGCGTGCCGGCCTGGTCCGACAGCCAGCCGCCGACGATCGGTGCCAGCACGGAATCCAGGTAGAAGACCGTAAAGAAGATGCCCATGCCGCTTGCACTGGTCCGCGGGGTCAGCAGGCTGGAGGGTAGGCTCATGATCGGTCCAGGTGCCAAGCCGCCGACCAGACCGATGGCAATGAAGAGGATGAGCGAAGAACCGGGCCACTCAGGCGCCAGAGCCAACAAGAGGGCAAAGCCCAGCAGGCTGAAGAGGATAACGCCGTCGCGCTTGCCGCTGCGATCGGCAAGATAGCCGCCAAGAGGGATGGAAATCGCAAGCGCCCAGAGCGCCAGGCTGGTAAGCGATGCGGCAGCCTCCAGATCGTAGCCCTGCTCGACCAGGAGGGCTGGGCCGAAGGCAAAGACCATCGGCAGTCCGGCGTTGTAGAGCCCCCAGACGGAGCCTGAAAGCAGCATGCCGACGAGCGGCGTTTCGCGGAGCGGTGCCGGGCGCAGGCCGTTCCCACTTTGCGAGGTCTCGCGAACGAAGCAGAAGAGCAGGACGAGGCCGACGGCCGCAAAGGCCGCAACCAGGGTCATGGCCAGGGCTAAGTTCCAAGTCGCAGCGACGCTGGGCAAGACCACAAGAGCAAGCGCGATGCCGACCGGCCAGGAGTTCACCAGCACGGCCATGGCGGTGCTGATCTCGCGGCCGGTGAAGTAGTCGGTCACCAGCTTGGTCAGGATGAGGTTGATGATGACGCCGCCGACGCCGGCCAGGAGGCGTCCGCCCAGTTGCGCCTCCCAGCTGCTGCCCAGCGCCACCCAGGTCCCGCCGGCCACCATCAAGGCAAGACCGGCCAGCACCAATCGCCGGTCGCCGAGGGCCCGTGCCAGCAAAGCGCTTGGAAAGGCGATGGCGACGCCGGGCAAGAGGTAGAGCCCAATCAGCATACCGATGTCGGCCAGTCCGACTGCGAACTGGGTCATCATCAGCGGCGAGAGCGCGGCCACGGCCTGAAACTGGAAGGCCATGGTCGTGCGCACGAAGAAGAGGATCGCTAGGATGACCCAGCGATTGCTCGGGGTGGACATGGCGCGGGTGCTTTCGTTCGCTGACGGCTGGCCCGTCTAGTCGTAATAGCCTGCGCGCACCGTAGCCCCGATGAAATTACAGATCAGACGCTCTGCATGGACCATCGTGGTCAGGCCGACATCGCGACTGGGGGCGATCTCGACCAGGTCCATGCCGAGCACGCGCCCTTTTTTGACAAGGCCGTGGATCAGCTGGCGGGTCTGCAGCCAGTCGAGCCCGCCTGGAGTCTGCGCCATCACGCCCGGCATGATGGTGGGATCCAGTCCGTCGGCGTCGATTGTCAGATAGTAGGGGCCAGCGTCCGGGATCCGATCGAGGACCGCTTGCATGCCGATCTCATGCATCTCGTAGGCGGTCACGATGTCCGCACCATAGGCGCGTGCATCCTCGACTTCTTGACGGCGTGCGCTGCCGATCCCGCGGATACCGATTTGGACGATAGGCCCGAACCAGTCCATCTCAGAGGCCCGTCTGATCGGGCTGGAATAGCCGTCGGTCTCGCCATTGACCTCGTGGCGCCAGTCGAGGTGGGCGTCGACATGCACCAGGGTGATCTGCTCGCCCTTGCTCGCGTCGACCGAGTCCTCCAAGGCGCGCATGACCGGGATCGGAATGCCGTGGTCACCGCCCAGAGTGATGAGGGTGGCACCGCTGGCGAGAATCTTGCGCGCGGCTGCTTCGGCGCGCCGATAGTGGACCCGGTGATCGCCCATATCCGCGGTGACGTTGCCGCAGTCCACGACCCTGATCGGCCGGTCGTCAAGCAAGGGTCCGTCCAGGTCCCAATCGTAGTGCAGGCGCGTGTAGTCGGGATCTTCTGAGGCCTGGCGGATGGCATCCGGCGCCCGGGACTGGTCGTTCGCCATCGCCTCGGGCGCGTAGGGCATGCCGAAGGGGATGCCGAGGATTGCGACATCGGCCTCAAGAGCATCGAGGTCGAGGACCAAAGGAAAGTCCAGAAAGGACCGCGGCGCACCGCCGGGTTCCTGGGTCAAGGCTGCTGTGCTGGGCATCCGTTACTCCGCGTGTTCTAAGGGTGTTGAGCGACCCTAGCCTGGTATGATTTCCAGGCTAGAGCAGTGCGGGCGTTAGGTCAGCCATAGGAAATCTGTGGCTGGCATGAGCGAGGCGGCGGAGACACCGTCGACCAGGACGGCCTGATCGACGGTGTCTCCGCCGCCATCTCGATCGACCTGGATCTGTCGGGCGTCGTCGAATCCCGATCCGCGGAAGAGGCTGTCGTTGCCCGTTAGTCCATAGAGTGTATCGCTGCCGCTCTGGCCATAGATCTGATCGTCGAGGTCGGTCCCCGTTAGCAGGTTGCTCTCACCAGCCGAGCCGAATATCTGCGCCGTGGTTTTGCCTCCCAGTCGCGTCTTTTCGGACGAGTCGAGAGGCAAAATCAGTCGAACAGAAGGCAAGGCGACGCCACCGTGTTCTCAGGTGGCGTCGCCCTGTAGCAAGCAAAATGCAGGGATGCTCTCTTGCTAGCCGAGCTGTTTGGTGAAGAAGGCCGAGGTACGCTCCCACGCCAGTTTCGCGTCGGCCTTATCATAGCGCGCGCTGGTCGGATTGGCGAAGGCGTGGTTGGCCTTGTACCAATAGATGTCGTCCTGCTTGCCGGCCTTCTTCATCGCGGCTTCGAAGCCATCGACCATCGCCTTGTTGATCCATTTGTCTTCGGTTGCGAAGTGGCCCAAGACCGGGCAGGCGAGTGGGGCCAGTTCGGCGGCGGTCTTGTTGACCCGGCCGTAGTAGATCACACAGGCATCGGTCGGCGTTGCCAAGGCGGTGTTGAGCGACCAGCCGCCGCCGAAGCACCAGCCGACGGTCCCGACCTTGCCGCTCGTCTGGCCGGCATCCTTGCGCACGGACTTCAGATCGTCGACCCAAGAAACCAGCGTGTCGGTGGCATCTGCCGGATTGACGGCCCCCATCAGGGCCTTGGCGCCATCGGCCGTGGTGGCGACCTTGCCGTCGTAGACGTCGGCTGCCAAAGCGACATAGCCCTGTTGGGCCAATTCTGCGGCAACGGCCTTGATCTGGTCGTTCAGGCCCCACCACTCGTGGATCAGCAGAACGGCCGGTGCCGGGGTCTTGGCCGGCACGGCCAGCGCGCCGCGGACCGTGCGGCCGGCTCTGGTCGAGATCTCGACCATCTCGGTGCTGTCGGCGGCGGCACGCGTCAGCTTGGGATCGGCCAGGACTGCGGCCAAGGGCAGACCTGCAGCGGCACTTAGAAAGGCACGGCGGGGAAGGGCGGTCATCATCTTTACTCCTGACTGTGCAGTAGGTTGATCTAGAATAGAATGTTTCTGCGACAAGTTCACCATCACGCCTTCGGGAACAGCCTACGAGGCCCTATGCCGCAAAGGAAACGACAGTGCGATCGATCTCTTTATGTCTCCTTCTCTTGCTTCTTCCCTGGGCTGCTCGCACGGCAGAGACAGGCCTGCGCGTCTCACCGGTTCCTTTGAACAGCGCATCTGCGGAGATGGTCGGGGTCGGTGCGCTGCACTATCTGGGCGGCCTGGCGATCGAGAGCGATGCTGCCGGCTTTGGCGGCTGGTCCGGCGGCTGGGCGAGCGAGGATATGAGCGAAATCACCTTGGTGAGCGATCGCGGTAAGACGGCAAGCTTTGCGATAGAGCGGGACAGCGACAGCGGTGCGCTGATCGGAGCGAGACTTGCCGCCTTCGCGTCTCTTCGCGGTACGGATGGCCGAGCGCTGACGGGACGCTTCGATCGGGATGCGGAATCCCTGGCCTGGCTGCCTGGAGAGGGCTTCGCCGTGGGGTTCGAACATGCGCATCGGATTTGGCTCTATGGCGATGGCCTGGAGGCGCCGGCTACCGCGAACATCGGCCCGGAGGCCCTGGCAAGCTTGCCGCCGGCTGCGCTCAACAGCGGTGTGGAGGCTCTGGCTCAGTCTCCCGACGCCACGACCCTCCTCGCCATTCTCGAAGGACCCAACGCCGAGGGCGGAACGACTGCTTTCCTGCGCCGTGACGGACTTTGGCAAGAGCGGGCCTTCGTCAGCAGTCCCGGGTTCGGCGTGACCGCCGCCAGCTATCTGGAGTCCGGGGATCTGCTGGTCCTGGAGCGCTTTTTCAGCCCTGCCACCGGTCCCCTGGTAAACCTGGTTCGGGTTACGGCAGAAACGCTGGCGGGGGAGGGGCCGATCGAGGGCGAGCGACTGGCGACCTTCGCTAGACCTTTGAGTGTCGACAACTTCGAGATTGTGATGGTCGGCCGCGACTCCGACGGCACCCCCTTGGTCCTGATCGCGTCCGACGACAACTTCAATAAGCGGCAGCGCTTTCTGCTGCTGCTCTTCCGTCTCGACCGACAGCAGCAATGAGAAAAGCCCGCCGGAGCGCGTTCCGGCAGGCTGTCTTACGTGCAAAGGGAAAGGCCGTGGTTAGGCGGCGGCTTCCTGCTTGGCCTTGGCGCGCTCGATCCGCTTCTTCAGATCGCGTGCCTTCTTGCCCAGCGAGTCGCTCTTGGCGCTCAGCAGGAAATCGTCCAGGCCGCCGTTCTTCTCCACGTTGCGCTTGTCGGTTGCCCTTGTCAGTTGCGCGTGTCGAGCGAACCCTGTGATCGTCAGTCGATGCCGAAGATGACCTGGTAACCAGCGGCCTCGTCGCCACGGTTGATGACCTCGACGACCTGGTCGCCCGACTGCAAGAGCTGGCCGCGGTACTCGCGATCGCTCGGGGTCATGCCCAGCAGGAAGCTCTTGTCCGGATTGAATATCTGGTAGTCGAGCTGTGGGCCGCTGATGTGGGCAACGCGGACATAGAGGTCCTGTCCCTCCTTCGCCCTCAGAACATAACGCGCGGAACTGCCCGGCGTCAGTGCTCCGGCTATTTCGGCGCCGTTCGTGCCCGAATCGAAGTGGACCGGCACAGTCGTTGTTTCCGGTTCGCTGTGGCTGCCTTGCTTGCCGTTTCCCGAATGCCCGGTCTTTATCACCCAAGCAAAATGGGTCTTGGGCGAGAAGCGGCACTCGAAGGTCGTGACCTTGCTGCCCTCCGGCGGGTACTGGCCGAAGACCGAGTGTGCGCCGTTGTCGTGCCGTTCCACCGGCAAGGTCAGGATGCTCTGCGGTCGCTCGCCGAACTTGGCCGAGGCCTGACCCTGGCAGAAGCGCTGCATGTCCCCGACAGCGATGGCCTGCTTGTCGCTATGTTTGGTGTGGTCGCTATGCTTGCCGTTGCCCGAATGACCGGTCTTTTTCACCCAAGCAAAATGGTTCTTGGGCGTGAAGCGGCACTCGAAGGTCGTGACCTTGCTGCCCTCCGGCGGGTACTGGCCGAATACGGAGTGCGCGCCGTTGTCGTGCCGTTCCACCGGCAAGGTCGCGATGCTCTGCGGCCGCTCGCCGAACTTGGCCGAGGCCTCACCCTGGCAGAAGCGCTGCATGTCCCCGACAGCGATGGCCTGCTTGTCGGAGGCCTGCGCGACGCTCGCCAGAACCAGTGTCAAGGGAGCTGCAAGGCAGGTGGCTCTGGAAATCCGGACAAGAGAGATTCGGGTGAGGTTTATAGACATAAGGACGCATCCAGCTTGCTTGAGGTCGGGGTCCGGTGCACGCCGGGCGGCGCTGGGTCATCGCCGCCCGGCGTGTGCGAGGTTCCTCATGTGAAGAGGAAGTCGCCTGAGGTGAGCTGATTGGCGCTGGTGTAGCCGGGTAGACCGACCACGAAGTCGGCGACCGCATCTCCGTCCGCGTCTACCTCGATGCTACCGCCGCCCGTGCTGGCAAAGCGCACCTCGCCGGCAAGGCTGTTGAACGCAGACCCGCCGATGAAGCTTCCGCTGACGCCAGTGGCGAAGTGGATCTCTATCGTGTCGCCGCCACTGGCCAGGACCGCCTCGAAGTCGCCGATCTCGCCTTGGTTGCCGGTCAGGACCGTCGCGTCGAAGCGGAAATCGTCGTCGCCGCTACCGCCAAAGAGCGTGTCGCTGCCTAGGTCGCCTGTCAGCGTGTCGTCGCCGTCTGCGCCGAACAGCAGGTCGTCACCCGTACCGGCGACGAGGAAGTCGTCCCCGATCTGGCCGTAGAGCGTGTCGATACCGGACCCGCCGGCTAGATAGTCTTCGCCGGTCCCACCGTAGAGCGTGTCGTCGCCATCGCCACCGTCTGCGGTGTCCTTGCCGCTACCCCCAAAGAGAGTGTCCGTCCCCTCGCTGGCGGAAATGCTGTCGTCGCCGAGCTCGCCGCTCAGGACGTCATCGCCACTGCCACCGCCCAGGGTATCGATACCGGCACCGCCGAGGGCGTTGTCCGCACCGGTTTCGCCGGCCAGCAGATCGTCACCAGCACCGCCGATCAAGGAGTCGTCCCCAATCTGGCCGTAGACCCTGTCGTCCCCGGACCCGCCGGCCAGCCCGTCTTCGCCGGTCCTACCGAAGACCGTGTCGTCGCCATCGCCGCCGTCTGCGGTGTCCTTGCCGCTCGCTCCGAAGAGAGTGTCTGCCCCATCGCCACCGGAAAGGCTGTCGTCGCCGTACTCGCCGCTCAGGATGTCATCGCCGCTGCCACCGCCCAGGATATCGTCACCGGCACCGCCGATGGCGTAGTCCCCACCGGTTTCGCCGGCCAGCAGATCGTCACCAGCACCGCCGATGAGGGAGTCGTCCCCAACCTGGCCGAAGAGCGTGTCGGCACCGGACCCGCCGGCCAGTCCGTCTTCGCCGGTTCCACCGAAGACCGTGTCGTCGCCATCGCCACCGTCTGCGTTGTTCTTGCCGCTCGCTCCGTAGAGAGTGTCCGTCCCATCGCCACCGGAGAGGCTGTCGTCGCCGAGCTCGCCGCTTAAGATGTCATTGCCACTGCCACCGCCCAGGGTATCATTACCGGCACCGCCGATGGCGTAGTCCCCACCGGTTTCGCCGGCCAGCAGATCGTCACCCGCACCGCCGATGAGGAGGTCATCCCCAATCTGGCCGAAGAGCGTGTCGGCACCGGACTCGCCGGCCAGTACGTCTTTGCCTGTCCCGCCAAAGGCCGTGTCGTCGCCCGCGCCACCTTCCAGCGTATCTGCCCCGGACTGGCCGTAAAGCGCATCCTTGCCGCCTCCGGCTGACTGATCGTCGTCTCCGTCTCCGCCGAAGAGGCTGTCGTCGCCGGACCCACTGGCCAGGTCATCCAGACCCTGGCCGCCGTAGAAAGTATCCGGGCTCGAGCCGCCGTTCTGGAGCATGTCATCTCCAGAATCGCCGAACAGCGTGTCGCTCTTGCCGTCTTCACCGCCAAAGAAATCCGACCCATCGAGGATGTCTTCGCCCGACCCGCCGTACAGCACGTCCGCTCCATACCCGCCGAACAGGATGTCGAAGCCAAGCCCACCGAACTGTGAATCGTCGCCCAGTCCGCCGTAGATCGCGTCAGCACCTGAATCCCCATCAAGCCCATCGCCGCCGTCGCCGCCGTACATCAGGTCCTTGCCGCTACCCCCAAACACCAGTTCGTCTTTACCCGACCCGCCAAAGGCCGTATCGTCGCCCGCGCCACCTTCCAGCGAATCTGCCCCGGACGCGCCGTAAAGTGCATCCTTGCCGCCTCCGGCTGACTGATCGTCGTCTCCGTCTCCGCCGAAGAGGCTGTCGTCGCCGGACCCACTGGCCAGGTCATCCTGACCCTGGCCGCCGTAGAAGGTATCCGGGCTCGAGCCGCCGTTCTGGAGCGTGTCATCTCCAGAACCGCCGAACAGCGTGTCGCTCTTGCCGTCTTCGCCGCCAAAGAAATCCGACCCATCGAGGATGTCGTCGCCCGACCCGCCGTACAGCACGTCCGCTCCATACCCACCGAACAGGATGTCGAAACCAAGCCCACCGGACTGTGAATCGTCGCCCAGGCCGCCGTAGATCTCGTCGGCTCCTGAATCCCCATCAAGGATATCGGCGCCGTAGCTGCCGTACATCAGGTCCTTGCCGCTACCCGCAAACGCCAGGTCGTCGTCCGCGCCGCCAAAGATCCTATCGTCGCCCGCGCCACCGCTGGCGGTGTCGCTCGAGATTCCGCCGTCGAGGCTATCGTCACCCTCGCCGCCGTTCAGCAGGTCGGCACCGCTGTTGCCCTCCAGGTTGTCGTCTCCAGCCTGGCCATAGAGGCTGTCGTCGCCGCTCATGCCGATCAAGTGATTGTCCGACGAGTTGCCCAGCAAGGTATTGGCCCGGCTGTTGCCGACCAGGCTGGCCGCCCCCGCGCCGCTGTTGATTTCCGCCCGCTCGACATAACCCT
>JAVJSY010000085.1:0-34447 GCA_040219175.1 Kiloniellales bacterium
AAAGACTGGTCAAAGCCGGCAAACCTAAGAAACTCGCTCTCGCCGCCGCCATGCGTAAGCTCATCATACTCGCCAACGCACTCCTCAGAGAGCAGCGAAAATGGCAAACTACACCGCCTTGACCATCACGGATTCTCTAGAGCCCGTCGGGAAACCGCTCGTGCCCTGTATCGCTGCCACTCGCTACAAAGCCTTAACAAGAGGTATCGGTAGGCAAAATGCCAAGACAGCAAGCGGACGATTATGAGGTTTGTAAGCTCTCGGGCGAGGAGATCACGCTGTTTCGTGCGCTCTTGGCTTGCTTCGCAGCTGCCTTCGATGAGGAGGAGACCTACCTATCGGCACAGCCCGGTGACGCCTATCTTTCCGACCTCTTGAACAGCCGAGACTTTGTGGCGCTGGCCGCTGTGCACGACGGTAAGGTGATCGGTGGACTGGCGGCCTATGTACTCCGTAAGTTCGAGCAGGAGCGTTCGGAGATCTATATCTACGACCTCGCCGTCGATAAGCAGCATCGGCGCCGTGGGATCGCAACGCGCCTGATCCTCGATCTGAAGGCTCTGGCCGCCGCGCGTGGAATCTCCATCGTTTTTGTGCAGGCGGATGGGGACGACCCGCCGGCCATCGCACTCTACGAGCGCTTCGGCAAGAGGGAAGAGGTCTTGCACTTCGATGTCTGAAGCAGCAGAGCGGGTAAGGGCGCCCCGCTGCCTGCATGAGCAGCGGCCGTCGCCGATGTCGTTCACGCTAGTTCAGGGCCTTGGCAGCCATCACCTTGCCGTTCTGATCGAACCAGACCCGGAATGCCCTGTCGGAACTATCGACGGCTTCGTTGGTGCCATCGGTGATCCCCAGGTCCGACAGCAGGCCGTCCTCGTGTTTGACCCGGACCTCCTTGATGTCATAGGTCCAGATCTCGTTCCCCTCCTCGGAGAGGGACACATCGGTCGGGGAGCCGTAGTGCTTTTCCATGTCCTGCTTGGTCGCACCGATCGGAATGGAGGCCGCGATGGTTTCGGCCGAGGCCTGCTCGGCCGCGGCTGGCGCAGAGAGAAGAAGGCTAGCGGCGGCCGCCACCGCGAAAAACAGATTTCTCATTCAGGTCTACCCACATTGGTTGGTGCATTGCGGGCAGCATACACCACGCCTGCTGCCTCCAAAAGCACCGAGCCGATCAGCCGCGCATACGATTTCCTTCGGGATCGTAGAGCGCACCGGCCTGTACCTCGGCCGGATAGATCTCGCCATTGATCTCGATCGCAAGTTTGCTGCCGGGCTCGCTGAAGTCGGAACGCACATAGCCCATTGCCATGGATTTGCCCAGAGAGTGGGCATAGCCGCCGGAAGAGACATAGCCGACAGCCTCTTCGCCGACCAGGATCGCCTCGTCGCCGGAGACGTCGATGTCGTCGGTTTCGACCACCAGGCTTACCAGGCGTCGCTCGGGGATAGTGTTGCGCTCGGCTTCGGCCGCCGGCTTGCCGACAAAATCCTTATCCCACTTGATGAAGGCGGCCATGCCGCTCTCTGCAGCGGTGAAGTCGGGCCGGAAGTCCAGGGTCCACACGCCCCAATCCTTCTCCAACCTCAAAGACATCAGCGCACGCGCACCGTACCAGCGTAGGCCCAGATCCGCGCCGGCTTCCTCGATCGCCTCGGCCAGCCGCAATTGGTACTGGGGGGCGACGTAGATCTCGTAACCCAGTTCGCCGGAGAAGGAGATGCGGGCCAAGACCGCTGGGACTCCCGCGACGAAGGTTTCGCGGATGTCGCGGAACTTCATTGCCTCGGCGGAGACATCCTCGCGGACGATCCTGGCCAAGAGCTCGCGCGACTTCGGCCCGGAGATGGCAATGCCGTGGAAGGCGTCGGAGGCATTGCGGTAGCTGACCCCCTGGGCCGGCAGGCGGGCTTCGAACCAGCGCCGATGCGCCTCCTGCATCGCGCCGGAGCCGAAGAGCATGAAGTGCTCTTCACCCAGGCAGGCGACGGTCAGATCGCCATAGAGGCGGCCCTTCGGGGTCAGCATGGGGGTCAGAGTCATGCGACCCGGTTTCGGCACGCGGCCGGCGAGCACATGATCCAGGAAGGCACGCGCGTGCGGGCCTTTGACCTCGTGCTTGGCGAAGTTTGCGATCTCGATGCAGCCGACGGCCTCGCGCACGGCCTTGACCTCGCGGGCGACGTAGGCGTGCGCGCGCGAGCGGCGGAAGCTGGGCTCCTCATGCGCGTCTTCGGGACCGTCGGCGAACCAGAGTGCATGCTCCAGCCCGAAGGCCTGGTCCATGACCGCGCCTTTGGCGACCAGGCGGTCGTAGAGTGCCGTGGTCTTCTGACGACGGCCTTTCGGCAGGGTCTCGTTCGGGAAGGTCATGACGAAGCGGCGCTCGTAATTCTCGGCCGACTTGATGGTGCCCCACTCGGGCGTCGCGAAATCGCCGAAGCGGGCAATGTCCATGGCCCAGACGTCGATCGAGGGCTCACCCTCGATCATCCACTCGGCCATGGTCAGGCCGACGCCGCCGCCCTGACAGAAACCGGCCATCACGCCGACGGCTGCCCAGTAGTTCTTCAGCCCCGGCACCGGCCCGATCATCGGGTTGCCGTCCGGCCCGAAGGTGAAGGGGCCGTTGATCATGTCCTTGATACCGACCTGTCCCAGCGCTGGAATGCGCTCGAAACCCATCTCCAGGCGGTCGGCGATGCGGTCCAGGTCGGGCTGCAGCAACTCGTGACCAAAATCTTGCGGCGTTCCGGCGACCTTCCAGGGCGTCGAGGAGGGCTCGTAGGTGCCCAGCAACATACCCTGCCGCTCTTGCCGGAAGTACATGTTGCCTTCGTAGTCGACGCCGGCCGGCAGGCGCTGCTCGGCCGGGCGGGCGACGATTTCCGGGATCGCCTCGGTGATCAGATAGTGGTGCTCCATCGGCTGCACCGGCAGGTGGATGCCGGCCAGATGCCCGACCTCGCGGGCCCAGAGGCCGCCGGCGTTCACCACCATCTCGGCGTGGATCGTGCCCTTGGGCGTCACCACCTCCCACGAGCCGTCCGGCTGCTGGTTGGTCTCGACGACGGGGCAGTGGGTTTCGTAGCTGGCGCCGTGCACCTTGGCCGCCTTGGCGAAGGCATAGGTCACGCCCGAAGGATCGATGTCGCCATCGAGCGGATCCCAGAGCGCTGCCACATAGAACTTGGGATCGATCAGGGGATGACGCTCAGCGGCTTCCTTGACCGAGATGAACTCCTGGTCCAGGCCCATGGTGCGGGCCTTGGAGCGCTCGCGCTTGAGGTAGTCGTACCAGGTCTCGTTGGACGCCAGATAGAAGCCGCCGGTGGCGTGCATGCCGACCGAGTGGCCCGAGGTCTCTTCGATCTCCTTGTAGAGATTGATGGTGTAGCCCTGCAGGCGCGAGATGTTGGGATCGGAGCTGATGGTGTGGATCTGCCCGGCCGCATGCCAGGACGAGCCGGAGGTCAGCTCGTTGCGCTCCAGCAGCACCACGTCCTTCCAACCGAACTTGGCGAGGTGAAAGAGGATGGAGCAGCCGACGACGCCGCCCCCGATGATGACGACCTTGGCATGACTTTGCATGGCGTTGCGGTTCCCTAGTAGAATTAGTACCAGGCGTCCGGCAGCTCCGCCTTGCGGCGGGCGACGAAGGCCTCGAGTTCTTCGCGTTTGGCCGGATCGAGCGCCGGTGCCTCGTATTCGGCCAGCAATTGATTCCAGCGCTCGTAAGCGCGGCGCGCACTGTCCTTGGACCCACGCTCCTCCCACTGCTCGACGCTCTCGCTGTCGGAAAGCTGGGCGTCGTAGTAGGCGGTCTGGTAGTTCGCCATGGTGTGCGCCGAGCCCAGAAAGTGGCCGCTGGGCTCTACGTCGTCATAGGCGCTGCGGCCGAGCGCATTGTCGTCCAGGGCCAAGCCCTGCAGCAGCACCTGGTAGGCGCCCAGCCGGTCGGCGTCCTGCACCAGTTTCTCATAACCGGTGCAGAGCCCGCCCTCCAGCCAGCCGGCGGCGTGGAGCACATAGTTCGCCCCGCCCAGGGCTGTGGAAAGCATGGAGTCCGCGCTCTCGGCGGCGGCCTGCGCGTCGGGAACCTTGGAGGCGGTCAAGGAGCCGCCGCAGCGCAAGGGCACGCCCAAGCGACGCGCCAGCTGGCCGATCACCAGGTTGGAGATCACCGGCTCCGGCATGCCGAAGGTCGGCGCACCCGACTTCAGGCTCATGGACGAGAGGAAGTTGCCGAGGATAAAGGGGGATCCAGGACGCACCAATTGGCTGAATGCGCAGCACATCATGGCTTCCGCCAGGGCTTGCGCGATGGAGGCGGCGGTGGTCACCGGCCCCATGGCACCGCCCAGGATGAAGGGGGCGACGATCATGCCCTGTCCGGCGCCGGAATAGGTCCGGATGGCCTCCGTCACCACCTTGTCGACCAGCAGTGGCGAGTTGGTGTTGACATTGCCCATGATGGTGCAGTGTCGGTCGAAGACATCAGGCCCGTGCAGGATGCGCGCCATATCGACGGAATCCTGGGCGCGGCTCATTTCGGTGATGGCGCCCAGGTGCGGCTTGTCGCTTGCCGTCATGTGGATGAAGAGCATATCCAGGTGGCGCTTGGAGACCGGTACATCGCAGGGCTCGCAGGTGACGAAACCGCCGTGATGCAGGCTGGGCAGCATGTAGCTGAGCTTCACCAGCTTCTCGAAGTCGTCGATGGTGCCGTAGCGGCGCCCGCCTTCAAGGTCACGCACGAAGGGGGGGCCATAGACCGGTGCAAAAACCTGTCCCTCCTCGCCGATCTTGACATTGCGGTCCGGGTCGCGCGCGACCTGGATAAAGCTCCTGGGGGCCGTCTTGCAGAGATCGCGGATCATGCCCTTGGGCGCGCGTACCCTGGTCTCCTTCACATCGGCCCCGGCCTCGCGCCAGATTTCCAGCGCCAGTGGATCTTCGCGGAACTCCAGGCCGATCTCCTGGATCAGCCAATCGGCCTGGTCCTCGAGGCGTGTCAGGCCTTCCTCGCCCAGCATCGCATAGAAGGGGATCTGGCGGGTGATATAGGCCGGCGCCTTGGCCTCTTCGCGATTGAGCTTGGCTTCGCGCGCGCCGCCGCGGCTGCGTCTTGTTCTTGTCTCGCTCATGTCGCTCACCTCTCAGCCCGGCGATTCCCGCCAGCAATTAGACTATCCAGCAATCAGACTACCCAGCATTTAGACTAGCCGGCAATCAGAGTACAACGGGTCATGCCGCCTTGTGATCCTTGAAAAAAGTGAGGCATCGGATAAGTTCAGATTATGCGAGAGCTCTTACGTTCGATTGGATCGCTGCACAGCCTGGCCGTCTTCGAAGCCGCGGCCCGTCTTGGCTCCTTCACCAAGGCAGCGGAGGAGCTGAACGTCTCTCAGCCGGCCGTCAGTCAGGCCGTTCGTCGATTGGAGGAGTCGATCGGGGTCCCGCTCTTTCGCCGCGGCCACCGCAGCATCGAACTGACCGATGCCGGTGCCTTGTTGCAGCACGACGTGAGCGAGAGCTTCGTGCGCGTGCTCTCGACCGTACGTCATTTGGGACGCTTGGCGCGGACGGGGCACGTGACCCTTTCGGTATCGACGGCCTTCGCGAACTATTGGATGGTGCGGCGGTTGCAGGATTTTCGGGCACGCCACCCCGGAGTGGATCTGCGCCTGCAGACCACAGATAAAGAGTTGGACCTGGCGCAGGAGGGGATCGCGCTGGGCGTCAGGCGAGGGGAGGGGGTATGGAAAGGCTATGAGACAGCACTGATTGCCCCGGAGGTCTTGAGCGCCGTCGCCAGTCCCGGCTTCTTGGCCCAGCAGGCGCCGATCGGCGACCTCTCGACCCTACGTCATGCGCCGCTCATTCACTTGGAGGAACCCTATCGCGCCCGCCCGTCCTGGCAGGATTGGTTCAAGGCTCTAGGGCAAGACTATCGCGACGAGGGTGAGGGACTGCGCCTCAATGATTACGCCTTGGTGCTGCAGGCCGCCATGGCCGGAGAGGGGATCGCGATGGGCTATGCCCACGTCGTCGAACCGCTGATCGGGAAGCGCCTGCTGGCCAAGGCTGGGCCCTGGGAGCACCGCACCGGCATGGGGTACTTCTTGGTCTGGTCAGAGCGCACGGCACTCTCGCCCGCCGCGACGCATGTCCGCGACTGGATTCTGGCGCAGCCGCGGCGGGGTAAGGAAGGGGCAAGCCTCGATCAGAGCCAGACGAAGTCCGTGCTTGTCAGCAGGTTGGCGGCCGTGACGCCGTCGACCAGAAAGGCTTGATCGACACTGCCATCGCCGTCCCGGTCCACTTGGACCTGCCGCGGGCCGGCAAAGCGGGCTTCCGAGTTGCCGCCAGCGGAGAAGGCAGCGGCGCCTATGTAGGCGAAACTGCCGGTTTCCAATCCCGTGCGGAAGGTCAGTTTGTCGTCGCCATTGGCGGCATTGGCCAGCTCTCCGTCGAAGTCCCGTATCACCGGGCCGCCGGAGCCGCCGTTGCCCAAGCTTGCGGAGCCGAAGAGGAAGGCGTCCATTCCCGATCCGCCAAAGGCCACATCGCCCGTGCCCATCCGCAAAGTGTCCTCGCCCGATCCTCCGAAGAAGCGGTCTTCACCCGGGCCGCCGAAGAGATCGTCGTTGCCCCCACGACCATCCAACTCGTCGTCGCCGGCCGCACCGCGCAGTGTGTTGGCGCCGGTGTTGCCTTGCAGGATATTGTCCAGGGTGTTGCCGGTGGCATCGAGGTTCCCGGCGCCCGCCTCGGCGCGAAGGTTTTCGATAAAGGCAGAGCCTGAGCCGCTTGGTAGGGTGTAGTCCACCTCGGCGCGTACCAGATCCACGCCCTGGCCCAGGAAGTCCCTGACATCATCGGCACCGGTCGTCACCACGAAGGTATCGTCGCCACTGCCTCCCGTCATGGTGTTGGTGCCACCTTGGCTGTTCAGCCGGTCGTCACCGCTCTGGCCCCTCAGCACGTTATCGAAAGAGTTGCCCAGCAGGATCTCGTCGTTGGCGTTTCCGACCAGGCGGCCGTCGCCGGCCGACCTGATGATGAGCGCCCGCTCGACCATGACCTCTGCGGCCGTGCCCAGGGTATAGTTGTCCGTGTTGACGCGCAGCACGTCGTTACCGCCGCCGGTACCATCGAAGATCCGGTCCGGCTTGCTATCGACGATGAAGGTATCGTTGTTGGCGCCGCCAAAGGCGGTGTCCGCTCCCGACCCGCCGTTCAGGCGGTCGCCGGCTTGGCCACCGAAGAGGGTGTCGGTGCCGCTGCCGCCGACGAAGCGGTCGCGCCCCAGGCCGCCGATGAGGTCGTCGTCACCATCACCGCCGAACAGCCTGTCCTTGCCGTCGCCACCGTAGATCGCCGAGTCGTCGCCCGATCCACCGCGCAGCTCGTCGTCTCCGGTTCCGCCGTAGAGGAAGGCGTCGTTGCCGTCATCGCCTTCAATCCGATCGTCGCCATCGCCGCCCCGTAGGTCGAAGTCGCCACCATTGCCGCCGTAGATCGCGTCCGATCCGGATCCGCCGAAGGCATCGGCGTCGACACCCGATCGACCGAAGATGACGTCGTCACCGGAGCCGCCGCCGAAGCTCCGGTCATTTCCGTTGCCCCCGAACACCGTGTCGGCACCGTCGGACCCATAGAGGCTGCGGTCGTCGCCGTCGCCGCCGATGATCGTGTCGTTGCCATACTCACCGTTCAGCGCGGTATCGTCGCCGGCACCGCCGTCCAGGCGATCGTCGCCCGAGCCACCGAACAAGAACTCGTCTTCCCCGGAACCACCATAGATGCGGTCCTTGCCCGAGGTGCCGTTCAGGATGGAATCCGCACCGCTGCCGGCCCTGACGAGGTCGTCTCCAGCCAGACCGTCGAGGTTGTAGTCGTCGCCATTGCCGCCATAGATGCTGTCCTGGCCCGAACCGCCAAAGAGGACGGAATCGGCACCGCCCGATCCTGAGATGGTATCCGACCCAGAGCCGCCGTAGAGCCTGTGCTCGTTGCCACCGCCACCGATGATCTCGTCCGCACCCAGACCGCCATAGATCGAAATGTCGTTGCCCGGCCCCCCGAAAATCGTGTCATCGCCCTGGTCGCCGTAGACGGAGCCGTCGTTGCCCGCCCCCATGACGATGGTGTCGACGCCGCTGCCGCCGTAGAGGACTTCATCATTGCCCGACCCACCATCGATGGTATCGCGACCAGACCCACCGCTGAGGTAGACGTCCTGGACGGTTCCGCCGAAGAGGGTGTCGTCGCCATCGCCACCGTAGAAGACAAAATCGAAGCCAGACCCGCCATAGAGCGTGTCGTCCCCGCTGTGGGTCATGATACCGGCGTCGGAGCCGCTGCCACCGAAGACGATGTCATCGCCGGACGCGCCGTACACGTTCCCATCGTCGCCGTCGCCGCCGAAGATCGTGTCGTTTCCGGTTGCGCCGAAGAAGGTATCTTCACCCTGCAGCCCGTACAGACGGTCGTCGCCGTCCAGGCCGTAGATTCGATCCGCAAGGGTGGTGCCCAGAAGGCTGTCCGGGCCGCTTGTTCCGACGATGTTTGCCATGAGGGAGGTTCCTTTTTGCGCCCAACGCAATCCTGCCGATCGCGTAGCGGCGCTGCTGCAGTGATCCCCACCTCGCCCAGGTAGAATACTACTGCAAACGGGCGCTGCAGCCAAGCGCGATGCTTTGTGTGTGTAGAGAGCGCGCGAGTTGGCCGGATTATGTAGCGCACGAAGTGACCGGTTCTAGAAGTCTTCCAAAGAGAGGTCTCTTGAGGGGCTTACACCAATCGGCGTTGCGTGGAACTCATCGCGGCTTGGCAAGCGCGACCGCGCGCCCGCAGCGAAGCGAGGATGAGGCTCGCGTGGCGTTTGAACGCCAAAACCGATGCATGAGTCATCATCCCTGCCGCATCGTATTACCGGTGAAGCACGTCCACGAGAAGCTGGTGCCATATCCAGGCTAGAGCCAGAGGAAGTCGCTGGCGGTCAGCTGATCGGCCTGCGTCAGGCCAGTCACCTTGACGGTCAGGTCTGAGGCGCCGTCGCCGTCGCGGTCGACCTTGACCTGGCCGTTGGCGAAGCGTGCTTCGCTGTCACCGGAGCCGCTGAATCCCTGCGCGCCCCGGTAAGCGAACAGGCCACTCTCCTGACCGCTGCTGAAGACGAAGCGATCCTTCTCGGAGGTTGCGCCGAACTGGCGCCCGGAAAAGTCGGCGATGCTGTCGGTTCCGCTTGCGAGCATGAACCAATCGGCACCTGACCCGCCGCGTAGAATGTCGTTGCTACTACCGCCGGCCAGAGTGTCGCGTCCGGACCCGCCGAAGAGGCGATCCACGCTGTTGCCACCGAAGAGGGCATCCTCGCCAGCCACACCATGCAGACGATCGTTTGCCAGGCCGCCAAACAGGCTATCGGCGCCGGCTGCTCCTATCAGACTGTCGGCAGCCGCGTCGCCATAGATTAAATCGGCGCCATTGTTGCCGTTGAGCCAGTTATCCGAACCCGCGCCGCCGAATATGCGGTCGTCGCCGCCACCGCCCCAGAAGGAGACGTCGTCCCCATCATCGCCGAAAAGCGTATCGTCGCCCGCGTCCCCGCGGAAGAGCGTGTCATGCCCGCGCTTTCCATCCAGCCGATCGTCGCCCTCGTCACCATAGAAGCCAAAGTCGGAACCGGAACCGCCAAACAGGCGGTCGTCGCCGTCGCCGCCATAGGCAAGGCTGTCTTTGCCGGCGCCGCCGAACAGGCCGTCGGCGCCGCTGTCGCCGTAGAGGCGGCGATCCAGCCCTGCACCGCTCGACAGCCTGTCGTCGCCCGAGCCACCGAACAAGCTTTGGTCGATCTGCTGGGCACCGTTGAGGCTGTCATCGCCATTGCCGCCGTACATGCGGTCGGATCCAGATCCGCCGGACAGCGCATCGTCGTTGTTGAGGCCAAACAGGCGATCGCTTCCGCCGCGTCCCTCCAGGTCGTTGTCGGCCGCATTGCCCTTTATCGTGTCGTTACCGCTGCCGCCGATCGCGTTTTCGATCAGCGAGCGCGGGTCGCCTTGATACTGAAGCGCATTGAAAATGCTGCCGCGGGCATAGTTTCCAAGGCCCAGATGGGCGATCTGGCTGCTTGCAAAGACAGAGTGCCCACCAGGTGCTAGATCGATCGACAGCGCGGTGGCGTAGGCCGAGAGGTCATAGGTGTCGATCCCGCCGCCGTCCCAAACTGTGGCGAATATCTTGCTGCCGCCCGCATCGATGGCACGCGTGCCGTCTACCCAGGTATCGCCGCTGCCCGGTTTCCAGCTGTAGCGTGTGTTCCCGTTGTTGGTGGTGAAGTCGGCCCCGTAGATCCACTGCAGGGCGGCGACATCGGCCATCATGTAGGTTTGGGCAAAGTCCCAAACGCTGTTCTGGTAGCCCGAAGTGATGCTCGCCCCGACGTAGGAGCGATAGGTCATGATCGAGAACTCCATGGAATCCTTGCTGTAGGGCAGGGACCCATAGGCGATGGTCTCGTGGCCATGCTTCAGACCGATTGCGTGGCCGATCTCATGCAGCATCGTGGCCCAGGCATAGTTGCCTGCCTCCGGCGAGCGATAGTCGAACGTGCGCCCAAACCAAACATCGCCGGAGGGAGCGAAGCTGCCGGGGTAGTAGGCCCAGGCGGTAAAGGGTGCACTGGATTCCCCAAGGCGGACATGGGCGTTGGTGGCGGTGGTCAGGGCCACGTTCTCTTGCGTGAAGCCCTCGAGAGAGAAGCCGTCGTTCGCGCCGTTTCCGTCGTTCTTGTCCAGCGCAAAGCGTGCCGCCGTTTGCTGCTGGGAGGAGACGGGTCCGAAAGTGAGGCGCTCGCTGCCGTAGGTGTACTGAGACGCATTCAGCGGGAAGGAGTAGGTGACCGTGGGGCCTGCCCAGGCGGTGCCGATCAACTGTCCATCGATCAGCTGGTTGCCGCTTGGTCCAACCCCCTTGATGCTGTTGCCGGTGCCGCTCATCTGTTCAAATCCAGGCTCGCTATCCCTCTCGGCTCTTGATCTCTGGCACGCGAAGATGGCGCGAGTGCGGCATGGCAAGAACGGCGAAGATTCCACCCAAGCTCATGAGACCGATGGCGGCGATTGGAACGGCTGGATGCTGAAACTCGGCCAGCGATCCCATGACAGTGATGAAGACGATTGTGACCGGATCCATGACGACCTTGGTGAGTGCCAGGCCGTTCTCCAGATCCTCCTCCTCCGCACAGGCCATCAGATAAGCGTCGCGTGCGGTGTAAGTGCAAACGGCTGCGACGGTGAGAACGAAGAAGACCCCGCAATAGACCCAGGTTGCGTTCATGAAGTCGCTGACCTCGCCGGCAAGCGCGCCCAGAGCCGCCAGGCACCCCAAGGCCCCGCCGATCGCCAGGCCCAGGCGTTCCGAGTGGCGCAGGACATGGCGCGCGAGCGCCCCTCCGGTGACGGTGCCCAGGGCCGTTGCGACGGCAAAGGCGGCCAGCGCGCCAGCTGTGGTGCCATGCTTGCTGGCGGCATGGATGGCATAGAAAGCCGTGCCGTATTCGACAGAGACCAGCAGGACGCGGGCCACCAGCATGCGCCGATACCAGGTCTCGCCGGTAAGCTTGCGGTAGCTTGATTTGGCTTTGGTCCAAGCGCTTTGTCGTCGCTCGACCGTCTTCGGCTTCGGACCTGCATTGCCTTCGCGCACCAGGATCGCCAGGACCAGAGAGATCGCCGCGGCTGCGACCGCTCCCCAGACCAGCGTCATGTTTGGATCGGTCTTCGAACTGCTGCCGGAGAAGAGGGTGGCGAGCGCGAGAATGACGGAGACGATCCCCGTAAGCGCCTGCATGCTGCCCATCAGGCTGCCGCGCCTGGAGACCTCCCAAAGCCCGGCGATGATGCTGTTCTCGGCAATGGAGTGGACCCCCTTGCCGATCCCCATGATCATCGAGGAGAGCAGGAAGATGGCGGCCAGCATGGTAGCACCCCACTGGCCGTTGGCCATCAGCACCACGACCAGCAGACCGGCCAGGATAAGCGCCATTCCGACGATCAGGTAGCTGCGCTTTGCCCCTGCCTTGGACATGTAGGGGGCGGCCAGGGTACCGCTTGCCAGGACCGCTGCGCGATAGACCGGCATCAGGAAAGCGGCGATCAGCGCCGGCCCGGAGAGGGCGGTGTAAAGGAAGGGAAGAACAAGCTGTGCCCCGCCCAGGTTGATGGAGGTCAGTTCGGTCACCCGATGCGCGATGAAGGTGACGTCGTTGCGCGACAGGTCTTGCGTCTTCCCCTCTGACATGAGGGCCTCAAAGGTCGTTGCGACTCTGCCCATGCTTGCGAGGCGGAGGGGGAAGGGTCAATGAAAAAGGCAGAGACCTACCGCTCACGCAGCACTCGGACCCAACGTGCTAAGAGCTCGTCCGGGCGACACCCGAAGGCATCGCCCGGCATCAAAGCCTATCTGCCCGTCGCTCTTGCCTACAACACCGCGATGCTGGCGATGTCGAAGCCGCTGACACCTGCCAAGGTGATGGTGCCTTGCGTGTTGGTTCCGGAAACGGTCAGGACCACATCGCCACTGGCATTGTTGGCCAGGCTCACGTCGCTCGCATCTGCGCCGCCGAGCAGAATCGCATCCTGGGCGGCATTGAAGTCTGCGATCTCGTCGTCGCCGAAGTCGCCGGTGAAGGCAAAGCTGTCTTCGCCAGCGTTGCCGGCAAGTTCGTCGTCGCCCTTGCCGCCGAAGAGAAGGTCATCCCCGAAACCGCCGGCAAGCTGATCGGGACTGTTGGCCCCGAAGAGGGTGTCGTCGCCATTGCGGCCGAACAGCTCGTCCTGGCCGCCATTGCCGCGCAGGAGGTCGTCACCGACACCGCCGTCCAAGTAATCGCTATCGAAGCCGCCCTGGATGGTGTCGTTGCCGCCTCTACCCCAAAGCTGGTCGTCGCCGTTATCGCCGAAGGCGCGATCGTCACCAAGGCCGGCCGAGACAGTGTCATCGCCGAGGCCGCCTCTGATCTCATCATCGTCGTTGCCGCCGGAGAGGTAGTCCTTGCCATCCTCACCCAGCAGAAGGTCTTCGCCAGATCCGCCGAAGAGGCTGTCGTTGCCGTTGTTCGCACGCAGCTCATCATCACCGCTGTTGCCGCTTATCGTATCGCTTCCGGCGCCGCCGACTGCGAAATCATCTCCCAAGCCGCCGACCAGGAGATCCCGGCCGTCGCCGCCGAAGAGGCGGTCGGCGGCATCGCCGCCATAGAGCGCGTCGTCCTGTTTGCCGCCCTCGATCCGATCCATCCCGGCATCGCCGTAGGCAACGTCCGCCCCGGCATCGCCGAAGATCCGGTCGCGGCTGTCGTTCCCGTAGAGCCAGTCGTCGCCGCGCTGACCGACAAGTGTGTCGGCTGAATTGCCGCCGAAGAGCAAGTCGTCGGCATTACCGCCCGTGATCTCATCCTTGCCGCCCTGGCCGAAGACCGTGTCGTCGCCATTGCCGCCGACCACGCGGTCATTGCCCTTGCCGGCCAGGATGTCGTCGTCACCATCGCCGCCCCAGATCAGGTCGCCGTCAGCGCCGCCGAAGAGGTCGTCGTTACCACCGCGCCCGACGATCTCGTCGTCGCCGCGCCGTCCCTCGATGCGGTCGTCGCCTTCCGACCCGGTGAGAAGCTCGTCGTCGGGGCTGCCGATGCGTGTCAGCTGAGGCGGTGCCAGGTCCAGGTCATAGACCAGCGTGGTGCCGGAGACCTCGTAGGCAACCGCGATCTGCGGCTTGCCGTTCTGGCTCTCGGAGGCGGGGATGAAGGTGATCACCTCCGGGCTGTGTGCAGCGACGTCGTTCTCGTCGGTAAAGTCGACGAAGCGGCCGGGGATATAGTTCACGAAGTGGGCGTCGGCTGGCTTGGTGATGTCGTAGATCATGATGCCGCTATCGCGCTCGAGCCCGATAAAGGCGTAAATCTGGCCGTCAATCTCGCCGGTGGTGATGGCCTCCGGCTCCGGGCCCTTGGCGTCCGAGCGATTCTCGCCGCTATCGCCGTCGTCGTCGTTGAAACGGTGCGGTGCGACCTCGGCCAGGATCCGCTCGAAGTCGTCGCCGGAATCGAAGATCAGCTTGCCGTGCGCGTCGAAGATCGAGAAGGAGCGCGAGGAGAAGCTATGCAGGACGTCGATATCGCCATCGCCGTCCGTATCGCCGTCGAGCGAGGACACTTCCAAGCGCTCCAGGCCCACGTCGCTGTCGTCGTCATTGTCGATCAGGCCCTTGGCCAGCAGGTCGGCTTCCAGGGCCGCATCCAGCCTGCCGTCCTCGACCAGATCGGCAACCCGGGCCTCGTCGTCGCCGCGGCTGTCGCCCTCGTTGGCGGTCGCGATGTAGGTCTCGCCCTTGGCTTCGAAGGCGGCAAGGGCGTCGGGCATGCGGAAGCCGACCAGGTTGTCGAAGGTCTTGATGTCGATGACGCCGTCATCCAGCGGATCGAGGGCGCTCTCGCTACCGAAGTCGACCGTCCCCAGCCCGAAGATCTGGACGATCTCGCCCTTGGCCAGGTCGATCTTGGCGATGGCGTTGTTCTCTTGCAGGGAGGCGAAGGCATAGAGCCCGTCGGGGCTGACGGCGATGTACTCCGGCTCCACATCTTCGGCGAAGCTGACGCCCTTCTGGATTCGGATGCCAGCCTCTCTTGCGGCGTCTTCCAGGCCGTTGAACTGGCTGAAGTCCAGGATCTCCGCCACCGGCTGCGTGGGGTCGGAGACGTCGATCAGATTGATTGTGCCCAGCGGATTGTCGTCGTTGTCGCTGTCGGCGTTCTTCTCGCCTTCGCCGGCGACCAGCAAGGTCTTGCCGTCCGGGGTGAAGGTCAACTGATCGGGCAGGTTGCCGACATCGACCGTTGCAAGCAGTTGGTTGTTCGAAGCGTCGAACAAGGCGACGAAGCCCGGCTGCGAGAAGTTGGTGGTCTCCCCGAAGACCTCCTGCTCAAGCGGTTCGCGCGCTATCGCAGCCGCGATCACGCCGTTTGCAACGGCAACCGACTGTAGGCCATTGAAGCCGGGCAGCGCGGTCAGGTCGATCGACCCGAGCTGGTTTTGCGCCGCCGCGCCACCTGCCGGGATCTGGAATATGTCGATGCGGCCAAGCTCGCCATTGGTGACGAAGAGCTTACCGTCTTCATGTGCAACAACCTCGGAGGCAGCCTCGCCGCCATCGCCCTCGAACTCGGCGGCAACACTGGCGACCAGCCGCTGACTGGCGATCGGTGCATCCACACTGTCGCCGCGCTCTGTCACATCTTGGATCCGGGAGTCCAGTCCGACGCCCGTATCCTGGATGTTGAAGCCCTGCGCGCCGGCCGGGAAGGTCTCGGTAAGGAACGCCGAGAGGGCTTCCTGCTCGCCGACGCCCATGTCGAGGCTGCTCGAGAAGCTGGCGAAGGGATAGCCGTCGCCGCCGTCTGCCAGGAAGTTCAGGGTGACCACCTTGATGCTGCTGGGGGCATCGCTGGTAACCTGGCCGTCATCGATGATCAGCTTGGTGGTGAGGCCATTCTCATCGACCAAGGCGACATCTTGGATGCGGGTGCCTGCCGTTGTCGGATTGCCGTTGCCGTCCAGAACCTGCGCCGTGCCGTTCGGATCGAAGGAAAAGTGGATGCCGCCCACCTGCGGGAACTGGCCCGGCGTGGCGCCGGGCTCGGTGCCGGCGACCGCGTGTTCCAGGACGATCTTCAGCTCGGCTGCGGTGAGTTCGACGATCACCAGGCCATTGTCGAAACGCAGGCTGTTGTCGATGTCCAGCTCGCTGACCTCGCCTTCTTCCTTGCCGGACAAGGGGTTCTCTGCCGTCGGGTTGAAGCTGACGTCGCCGTCGTTATCGGCCTCGATCTCGCCGATCGATGCGCGAATGCCGCCGCCGTTCTTGAGCGACACCAGGACATCGTCGTCCACCTTCTTGGCGGCCGCCAGGTTGGCATCGGCAGTGAGGTTGCCCAGGTTGGTTTCCTCGGTGCGCACAGATTCGCGCAGACCGTTCAGGAAGACTTCGGACCGACCGGCGATGTCGCCGTCGAGGTCGGTGACGATCTGGGTCACCTCGTCCGTCAGATTGGCAACGTCGGTGGCCAGCTTGGAGTTGGCGATGGCCGTGGGGAGATCCGTCTCTCCGGTGACATCCAGCACGCCCTGCTCGTCGGTCGCGAAAGAGCCCGAGACGGCCTCGTCCAGCGTTGCCGTCTTGATGACGCCGTTGCTGTCGAACTCGAAGACCAGACGGCCGACGTAGGTGTATTCCCCGTTGGTCGAGACCAGCAGGGTGGGATCGCCGTCGGCGTTGGTGACCTCGACCGGATAGTCGTCGGCAGCGGTGTCGCCGGGGCGCAGCCGGTCGTTGCCGTCGGCCAGCACCGTGTCGGAGCCGCCGGCGATGATGACATCGACGCCGCTCAAGAGTCCGGCCAGCTCCGCCTCCAGTGCGAACTGCTGCAGGTGGCTGGTCAGGATGATCTTGTCGATGCCCTGGGCCAGTAGATCGTCGATGACCGGCTGCAGGGTGGCCGCCAGGGCCGCCATGTCGTTTGTACCGGGGCTGGAGACGTCGTCGATGGTGCCGGTTGACGAGATGGAGGCGATCAGCTGGGTGGTGGCGCCGACCACACCGATCTTCTCGCCGCCGGCCTCGAGAATGGTTGCAGGTGCGATCTTGGCGTCGTTTGAATCGCTACCGACCTGGGCCGGGTCGGCCGGGTTCTCTCGCGCGCTCAAAAGGTCCGAGGCGAAGCTGCTGGCGTCCAGGATCTGATTGGTGAAGAGAGCGCCGACGTCGAAGTCCTGGCTGAAATCGAGATTGGCGCTGAGATAGGGGAACTGGACGCCAGGGGTGTCGACTTCCTGCAGGTAGTTGGCGTTCCCGTAGCGGCCGGTGCTGAGCGCGTTGCCTTCCTCGCTGTCGTAGTTGACGGCGTTCTCAAAAATGTCGGTACCATTGTCGAACTCGTGGTTGCCGACCGCGGAAGCATCAACACCAAGCGCGTTCATGATGGCGACATCGAGCCGGCCCTCGGAGGTATCGATCTCTTCGAAATAGTCCGCCTGGCCATCGCCGTTCACATCGACCTTATAGACATCGCCGAAGGCCACCAGGCCATCGTCGATGGCGGCCTGAATCTCGTCATTGTCGAAGAAGCCGTCGCCATTGGTATCGACGGCAGGGTCCAGAACCGTGGTGTCGACCAGGCCAAAGAGCTCGTTATAGAAGCCTTCGTAGGTGTCGGTGAGGGTGAAGTCGCCACCGGCATTGAAGAAGGGACCGGGGATGTAGTTGTCGCCAGCTGAGATCAGTACCGAGGCGAAGCCTTGGTCCGTAGCCTCCTTCTCAAAGCTATCGACGATGGCGGCAAAGTTCGGTGCGTTCTCGATCGCGTCGATGCCGCCCTCGAGGTCCGAGGCGTGAAGGATCTGCAGCTTGAACATGGATGTGTCCTCTGTGAGTTCCAAGAGTGATGCGCCAGGCCGGCAGGCAGGCGCAGGAATCGCGTCGCTTCCTTCAGGATTGGCCTGAAAGTCGCGGGGACAGTGATCGGTTGGGGTTTAAGTTTTCTTATGGTTTGCGAAAGCTTTTGCTACGAGGCTGGCAATATCTGGATAACATGTTTGTCGAGGATAATAAAAACCCCATAGGTTAGTGTAAAACCAAGCATTGTTACAAATAAGTTAAGAATATCTCCAGGCTGTCTGTCAGGGAGTCATCGTTCACGACCTCGAAGACCGGAATGTGGGCCGTCTGCCAATCGGGCTTGCGGGCCAAGCGATGCTGTCTATCGGAGGCAAGCGTGCCCTGGCGCGTGGCGAGGCGTCTGGCGATCACTTCGGGACTGGCAGTCACATGGATGACGCTAAGGTTGGGGAAACGCCGGCTGGCTGCGGTCACGACGGTGCGCGAGGCATTGACCACCACGCTTTCGCCGCGCTCCAGCCAGTGCTGAACCTCCGTTGGAATGCCGTAGCTTAGGCCGTGCGCCTGCCAGGAGAGGCAGAATCCACCCCGGCGCTCGATTCTCCGGAAGGCCTCCGGGCTCAGGCTTGCGTGCTCTTCGCGCGCTTCATCGCTCGGGCGGGTGACGACGCGTTTGGGGAAGTGGATTTGCAGCCGGTCTGTCAGCTTTTCGCTGGCTGCTCGGATGAGCGTGTCCTTGCCGGCACCGCTCGGGCCGACCACGAGGATCAAGCGGCCCTTCAGCCATGCGGCCGACAGCGCTTCGGCCTTGGCTTTGAAGTGCTGCAGGTCTGGCGCTGTCGCCGCCGGATCCTTGGCCAGGTCGTCCCAGCGCCGGAGCGCAAGGGCTTCCTCGGCGAAGGGGAAGGCGCGAAAGGCCTCTGCGTCTCTGGGGCTGTAAGGGCCGCCTTGCACCCGGAGCGAGGTGAGCGAGGCCGGCGAGAGGCTTGCGACATAGTTTGGATCGATCGCGCAGAGGGTGCGCTTGGCATCGACGTGCAGGCGCACCGGCTCCGTCACCGAAGGACCGAAGGAGAGACGCAGGAAAGCCGCACCGGCTTCCTCGTGCCGGCCGTCCCTGCCGCGTGCGGCCAGCCCTTCGTCATCGATCCGCATATGCCCGATGTCGTGCAAGAGCGCGGCCACGATCTGCGCGTCGGAGGCACCCGCGCTTTCGGCCAGATGGGCAGCCTGCAGCGCGTGCTGAAGCTGCGTCACCGCTTCGCCGCCGTAGCGGGCTCCGCCCTTGTCTCTCAGAAGCGAGAAGAGCGGCTCCAGCCCGGTCATGCGACGCGCTTGCCCTCGCGCCAGACGCTGCGGACCACCGGGAGCCCCTGCACCAGGGCGACACGGATCAGATCGGCACGCTTGCCGGTGACGATCTCGCCACGGTCTGCGAGGCCGGCCGCAGCCGCCGGGTTGGCCGTTACCATCGCCACTGCCTCCGGCAGCGCGATGGCGGCCACCCGCTCGGGCAACTCGAAGGCTGCCTGCAGCAGGCTGAAGGGGACATAGTCGGAGGAGAGCAGGTCCAGAAGGCCGGCCTCCGCCAGATGCTGGGCCGACACGTTGCCGGAGTGGGAGCCGCCACGAACCAGATTGGGTGCGCCCATCAGCACGTGCATGGCATGGCTGCGTGAGCGCTCGGCTGCCTCCACCGTCGTCGGAAACTCGGCGATGGTCACGCCGTTCTCGACGGCCTCTTCGACATGCTCGGGCGTCGCGTCGTCGTGGCTGGCTAGCGGGATGCCGCGGGCCTTGGCCAGGGCGACGATGTGGGTCCGATTGGGTCCGGCCAGGCGGTGATGGGCCTCCAGGCGTCGCGCGATAAAGCGCTCCAGCTCCGCCTCGCTCATCCCGGTCTTGCCCAGGTAGTAGGAGCGAAACTGCTCCATCTGGGTGAACTGGCGCTGACCCGGTGTGTGATCCATGACGGAGATCAGGCGAACCCGCGGGTTCTCCAAGAGCTTTTCGCTGGTCTCGATGGTGTCTTCGCAGGCCAGCTCACAGCGCAGGTGCAGAAAGTGTTCGGCCCGCAAGACGCCCTGGTCCTGAACCGCTTCGACCGCATCGGCCAGGCGGCTGACATTGCGGCTGAACGAGGTCGCATCCTGCCGCTCGGACCCCGCTCTCAGCGCATCGAAGACCGTCGTGATGCCTGAGGCTGCGATCTGAGCGTCATGTGCGACCACGGCAGCCGCGACCGGCCAGATAACGCCCGGACGCGGCTTGAAGTGCGATTCCAGGTGATCGGTGTGCAGCTCGATCAGGCCGGGAATCAGATAGTCGCCCTGGCAGTCGATGGCATCGCGGAGGTCGCTCGGCCCGTCAATGGCCGCGATCGTGCCGCTGTCTACGGCGAGGCTGGCGTCTCTCACCTCGTCGGGCAGGACAAGATGGCAGTTGGTGAAAACCTGACCTGTCATGCGGCGTCGCAGGCTCCCGCGCGGCCGTCTATACCAAAGTCTGAGAGCGGGATACGGTCGATGCGACGGAAGGGCAGGTCGGGCTCCTGCTGCTCGAAGAGGCTGAGCGCGTCGATCCGCTGCTCGCGCGCCAAGACCTCCCCGAAGTAGGCGTTGAGCTGTGGCAGCAGTCGCGCCGAGAGGTCGGGCTCGATCGGTCCGGTCAGGGTCATGTGAAAACGAAAGGCTTCCATGACGTAAGGATAGCCCCAGCGGGTCAGCAGGGTCTCCTGCCGTTCGCTCAGACCTGCCCGGCGACGTCGCTCCAGCTCCCCAGGCGCCGGCTGCGCGCGCAGACGATCCAGGTCGCGCACGCAAGCCGCGGCCAGATCTTCGACCTCCGGGGTGGGCCGGCTCGGCACCAGGGCCAGAAAGCGCGACAGCGATCGGACCTTGAGCGGCGGCAGGGCGGTGTTGCGCGCTCGTGTCGCCAGCGCACGCAGCGACTGGCGGACATCGTCCAGCGTGGCGCCGGGTGCCAGGTGAAAGGGCGGCTTCATGGTGGCGTGGAAGCCATAGCGCCGGGGCTGCTGGGTTATGCGCGCCTGCTCCTCTGCGGAGATACCCTCCAAGGTCGGCGGCGTCAGGTCCTGATCGGTGTCGCAGTCGCGGCCTAGCCAGGCGGCTCCCAGGCTCGCCAAGGGGGTGCGCGCCGGCGGTGAGAAATAGATTGCGTAGCGTGTCATCTTCATATTGCGAGTTTACGCAGCTGTTGTGACAGAAGATCGACGATGGTGACGGTCACGATGATGATGATCAAAATTGCCGCACTTTCCGCGTAGAAAAAGCCCCTGATCGATTCGAAAAGCACCTGGCCGATGCCGCCGGCGCCGACCAGTCCCAGGACTGTCGCAGCGCGCACATTGGCCTCGAAGCGATAAAGCGAGACGGAAATCCACAGCGGCAGCACCTGGGGAATGACACCATAGACAATTTCCTGCGTGCGTGTGGCACCGGTCGCCCGGATCCCCTCGACCGGGCGACTGTCTATCGCCTCGACCGATTCCGAGAAAAGCTTTGCCAGCGTACCCGTGGTGTGCAGGAAAAGCGCCATGACCCCGGCGAAGGGGCCGAGGCCGACGGCGACGACGAAGAGGACGGCGAAGACCAACTCGTTGATGGCACGAAAGGCATCCATCAGCCGCCGCATCGGCTGTACGATCCAGATCGGAGCCATGTTCGAGGACGAGAGGATGCCGCAGGGAATCGAGGCCACCACGGCCAGACCCGTGCCCCAGATCGCGATCTGCACCGTCAGGATCATCTCCTCGAGGTAGTAGTCCCAGTCTTGAAAGTTCGGTTCCAGGAATCCCGAGGCATAGGCCGCCATATTGTCGGCATCGGTGAAGAGGTTGACGAAGCGGTACATCTCCGCAGGGGCCCAACTCCAGACCAGGGCGAAGACAAGTGCACCGCCGATGAGCCAGCGATAGGCCGTGCGTCCCCAGTCACGGTCCGGCAGGCGGACCTTCTCGACCGTGAGCCTGCTTGCTGTGTCGTTCATGGTTCTTCGGATCTTTACCTAAAGAAAAAAGAGGAGACACGACAGAGTGACTGCGGTGCCTCCCAAAGACAGCAAGTGCTAAGACTGCGGCACGGTCGCCATCAGGTCTTCGTACTTCTTCTGCTCGGCCTGTAATTCGGCCATCTTGGCTTGCTTCTCCGCGTCGGAGAGAGCGCTGGCCTGTAGCTGGTTGATCGACTTGGCAATTGCCAGCAGCCGGATCGGGTAGAGCTGAGCATCGGAAGAGGGGCGGAAAGGGGCCCATTGCAGTGCGCTCAGCACCGCGCGCGCCGCCTTGACCTCCTCGGGCGTGCCCAGACGGCCGTAGGAGAGGATGAAGCTGTAGATCTTGTCCTTCATCTCGTCAGACAGATCTTCGCGCCACACCAAGGGGTCGGAGGGGATCAGCGGCGACTGCCAGATGATCTTGATCTTGGCCCGCTCTTCCGGGTGGGTCTTCTCCAGCCGGCGCATGTTCTCGGTGTTGTTGGCTGCGAAGTCGACCTGCTTGTTCGCGACGGAGAGGGCGTTGGTCTGGTGGTTGGCGTTGGTGACGCGCTTGTAGCAGTCCTTCGGATCGATGCCGCGCTCGGCAAAGACGAAGGTGGTCGGCACCAGGAAGCCGGAGGTCGAGTTCGGATCGCCCAGGCCGAAGTTCAGCGACTTGTCGCAGGCCAGCACGTCTTCCAGCTTGTTCAAGGGCGAATCGACGTGGGTGATCAACAGCGACCAGTATCCCGGATTGCCTTCGGCATCCACGGTCTGGGCGAAGACTTCGCCCTTGGCCCGGTCGACGGCTTCCATCGCCGACTTGTTGCCGAACCAGGCCAGGTCGACCTTGTCGAAGCGCATGCCCTCGATGACGCCGGCGTAGTCGGAGGCGAAGAAGGGGTTCACGTTCAGGCCGGTCTGCTCTTCCATGGCTTCCAGGAAGGGATTCCAGATGGTCTTGAGGTTCTGGCTGGCTTCGGTGGAGATGATGCCGAAGTTGATCTCTTCGGCCGCAGCGGCGGTGCTAAGACAGGCGCTCAGCCCGGCAATGGCCAAGCCCTTGATGACGCAATTCATGCTTCTTGCCTCCAAGTCTTACGATAGGGATGAGAGAAGAGGGACGTTAGGCCACGGCCTTTTCGGGCCGTGCCGCAGCCGGCGTCGGGTGACGCGGTGCTTCGCGCGCTTCGGGCAGGATCAACTCGTCGCTGGCGTCGCCATAGAGGTCCTGTAGGGTCCGCCGGGTCAGCTGATGACTGGGGCCGTCGTAGGCGATCTCGCCGTCACGAAGCGCGATGGTTCTGTGGAAGTAGTGGCGCGCGTACTCGACCTGATGCAGTGAGACCATGAGGGTCACGCCGTCGCGCTCGTTCAGGTTTGCCAGGGTCTCCATCACCCGCTTGGCCGAGGCCGGGTCGAGGGAGGCGATGGGTTCATCCGCCAGAATCACCTTGGCTTCCTGCACCATGGCACGGGCAATCGCGGCGCGCTGTTGCTGGCCGCCCGAGAGGGTGCCGGCACGCTGCAGGGCTTTGTCCGCAATCCCGACCCTGGCCAGCGCCTGCATGGCCCGCAGCTTCTCTTCGCGGCTGAAGAGAAAGAGGCTGGCGCGCAGCGGCGGCAAACGGCCGAGAAGACCGGTCAAGACATTGGTCAGCACCGACAGCCGCTCGACCAGGTTGAACTGCTGGAAAATCAGGCCGACGTCGCCGCGGACGGCCTTGGCACCACGGGCCAGCGTGCCGCTCTCTTGCACCAGATCGCCATGAACGCGGACCCGGCTGTCGCTGTTCTTGTCGGCCTTGATCAGGCCCGAGACATGGCGAATCAGCGTCGACTTGCCGGACCCCGAGGCGCCGATCAGCGCCACACGCTCGCCCGGTTCAATCCTGATGGTCACGCCGTTCAGCGCTTTGCGCCCGGCAAAGCTCTTGCTCAGATGGTCGATCTCGATAGCAGCCATTGTTCCTCCAGCAGTGGATAGGCGATCCACCGACCGGTCAAACCTGCCATCCCTGTGTGTCAGTTCTGTAAAGGCTCCATTACATCTTGGGTCGCGCGCGATGCCGGACGGGAAAAGTCTCGGACATCCACAATGCGTCCGGCCAAACGGGCGCCTTGTTCGACGTCGTGGAAGATTGCGAGGATTGCCGCACCGCCGTCACGCGCCTCTTCGATCAACGACAAGACGGCTTCGCGGTTGTCCGCATCGAGAGAGGCGGTCGGCTCGTCCAGCAGCAGCAGTGGGACGGGCTCGGCAAAGCCGCGGGCGATGTTGACGCGCTGCTGCTCGCCGCCCGAGAAGGTCGTCGGCGGCAAATCCCACAGCCGTTTGGGAAGGTTGAGGCGGGTCAGCAGCTCGGCGGCACGCTCCAGCGCCTGCGCGCGCGATCGGCCGCGCACCAACAACGGCTCGGCCACGATCTCCAGGCAGGGAACCCTGGGGATGACCCGCAGAAACTGGCTGACGTAACCGATGGTGTCGCGGCGCAAGGCCCGGACGACATGGCTTTCCGCGCCCACCACCTCGACCCAGGTCTCGCCGTGGCGAACCTGGATGCTGCCCCGCTCGACCGGGTAGGTGCCGTAGATCATCTTCAAGATGGAGGACTTGCCGCTGCCCGAGGGTCCGCCGAGCACCAGGCAATCGCCGGCTGCGGCCTCGAAGGAAGCGGAGGAAAGAACCGGCAGATGCACGCCGCCCTGCAGGTGCAGTGTGAAGCTTTTGTCCAGGTCGCGGACCTTCAGGATCGTATCCATGCCTATCGTGCCCATGCCTTAGGCCTGCAGAATGGAGGAGACCAGCAGCTGCGCATAGGCATGCTGCGGGTCTTCCAGGATTTGATCGGTCAGACCCTGTTCGACCACGCGGCCCTCCTTCATCACCATCATCCGGTCGGCCAGCAGGCGCGCCACGCCCAGGTCGTGGGTCACCAGCAGGACCGAGAGACCCATGTCGCGCACCAGGCCGCGCAGGGTGTCCAGCAAACGGGCCTGCACCGACACATCGAGGCCGCCGGTCGGCTCGTCCATGAACAGCAGCCGCGGGCCGGTCACCAGGTTTCTGGCGATTTGCAGGCGCTGGCGCATACCGCCGGAGAAGGCGCTGGGCCGCTCGTCGATGCGGGTAACGTCGATCTCCAGGCGCTCCAGCCAGGATCTTGCGCTGCCGCGGATATCGCCATAGTGGCGTGCACCCAAGGCCATCAGCCGCTCGCCGACATTGGCGCCGGCCGAGACATTCAAGCGCAGGCCATCCGCCGGGGTCTGGAAGACGAAGCCCCACTCGCTGCGCTGCAGGTGCCGCCGCTGCGGCTCGCTCAGCCGATAGATGTCGCGGGTTTGCCCGTCCGCCTGGCGATAACGCGCGCTGCCGGCCTCGGGCGCCAGTTGCCCGGCCAGCACCCGCAGCAATGTGGTCTTGCCGGACCCCGATTCCCCGACGATGGCCAAGACCTCGCCGGACCAGAGGCTCACATCAACCGCCAAGCAGCCCACCTGCTGCCCGTAGCGCTTGGTGATGCCCGTCGCCTGCAAGAGGGGGGCTTCGTCCAGTCGTGCCGTCATGAGACCTCCTGCAGGGCATCCTGCCGCTTGCGGCAGTGATCGCTGTCGGAGCAGACGAAGAGGCGCTGGCCCTCGTTGTCCATAACGACCTCGTCGAGAAAGGTATCGCTGGCCCCGCAGAGTGCGCAGGGCCGGTCCCAGGCCTGGATCGAGAAGGGATGATCCTCGAAGTCCAGGCTGACCACCTCGGTATCGGGCGGGATGGCGTAGATCCGCTGCTCGCGCCCGGCGCCGAAGAGCTGCAAGGCGGAACTGCGGTTCATTTTGGGATTGTCGAACTTCGGCGTCGGCGAGGGGTCGGTGACATAGCGCCGATTGACCTTCACCGGGTAGGCGTAAGTGGTGGCGATGTGGCCATGCGTGGCGATGTCCTCATAGAGCTTCACATGCATCAGCCCGTAATCCTGCAGAGCGTGCATGAGCCGGGTCTCGGTCTCGCGCGGCTCCAGAAAGCGCAGCGGTTCGGGGATCGGCACTTGGTAGACCAGGATCTGATGCGGCTGCAGTGGGGTTTCCGGGATGCGGTGCCGGGTCTGGATGATGCTGGCTGCTTCGGTGTCTTCCGTCGTCTCCACACCGGCAGTGCGGCGGAAAAAGCCGCGAATGGAAACGGCATTGGTGGTGTCGTCGGCACCCTGATCGATGACCTTCAAAACGTCGTCCGGCCCCAGTATTGCGGCGGTTACCTGGACGCCGCCGGTGCCCCAGCCGAAGGGCATGGGCATCTCGCGGCTGGCGAAAGGAACCTGGTAGCCTGGAATGGCGACGGCCTTTAGCAGCGTGCGGCGGATCATGCGCTTGGTCTGCTCGTCCAGATAGGCGAAGTTGTAACCGGCCTCCTGTTCGGTCATTCCGCAGCCTCCTCGCTGTCGGATCGCTCTGCCTCTCGGCGCATCTTGCGGACAAGCTCCAGTTCCGACTGGAAGTCGACATAGTGCGGCAGCTTCAAGTGCTCGACGAAGCCCGTGGCCTGCACGTTGTCGGCATGGGCCAGCACGAACTCCTCGTCCTGAGCCGGCGCGCCGACGAAGTCTTCGCCAAGCTCGCGCCAGCGCAGAGCACGATCGACCAGAGCCATGGCCATGGCCTTCCGCTCGCAATAGCCGAAGGTCAGGCCATAGCCGCGGGTGAACTGCGGCGGCTTATCCTTGGAGCCTTTGAACTGATTGACCATCTGGACTTCCGTCACCTCGATCTCGCCGACGGTCACGGCAAAGCCCAACTCCTCTATAAGGACCTCGACCTCGACCATGCCGACGCGGATCTCGCCGGCGAAGGGGTGACTGCGGGCATAGCCGCGCTGGGTCGAGTAGCCGAGCGCCAGTAGAAAGCCCTCGTCGCCGCGCGCCAGGCTTTGCAGGCGCAGATCGCGCTCGGCCGGGAAGGTGAGCGGATCGCGGGTCAGATCGCCGACCGGCCCCGCTGTTCGTGGTGCGTCTTCGATCAAGCCGTCTTTGCCGAGGATGTCGGTAACCCGCGGCGGCGGCTCCGCGATAGTCTCCCGCTGCTCGGCGGGGCTTGCGTCCTGGGCCTCGCTCTCTGCCTCCAGCGCGAAATCGAGCAGGCGGTGGGTGTAGTCGAAGGTCGGCCCGAGGCGCTGTCCGCCAGGCAGGTCTTTGAAGGTGGCCGAGATGCGCCGGTCGAGCAGCATCTTGGCCGTGTCGATGGGCTGGGCGTAGGCAAAGCGGGGCAGCGTTGTGCGGTAGGCCCGCAGCAGGAAGACCGCTTCGATGGTGTCGCCGCGCGCCTGCTTGATGGCCAAGGCCGCAAGGCTGCGATCGTAGAGCGAGCCTTCGGTCATCACCCGGTCGACGGCCAGGCTTAGCTGCTGATCGATCTGCTCTGTCGTGACCTCGCTGACGTTCGGGTCGCCGCGCCGCTCCTGCTCGAGCAGACGGTGCGCTGCTTTGATGGCTTCCGCACCCCCCTTTACCGAGACGTACATTATGCAGCCTCCGTTTCGGATGAGGGGCGGGTCGATCGGGGCAGGCCGGCGATGGCGTCGCGACTGGACAGGATAAGGTCCACACCGCAGGGAAAGCGGCTGTGGTTGGCGCCGATCTGGGCCCAGAAGCCCTCGGGCAGTGGCGCGGCACCGAAGCAAAGGGGCTCGGCAAAGCCTGGGCCTGAGAGGGTCGCGCCGTCATCCGTGAAGGCTTCGACTTGCAGGATCAAGGTGGTCGAGCGGTCGGGATAGCGGTCGTCTCCCTGTGCGAAATCCTCAAAGGGGAGGATCGTCGCGGGCTCGGCAATGAGGGCAAAATCGGCCTGCTTTGGTTCGTTAACCAGGGGCGCGCCGCAATGGAAAGCCAGCCATGCCCTGAGGGCGCTGTTCTCCGCCAGCCGCGGGTCGAGCCAGACCTTGGTGTCGTGATCCAGCAAGGTGAGCGCCAGAGCTGCCGTCGTTGCAAAGAGCGGGGCCGGTGGCGCCTCGATGCCTTGAAGCGGCAGCGGGCGGGCCGGGCGCGCCATGGCATCCAAGAGCACGCGAAAGACCGCCTGGCTGTCCATTACCGGGTCGGCAAAGCCGGCGCTGGGAGGGGCTTCCATGATCATCAGTCCTCTCCACGCACGCGGGTGAAGAACTGCACCTTGGTCGGCTCGCTGGCCTGCGAACGCTTGCTCCTTTCGGCCTCCAGCCTCTCTGCCAAGGGGGCGAGGATTTTGCTGCGCAACTCTTGCCTGGTCTCTGGTTGTTGGTGCAAGGCATCGATGACCGCCGCCAACTCGGCCTTGCGATGCGAACGGCCTTGGGTACAGGCGTGGCCGACGACCCCGCCGTCCAGCACGATGGCGCAGCGGGTTACCGTCATCTCTCCCAGGTTGAAGGCATCGCCTTCGCCACCCATGCGACCGCGTACCATGACCAAGCCGGTCTCCGGTTTGCGTAGCCAGGTGAAGCTGGGCTGTGGCTGCCAGGCGTCCCAGGCCGAGACCAGTTGCTCGGTCCCGGCGCGCGCCAGGATCCCCATCGCCCATTGTCGATCAATTTCGCTAAGGTCCATAAAATTATACCCTTGCCCAATAGATCTAGTCATCTGTAGCATTGCCGAGCCTAGTCTAAACGGGTGACAGATTGATGAACAGTGGCGAGATTCAGCGTGGCAATGGCATCGCTGCCTGGCGGCAGATTGAGACCATACTGCGTGGCGAGATTGCCGAGGGCCAGCTTGCATCCGGAGAAAAGCTGCCGACGGAACCGCAACTGGCCGAAAGATTTGGGGTCAATCGCCATACGGTACGCCGGGCCCTGTTGGTGATGGCGCAAGCCGGCCTTCTGTCGATAGAGCAGGGTCGTGGAACCTTTGTGCGCGATCAGGTGATCGACTATCCCATCGGCACCCGGACCCGTTTCAGCGAGATCGTAGCCTCGCAGAGTTTTGAGCCGTCCGGCGAGATGATCGCTTCCGAGATTCTCTCTGCGCCCAAAGAGATTGCCGAGCCCCTGAAAATCGAGACCGGGGCCGTGGTGATCCGTTTGGACGTACTGCTCCTCTCCGACGCTGTCCCGATCTGCCTGGCGAGCAACTGGTTCCCGGCCCGACGCTTCCCCGACATAATCGAGGCCTATCGCGCCACCGGGACTATCTCAGGGGCCTTTGCCCGCTATGGCCTCGACAACTATCAAAGGCTGCAGACCAGCCTAATCGCTCGCATTCCCAGCCGCCGGGATGCCGATACGCTGCGCCAACCCCCCAACCGTCCCATCCTCGTTGCCGAAAGCATCAATGGCGATGAGGCCAAGATGCCCGTGCAGTTCGCGCAAAGCCGCTTCGCCGGCGACCGCGTGCGGGTCAGGCTGGAACTCTAGAGCATGATGACGTCAAATCGAAACGATTTGTCGTCTGAATCATGCTCTCCAACTTTGAAAAGTAGAGCAGATTCACGCGAGCAGGTGATTCCACCTGATCGCGATCTGCTCTAACGCGGTGCGCCTGCCGCTTTCAGGCGTAGCAGGGACCCGACCAAGAAGACTGCCGCAGCGTCGCCTAGAGCTGACTGCGCATAGACAGCAGATAGAGGTCGGTGGGATTGGCGACCAGTGCTTGCTCCAGGACGCGCCGAGCGCCCTCGCGGTCGCCAAGTGCCGCACGAATCCGCACCAGAATGGACCAGGCACTGACCATCTGTGGGTCAAGCCGCACCGCCTCCTGAAAGGCGCGCTCGGCACTGCTGGGATTGTTCATCACCAGCCAGATGCCGCCGAGTGCAGCGTGTGTCTCCGGAAAGTCGGTCTTGGCCAGCAAAGAGTCCTGCCATTCCCCCATTGCTGCAGCTGTCGCCGCTGCGAGACTTGGGTCGTTATCTTGAGGGGTTCCCACCATGGCCCTTGCCGCCGCAATCCGGACGGCGCGGTGCGAGTCCTGAAGGGCAGGGGAGAGTGCTAGGCCGCGGTTCTCGACGGGCTGCAGGCGTTGCAAGCCTGCTGCTGCCTCACGCACCAAGGGGTCGGGGTCCTGGAGCAGGGGGAGCGCGCGCTGGGCATAGGTGGGATCGCCTGCTGCCTCCAACATGCTCAAGGCGGTGGCGCGCACGATGCCGGGCTGGGAATCGCTCTGGGCAATGGCGAAGAGGTCGCGCGCCGCCGCGCCGGCATCCAGCCGCCCCTTTGCAATCACCTGGGAGACATGAGCGCCACGACGATCGCTGTCGGGAAAACGCTCGGCAATCGCCGCTGCAGCCCAGGCGGCATCCTGGTCTTGGTGGCAGTCGTTGCAGGCATTGGGTGCGCCGGTCTCGACGCTGAGGTCTGGTCTCGGTACGCGAAAGCTGTGATCACGCCGCGCGTCGATGCCCATGTAGGTCCGCTCTATCATGTGGCAGTTCACGCATTGCGCGCCTGCGCTGTCGGGCTCGTGGAAATGGTGCGCGGGGTCGTCATAGAGCGCCTTACGCAAGGTCGGAAAACGCGGGTTGGCGAGCGGCGCATGGCAGGTCGTGCAGACGGCATTGCCGCTGGCATAGGTCTCGGCGCCGTGCGGGTCGTGGCAGTCGCTGCAGCGCACGCCGGCGGCATGCATGCGCGACTGCAGGAAGGAGCCATAGACATAGACCTCGTCCTGGATGGTGCCGTCGGCGTGGTAGAGGCCCGGTCGCAGCAAGGCCAGGCGATAGGCGTCATGAAAGGGCGTGCCGGGTAGGGGCGAGGCATCGGAAAGCGGCTCGCGACGGGAGTGGCAGGTGGCACAGAGCTCGATCTCGGCCGAGGGATTGGCCTCACCGAAGGCCAGAGTGAAGCCGCTTGGCGATAGGTCCGGCCAACCGGCAAGATCGCTGGCGGCACCGTCTTTCGTCCAGGCAAGGTGGGCCTCGCCCGGTCCATGGCAGGCTTCGCACCCGACCCCGATCTCCGCCTGCCTGCTGGCATAGCTTTGCGTCTGGAAGGTGAAGTTCTTGTCATAGCCGGTCGCGTGACACTCCGCACAGCGCGCATTCCAGCTCTTGTAGGGGCCCGTCCAATGCAGGCCGTTGCCAGCCGGCAGCTCGGCATCTGGATAGAGGTGATACCAGCGTTGCTTCTCGACATCCCAAGCAAGATCGAGCGCTTGCATGCGACCAGGCTCCGTCTCCACCAGGTACTGCTGCAAGGGTGCGATGCCGGCAACCCCCATAACCTGATACTTGGTCGGGGTACCGTCGGGCCCGTCGGTCTCGATGAAGTATTGCCCCGCCTCTGTCGTGAAGCGGGTTAGGATACCCGCGTGCTCGAAGCTGGCGTCATCGAAGTCGCCCAGCACATGCCCCTCACTCGGCAGGGTCCAGGCAAGCCCGTGATGCGAAGCGGTCCAGGCCTCGGTTTCCGCTTCATGGCAGGCCGCGCAGGCTGCTGATCCGACGTAGCCGGGGACAGGCTTGGAGACCTCTGCGGCTGAGGCCATGGGGGCCGACAGCAGGCCCAGAAGCGCGAGGAGAAGGGTATGGACGCACCCGCTGGCCAGGGTTTTGTACAGGAGCGGCGGCATTCTGCTCTCTTTCCGATATGATGGCTTCGGAGACGACACTGTCACCGCCGCCGCCAGAGGCGGCCCAGACTAGGCAAAGGCCTCTTTCATCAAGGCCTTGCGGGTGTCCTCGTTCAGCTTGCCGCTGTCCTTCAGACCCTTGCCCTTCTGAAATTTGCTCAAGGCTGCGCGGGTCTTGCTGCCGTCCAGTCCGTCGACCGGTCCGGGTTTCAGACCAAGATAGGTAAGGGCGGCCTGGGCCGAACGCAGCGGGATGGAGGGTAGCTTATTCTGGTAGCCGGCAAAGGCATCGCGCAGCTTCACATCGTACTTGTTCTTGGCGAAGGCGGAGCCGTTATAGCCGCGGGCGAAGCCGGCCCAGTCGTGGGCACGCAAGGCACCGTCCAAACGGTTGCCCTTGATGAAGTTCGCCATGCCCAGCAGCTGGGCCTCCTCGTCCTCGACCATGGCTGCAACCATGGCCTCGACCGTGTCGTAGCCGGCAACCTGGTGATTGAAGCCCATGACCTGGCCGATACCCCAGGAGGCGCTCATGAAGGCCATCGTCCGGTCCAGGGTCATGGCCTTCTCCAGCCGCGGGTATTCGGCCTTGCCGCCGATATAGCCGCCCGAGGAAGCATTGCTGATATCGCCGTTGCCGGCATCGAAGCGGCCGTTCGTGCGGCGATGGAAGATATGGCGTTCGTAGAGGATCAGCGGCCGGCGGTCGTCCAGGAATCCGAAGCCCTTGGTCTCGACCTTGAGCACGGACCAGACCTCTGCCGGACCGACACCCAGGGTCTCGCAGACGCGCTTGAAGCCCGCCTCGCTCAAGGGCCGGCCGGCGCCGGTAAAGCTCTCTACCGTTTGCGGCCTAGCTACTGCTTTCTCCTCGGGGGGCTCGACCGGAGTGACGATACCGGGTGCGGGCACAGCCTCGCTTTCCGCCGTTCCCGCCTCGGCAGGCGGCAGACGTTTCAGTGCAGCCCAGGTTCGGGCACCGACAATGCCGTCGGCTTCCAGCCCCTCCTGGCGTTGAAAGGCCTTGACGGCCAAGAAGCTGTTCTGGCCGAAGATCCCGTCTTCCTCGACATCCTGGCCGCCCTTATTCAAAAGGCGCTGCATCCTAAGCACGGCGTCGTTGCGGTCCATCAGGCGAACGGTAGGCTCGCCGCTGTCGGCTGCGCGCGCGGCGTCGGCGCCGCTCGGGCTATTCGACGGGGCGAACTCCGGTCGGCCGTGCTGGTCCAGGCCCAGGACCTCGCGATAGGCAAAGACGGGACAGGTCTTGCTGGAGACCTCGCAGTGGCCGTGGAAGGTGATCATCCCGCTGTAGGCCTGGTTGATCTCGCGGCAAAGCCCGATCAGGGTATCGAACTGTGCCTTGGTAAAGCGCTCTTTCGCCAGGCCATGCAGGCAGATCGCGATCGTGCCCCTGTTGTTGCCGGCTTGCGCTGCGGGATCGCGCGACAGGGGACGGCCGGCCTGCAGGGTGCCGTCCTTCTTGGTGAAATAGTGATAGCCGACATCCGACCAGCCGTTGCCGTTCACGTGCCAATCGCGCATGACGCTGACATCGTCGTGTGCGGCCTGATCGGTTGCGCTGCAATGTAAGAAGACGCGATCGACCTCTCGATCGGGAGCGACAAAGGCCATTTTGGGATCCTTCCCTATGGGTATGGGTGCCGGTTGCCCAAGTCTAACGACAGGTGCACCCCAAGATCCATGCTCTTGGTTATTGCAGCTCGCAGTGTCGTGTTAGTCGTCGGTATAGAAAATCACCGTTTCGATCTTGTTGCCGTCGGGATCGCGGATGAAGGCGCCGAAATATCGGCTCATCGCGGCCTGGCGATCACCTGGGTCTCCAGCGCTCCGACCGCCCAAATCCAGCGCCCGCCCGAAGAAGGCCTCGACCGCCTCTTTCGAAGGTGCCCGCAGACAGACATGCTGGCCTGTGTCGTGATCGACGGCAGACATTTTGGGGCGAAGGTTCAGCCAAAACTCGGGATAGCGCTTGCCGAAGCCCACGCTTTGCGCCCGGCGGACCATGAGCGCCAGACCAAGCGGTTCGAGTACGGCGGTATAGAAGGCAACACCGGCATTGAGGTCTCTAACGGCGATGGACACATGGTCAATCATTCAGCTGTCGCTACCATCTTAAGTGCCCGGTATGGACTCTATGGGAGTTGGCGGATGGGGTGGGATTCGAACCCACGAGACGGTCGCCCGCCTGGCGGTTTTCAAGACCGCTGCCTTCAACCGCTCGGCCACCCATCCGCACTGCCCTGCAGCCGCTGTTCGACTGCCAGAGCGCCAGGCTGTCTAGCTTAGGCGGGCGTCACGGATCAAGCGGGCTTCTTGTCGACCTGTTGCGGCGGTCACGGAAAGCTGAACGGACCTAGGGCGCACGAGAGACCCCGGGCCTGCTATCTGGGGGCCTGCTATCTGGGGGCCTGCAATCTGGGGGCTTGCTATCTGGACGAACGCGCAATCGAGAGCAGGGCAGGCGAGGGACGAAACATGATTGGACGAGGCCTATTGGGAGCCCTGGCGCTCTTGCTGCTTGCGGTGGGTCCGGCTGCGGCTTGCGGACAAGAGAGCGATTGTGTCCTCGGCGAGCGCTTCTATCGCATCTACCTGCCCGATGGCTTCGATGACGGCGCGCCGCGAGGGGCCATCGTCTTCGCGCATGGCTATCGGGGGAGTGCCGCCGGGGTCATGGGCAACCCGTCCCTGACCGGGCTGGCCGAGCGACTGGGTGTTGCCTTGATTGCGGTGAAGTCGGCGTCGGAAGATTGGAACATTCCCGGCGTGCCGTCGCATAGCAAGGTGCCGGATAGCGACGAGCTGGCTTACTTCGATGCCGTCCTGGCCGATGCGACCGCCCGCTTTGCAATCGACCCGGAGCGTATCGTGATGACCGGCTTTTCGGCTGGCGGCATGATGGTCTGGAACCTGATCTGTCATCGCAGCGAGAGCTTTGCCGGCTTTGTGCCCATGGCCGGCACCTTCTGGCGTCCGATGCCAGAGCGTTGCGAAACGCCACCGGCCAATGTGATCCATCTGCACGGCGATAGCGACCGGATCGTGCCGCTGGCCGGCCGCAAGGTGGCCGATGCCCACCAGGGCGATGTCGGACAGGTCTTGGAGATGTATGGCTTCTACGGCGGCTATGGACCGCCGCTGGTTCGCCAGGACGGCGCGCTCACCTGTCAGGAGCGGCGCAATCCCGAGGGAATGATCCTCGACTTCTGCCTCTTTCCCGGCGGGCACGGCTTCAAGGCCGCCTACATCCAACAGGCTTGGGAGCGGCTGGAGGCGGCGCTGGCTCAGCAAGACTAGGCGGTGTGGACGAAATGACTCATGTAGAGGGGATTCCTCGGATCGGAGGAATTGTGATTCGTAAGGAGCCGATGCTCATTGGAGGGATCGGCGATGTCAACACAGATGACGGAAGCAGACTGGGAGATTGCAG
>JAVJSY010000086.1:0-20737 GCA_040219175.1 Kiloniellales bacterium
ACCGCCCACAACATCCTCAAGCTCGCCAACGCCCCCTGACCGGCGTCAAATCCAGCCCCGACCTCCGGCACCAGCAAACCGACACTTAACGAAAACCGCCAAAAACGCTAAACAATACGCTTACTCGGACAGGCTCCTAGAGGCATCCGAGAGAGCATGGATGCGCCGCGCGACCAGCACTTTTCCGCTTCCCGAGGGACCGCTGATGAGGGTCGGCCGCTCGTTGCCGGCGGCCCTGGCAATAAGCTTTTCGATGCGAAGAGCAGCGGGTGAGACACCGAGAATGCGCGGCATCGCCTCTTCTTCTCGCGGCCGGATGAGATGGCTCAGCCGCCCCAGCAGCACGGCCATATCGAAGGGCTTGGTGATGTAGTCCGACGCACCGGCCTTCATCAGACGAACCGCCTGATCGATGTCCCCTTGCCCGGTGATGAAGAGAAAAGGGGGTGGGGTCATGGTTTCGCAAAGCTTGGTGTAGATCTCTTCCCCGCTTCCATCCGGCAGCTTGATATCGCAGATCACGGCATCGACCGGCGCCCGAGGGGTGCGGATGGCATGGATTGCACGAACGGCCAGAGTCAGCCACTCGACCTTTGCCCCTTCGAGCACGAGGCGCTGGGCGATGGAGGGCCCCATAATGCCGTCGTCCTCGACCAGAAGAATGCGTCGCCCGTCCAGCATCAGCCGCTCGCCTTGGCATCGTGCAGGGGCAAAGTGACGGTAACGAAGGTCTTTTCTTGCATGCGTTGGTGCGTGATCTGCCCACCTGCACGCATGACCAGATCGTATACGATACTCAGGCCGACGCCGCCGTTGCCCGGCGCCGATCTTTCGGCCTTGGTCAGGCGCCGGACCGCCGTATCGGGCATTTGGGGACCGTCATTGCTGACCTGCACGCTCAGTTGCGCGCCATCGCGCGCGACCGAGAGGCCGAGCTGGCCGCCCTCACCCGCCGCAGCCGAGGCGTTCAGCAAGAGGTTGAGGATAACCTGGCGAACCGGTGCAGAGCCAATGGTCCGGCCCTCGTCTTCGTGCCAGTCGACCACCCAATCCAGCCGTTGCGAGAGGCGCTGGACTTCGGGGCCGAGCAGCAGTCTAAGGTCGTCGAAGTCTGTGGCTTTCAGCACGGCGTCGCCGCTCTGGAGGCGATTGTGATCGAGCGTCGCACGAGACACATCGCGGAGGTGCTTCAATCCACGTTCCAAGAGTTCGGCCGATTGGCGAACAACGTCTGACCGGTCGGCATAACGCCGGATCGTGTCTGTGGCGTTCAGCAGGCCACCAAGGGGATTGTTGATCTCGTGCGCTAGCGAGGAGGAGAGGCGTCCAAGGCTGACCAATCGCTCGCGCTCGGCCAGCCGGCGTTCTGCATCGGCCTTCGCCGCGATCGCATCGGTCATGTCATTGTAGGTACGCAACAAGCGGGCGACCTCCGTGTCGCCCTGTGGGATCTCACGCGCGGGGATCGGTGCGGGTATGCCCTCTTCTACAGTCATGTGCTGCGCCAAGGTCGAAACCGGCTTCAACATGCGCCGCATGACAAGATAGCCGCCGAAAGCGATCAACCCGGTCGCGAGCGCATTGAACAGGATAAGATAGACCACGGCGCGCTGACGTTCGGCTGCCAGATCCGCGACGTCGAGCTCGGTCATGATCTCGCCGACGACACGTCCTTGAAACACCAAGGGCGCCAGCACCCTTATGCGATCGGAGATCCTATCCAGCGTGATCTCCTCCAGCGGCAGCGCGCCTTGCGATAGGACGGTCAGCAGGCTGCCCAAGGGCGCACGTCTTGGATCGGTTGCCGCCAGGATGTGCTGGGAGGAATCGGCAACTGCCGTCAGCACCATACGGCGGCCCTCGCTGGCCGACCTGGCCCGGTCCAGGGTGTCGTAGACCTCCCAGACGTCGTTGCGCAGCACCGAAGGCCCCAAGGCGACCGACAGCCCGTCGACATGGAAACGCGCGAGCTCTCTCAAGCGCGCCTCCTGCGTCTCGGTCAAGGCGGACAAGACCTGCTGAGAGGCAACGATCCCGACCAGAACCATCAGCAGCGCTGCCATCATCGGAACGCGAACCGTGATGGGAAGGGCGCGCAGGCTGCCCAGGCTCACCGATCCGACCCGAGCACACGCATTCTGGCTGCAATCCCCTCGAACAGCGCGGCATCGCCGATCGCGATGTCGTCTAGGTGCAGCAGCCGCAAGGCACCCCGGCCTTCCGCCGTTCGGGACAGATTGAGAAGCACCTCGGTGAAGCCAGCAACGCGCGGGTCGCCCAGTTCGGCGGTGCGTGCAACGAAGGGCGGAAAGCCGAACCACTCCGAGCGCGTGACGATCCGCGTTCTTTCCGTCAGGTCCGGTTCGACCGCGCTCAAGACCTCCCAAACGTAGCCATCGACACTACCCGATCGGGTGAGCCCGCTGGCCACGGCGCGCACGACATTGCGGTGACCATAGGTGAAGACGCTTCGCGAGAAGAAGCTTTCGGGTCGTTGGTTCATCCGCGCAAGATCCGAGGCCGTCACCAACCAGCCGGAGTTGCTATCGGGATCGGCAAAGGCATGCGTGCCGCCTGCCAGATCCGCCAAACCGGCTGCGTCGTCGTCCGCGGCAGCGATCAGATAGGATTGGTAGCGCGGACTCCCGCGCCAAACGGGAACGCCGATGAGCGAGAGCACGCTGCGATGCTGTAGGAAGGGGTAACCGCACAGCCAAGCCGCATCGACCGAACCCTCGAGCAGGAGCCCCGTCACCTCCTGGTAGGTGCGGCGCTGCACGAGCTCGATCGAGGTATCCAGCGCGGTGGAGAGTGCGGAGCGAAGCCGGTCGATGACGAGCGCATCGTTGTCCAAGAAGACGGGTGTCAGCCCCAGTCGGAACGGCGACGCCGCAGCAGCCGACCCGGGGACGACAGTTGCCGCCGCAGCCAACTTCAAGAAACCTCGTCGAGAATGCTCGATAACAGCGTCCCTCCCCATCTCTTCCGAACCTACTGCGGGGCAGCCCAGATCATCAAGCCTGCGTGCAATCGCGCCGGTCCAAGCGGCGCAGCGGAAAGAATTGAGTGTCCTTGAAGACTAGGCTGCCAGGCAAAAGTAGCAAAAAGACGTCGCTACGAAGGCCTTTCCGCCCAGCTGCCAAACCTATGAGTCCGTCCGGAAACTGCTTGTGTCCTGCATCGCTGCCGGAGCCGCGCGTGTTAGGAGCGGTGGCGCCGGCGATGCCTGCACATTGAAAGCCGGGCGCATCGTCAAGCCGGCGCCCCCCGTTCCTGACATGGGCGGCAGTCGCGGCTCCGGCAGCGATGCAGGGCACAAGCAGTTTCCCGACGGGCTCTAAGCCGTCTCTGGTCAAGCGGGATCGCCGTGCTAGGTTGGGCCCATCGGATGGGGCTAGCTCTGGGAGAATAGTATGGCGACGATCACCGGGACCGACGGTCCGGACTCTTTGGTGGGCACGTCGCTCGCCGATTCTATCCTCGGTTTGTCGAGTGACGACACCCTCTATGGTGCGGGCGGTGACGATACGCTTCTGCCGGCATCCGGCAACGACACCGTCTACGGCGGCGATGGAGCGGACCGCTTCACCGAGAACGGCTATCCTGCTAACGGCGACGACTCCTTCTTCGGCGGCAGCGGTGTGGATGTCGGCATAGGTGGAGATGGCGACGACCGGCTGTTCGGGGGGAGCGGTAACGACAACCTGATCGGTGACAGCGGGAACGATACGCTGGAGGGCGACCAGGATTACGACCTCTTGGAGGGCTTCAGCGGCGATGATCTGCTCCGCGGTGGCAGTGGCAACGACTATCTCGCCGGCTATGACGGTAACGATCGTCTCTTCGGTGGCAGCGGGGTCGACTCCGCAGAGGGACAACGCGGCGCCGACACCCTCTTCGGTCAGGCCGGCGACGACACCAGCTTTACCGGCGATGCCGGCAACGACACGCTCTTCGGTGGCGCCGGCAGCGACGGTATCTTCTTCGGCGGTATAGGTCGTGACCTCATCTACGGCGGTGGTGGCAGCGACACGGAGATAAAGGGTGGCAGCGGTGACGACAGCATCTTCGGCGACAACGGGGATGACACCTACTTCTATGGAGATAGTGGGAACGATACTCTTTCGGGCGGAGGCGGCGATGACACCTTCCTCTTTGCCGGGGCAGGCGACGACCGGGTCGAGGGTGGCAGCGGCAATGACTACGATCTGAACGGCGCACAGGGGAACGATACGCTGGTCGGAGGCTCGGGCGGCGACTTCCAGCTCTTCGGCCAGGTAGGTCACGACCTGCTAGAGGGTGGAGACGGCGACGACAGCTATTTCTACGCCGGTGACGGTTTCGACAACCTCTATGGCGGATCGGGCATCGACTACCGCATCTATGGTGGTTCGAACGGCGACTTTGTCGCCGGAGATGCCGGCGACGATTCCTACCTCTATGGCGACAGCGGATCGGATCGTGTCGACGGTGGTAGCGGCTTTGATTACATGCTTTACGGAGGGGATGGCGACGACACGGTCCGCGGAAACTCCGGGGGCGACTTTTTTCTCGTTGGCGGTGTCGGGCAAGATCTGGTCTTTGGCGGTCAGGGGAACGATTTCTATCTCTATGGCGGTGGCGGAGACGACACGATCCGCGGTGGCAGCGGCGATGATAGCTTTCTGCGCGGTCGATCGGGTGGCGACACGATCTTCGGCGGTTCGGGAATCGACTACGTCCTGAACGGAGGCAGCGGCAGCGACCGGATCCTCGGCGACGATGGTGACGACACCAGCCTCTTCGGCGGCCGGGACTCGGATTTCATCTTCGGCGGTTCGGGCGACGATAGCGCGGTCTTCGGGGGTGATGGCAACGATTACCTCTCTGGCGGTGCCGGAGTGGACCAACTCTACGGTGGCTCTGGAAACGACACTATAGATGGCGGTGGCGGCAGCGACACCAGCATCAGCGGAGGTGCCGCAGACGATACTCTTTTCGGCGACAATGGCAGCGACGGTATCTTCACTGGCGATTTGGGGAGTGACCTCATCTACGGCGGTGGTGGCAGTGATACCGAGCTGAAGGGTGGCAGCGGCAACGACAGCATCTTCGGCGACAGTGGGGACGACACCTACCTATATGGAGACAGCGGCGACGATTTCCTTTCCGGTGGAGAGGGCGATGACACCTTCTTCTTCGCCGCAGCAGGCGACGACCGGGTCGAGGGTGGCAGCGGCAACGACTCCGATCTGAACGGCGCCCAGGGAAACGACACGCTGATCGGTGGCTCGGGCAACGACTTCCAACTCTTCGGCCAAGTAGGTCACGACCTGCTAGAGGGTGGAGACGGCGACGACAGCTATTTCTATGCCGGTGACGGTTTCGACAACCTCTATGGCGGATCGGGCATGGACTACCGCATCTATGGTGGTTCGAACGGCGACCTCGTTGCGGGAGGTGCTGGTGACGATTCCCAACTCAATGGCGACAGCGGATCGGATCGCGTCGATGGCGGAAGTGGCGCAGACTACAGGCTCTACGGAGGGGAGGGTGACGACACGGTCCGCGGCAACTCCGGGATAGATGTAATTCTTCGTGGCGGTGCGGGGCAGGATCTGGTCTTCGGCGGTCAGGGGAACGATTTCTATCTCTATGGCGACGGCGGAGACGACACGATCCGCGGCGGCGGCGGTGATGATAGCTTCCTAAGCGGTCGATCCGGTGGCGATACGATATTCGGCGGTTCGGGAATCGACTACTTCCTGGATGGCGGCAGCGGCAGCGACCGGATCTATGGCAACGCTGGCGACGACAGTTCGCTTTTGGGCGGCCGAGAGTCGGATTTCATCTTTGGCGGTTCGGGCGATGACAGTGCGGTCTACGGCGGTTACGGCTACGATTTCCTCTATGGGGGTACGGGAGCGGACCAGCTCTTTGGCGGCGCTGGTGGCGATACGCTGAATGGCGGCGACGATAGCGACCAGCTTTCGGCCGGGGCCGACTTCGACTCGCTTTACGGCGGCAGCGCAGATGACAGCCTCAGCGGCGGTTCGGGCAGCGATCGGCTCAACGGCGAATCGGATGCCGATCGCTTGAATGGAGATTCGGGCAGCGATCGCCTCTTCGGCGGCGATGCAGCCGACCAGCTGCGCGGCAACGACGGCGACGACACGGCCTTCGGCGACAGTGGCAAGGACACGCTCTTCGGCGCCGACGGCGACGATCTGCTTTATGGCAGCACCGGTCAGGATCAGTTCGTGGGCGGTTCGGGCAGCGACGTGATCTTCGGCGGCAGGAATCAGGATCGCCTGAACGGAGCCTCCGGTGTTGACACCGCCTATGGAGGGGCGAGCAACGATACCTTCATTATCGACACCAAGCCGGACCGGATCTTCGATGGGACCGGCGGCGGGACCGACGTACTGCGCTCCAATGCCATAGACTACACACTGGGCACGGCGGCCGAGGTGATGGTGGAGCGCGCGATCATCGTGCGTTCCGCCGGCGCCGGGCTTCTGGTCGGCAATGCCAACAATGATATCCTTTTGGGCAACTCTTTCAACAATGTGCTGCAAGGTCAAAGCGGTAACGATCGGCTGAATGCGAACGGCGGCACCAACACCCTGATCGGCGGCAGCGGCGACGATACCTTTGTGGTCGTCTCCACCGCAGATGTCGTCCGCGAGTTCTCAGGCCAGGGTGTCGACCTCGTGCGCGCCGAGGTCGACTATACGCTGCCAAATGGTTCGGCCACTGCCTTTGTCGAAAACCTGCGCATGCAGCAAGGTTTCGGCAACATCAATGGGGTCGGGAACAGTTTGGACAACACCCTGGAGGGCAACACCGGCAACAATCGGCTGGCCAGCAACCAGGGTGAAGACCGGATCATCGCCGGCGATGGGGATGACAGGCTTTTCGGCGGTCAGGGAGCCGACCGCATGGAGGGCGAGAGCGGAGCCGATACCCTAGCCATGGGAAGCGGAGACATCGCCTTCGGCGGTGCCGACGCCGACAGCTTTGTGTTCAGCGGTGGATTTCTGGGAACTGCCGGCAGCGGCGGACCGATTATCCGCGACTTCGACGGCGTTTCCGCCAATGCAGGAAACGGCGAAGACAAGATTGTCTACGCGACAGGCTTGGAGACCGGCAGCTTCGCCTACATCGGCACCGCGGCTTTCTCTGCCTCGGGCAATTCCGAAGCGCGTTTCGCGGGACCACGCCAGATCCAAGTCGACGAGGATGGCGACGGCGCCGTCGACCAAGCCTTCCTGGTCGATGGTGTCTCCGCCGCCAACCTGCTCACCACCACAGATTTCGCCTGGTTGTAGCAGGGGCAAGACTGCTACCTCAGGGCGCGACGCACCCGCTCGCCGATACCCTTGAGGCGTGGTAGCGGCTCGCGGCTGAAGACCAGGCGGACGAACTGGTCGCCGTTCTCCTGACACCAATCGCGCATGTAGGTGGCGGCGATCATGCCGGCATAGGTCGGGTCGGTCACGACCACCTCGTCACCCGGATCGGTGACCGCGAGCAGGACATTCTAAAGGCCTTCCATGCCGCCGCAGGTCACCACGACCTGGGTCGCCGGATCGTAGTCCCGCCCGGTCTGCCGCTTCAGCCTTTGCGATATGGCCTCGCGCAGCTCCAGACGCCCGGTCAGCGGAAGCCAGCAGTTGCAGCTTGGATCTCCGACGGCGCGCCTGGTCTCCTCTAAAGCGACCGCGGGAACGGGAATGTCGGTATCCAGGTTCTCCAGCCGCAGGACCTCGGGATCGCTGCCGGCCGCTGCGGCAACACGGTCGAGGCCGATCCCAGCCAGGTTTCTTGTCCTCTTTGCAAGCACGGCTCCACTCCCTTTGGCGTAAGTGTTGAGACTCTAGTCTCGCAAGCAAGCGTGAACCCCTGCAAGATTTGGAAGGTCGAGACTTGGCGCTTAAGGCATCGCATCTGCTATGCTTGCAGAGCAACCTCAGGAGGAACCGCCATGACCAAGATCCTATCGCCTGCCGCCTGCGATCGCTTCTGGAAAGACGGGTATCTCTTTCCTCTCAATGCCCTGTCTCCCGACGAGGTCACGGCCTGCCGCGCCGCCCTGGAGAGGCATGAGGCATCCAGCGGCGGCCCGATCGCATCGAACTATCGCCACAAGGTGCATCTGCTATTCACCTGGGCGCGGGATCTGGTGCGCAAGGAGACGATCCTGGACGCCGTGGAGGATCTGCTGGGCCCGGACCTGCTGTGCTGGAGTTCCGGCTTTTTCATCAAGGAGGCAGACAATCCCGGCTACATCTCCTGGCATCAGGATTCGACCTACTGGGGGCTGGAGCCGGACGACGTGGTGACGGCCTGGGTCGCCCTTTCCGATGTGCCGATGAAGAGCGGGCCGATGCAGGTCATTCCCGGCAGCCATCGCTGGCCGCAGCTGGAGCACCTGGACACCTACCACAAGGACAACCTGCTCTCCCGCGGGCAGGAGATTGCCGTCGAGGTGGACGAGCGCCAGGCCGTCGCCATGCCGATGCGCGCCGGCCAAATGTCGCTGCACCACGTCAAGCTGGCCCACGGCTCCGAGCCCAACCGCAGCGACGACCGGCGCATCGGCTTCGCCATCCGCTATATCTCTCCAGCGGTGCGCCAGCTGAAACTGCGGGACTCCGCAACCCTGGTGCGCGGCCAGGATCGCTATGGCCACTTCGACCCGGAGCCGGCACCGCAGGCCGACCTGGACGAAGCAGCCCTGGCGGCCCACAGCGATGCCGTCAATCGGCTGGTCTCCGCACTCTACGAAGGCACGGAGAAGTCCGAGTTCCGCGCCTGATTTCTTGCATTTTCTGATGTAAGCGCCCTTCTAATGCCCCCTATTGTCAACAAGGGGTGAACGATGGATCGCTTGGAAGGCATGCGCACCTTCGCCGAAGTGGCCGCGGCGGGCAGCTTCTCGGAAGCCGCCCGCCGGCTCGGCATCTCCAAAGCGTTGGCCAGCAAGTACGTCTCCCGCTTGGAGGAGCGGCTAGGCAGCCGCCTGCTGAACCGGACCACGCGCAAGGTCTCGCTAACCGAGGTCGGGCAGAGCTATCTGCTGCGCTGCAAGGCTGTCCTGGAGGAGGTCGACGACCTGGAGGAGTCGGTGCAGCTGCAGCAGGGCCGTCCGCGCGGCCTGCTTCGGATCGCCGGTCCGCGCGTGCTGGGCGAAGACCTGCTGGTGCCCGAGGTGGCGCGCTTTCTCGATCGCTTCCCGGAGATAACGGTCGAGCTGCTGCTGGACGAACGTCGGATCGACATCGTTCAAGAGGGCTACGATCTGGCGATCCGTATCGGCCGGCTGCAGGACAGCGCCATGATCGCCCGCAAACTCTGCGACTACCGCTATGTCATCTGCGCCGCGCCGGCCTATCTGGAACGCTATGGGTCGATCACGCATCCGAAGGAAATCGCCGAGCGGGCGGCCATCGTGAACAACAACCTGGCCCCCAGCACCCAGTGGGACTTCCTGATCGAAAACCGCCTGGAGCGCATCGGCCTGCAGCCGAAGGTCCGGGTCAACACCGACCGCGCGGTGCGTACTCTGGTGCTGGCCGGACAAGGCGTCGGCCTATGCCTCTACCCGGGTGTGGAGGCCGATATCGCCACCGGCCGCTTGGTGCATCTTCTGGAAGACTACGAGGCCTACGACCGCCCGGTCTCTGTCGTCTACCCCCACGCCCGCCTGCTCTCGGGCAAGGCACGTGCCTTCATCGACCACCTGGTCGAGGCGCTGCGTGCGCAGGAGCGACAGGCGCCCGGATCAGACACCCCTGGCTAGCATCTTCCGCGCAGCCGCCGCTGCGCCGAAGCCGTTGTCGATGTTGACGACCAGCACCCCCGGCGCGCAGCTGGCCAAGGCGCTGCGCAGCGCCAGCTCGCCGTCCCTGGCAACGCCATAGCCGACCGAGGTGGGCACGGCAATAACCGGCGCCTTGACCAGGCCGGCGACGACGCTGAACAGTGCCCCCTCCATGCCTGCGGCGACGATCAGCAGGCGGTAGGACTGCAGCTCCTCAGCCACATCCAACAGGCGCCAGAGCCCGGAGACGCCGACGTCGGCATAGCGCCGGCTGGCCAGACCGAAGAAGCCAAGACAGCGCTCGGCCTCAAGCGCCACCGGCAGATCGGCCTGACCGGCGCTCAGAATGGCGATCTCTGCCGCCCCTTCTGGCGGGTCGAGCGGGCCGAGGAACGCGGTGCGCGAAACCGGATCATAATCCAAGGTCTCCCGGGCGGTCGGCGGCAGAGCAGCATGCGCTTCGGACGAGAGGCGCGTGATCAGCAGCGGTGTGGCGCGCGCGCTGGCTTCCGCCAAGATCGCCGCGATCTGCTGCCTGCTCTTGCCTTCGGCGAGCACCGCCTCGGGCACGCCGGTGCGCGCCTCACGCTCCCAATCGAAACGAAGATCCTGCGTCATGCGGCTGTCTGGCCATCGGCTTCTTGTAAGAAGGCGCTGCCGCGGCGATAGCTCTGCCGTCCCAGGTAGCGGCGACCTTCGGCGGCACAGAGGTCTGCGAGCATGCGGTCCAGCCTCTCTTCATGACCGCGAGAAAGGGACTCGGGCAGCTCCAACCCCACCCCCTCCCGGCGAATGCGGCAGCGGATGTCGCCGGCACCGACCAAGGCCGTGACGGCGCTCTCCACCGCATTGACGAAGGCCAAGTCAGCCGCCTGGATCGGGATGCCGGTTTCGACCCGGCTGGCCAAGCAGGGCTGTGCGGGAAGGCTGGCGATATCCGCCAGGCCCAGCCCGGCCGCGATGGCGCGCAAGCTGCGCTTGTCGATGCCGGCCTCGACATAGGGGTGCCAGACATCGGCCGATTGAGCGGCGATCAGACCGGGGCGATAGTCGCCCAGATCGTCCAGATTGGTGCCGGACGCGATGGTGGCGTCGGTCACCTCGCCAATACGGCGATAGAGGTTCTTCTTGCAGAAGAAGCAGCGATCGACCGGGTTGCTGCGATAGTCGGGATCCCGATACTCGCCGGCATCCAGCAGCCGCAGGTCCCAGCCGGCCCTATCGGCATGCGCCTGAACCCGGCGGGTTGCCTCCGGTGGGACAGCGGGGGAGACGGCATGGACAGCCAGAAGAGACAGTCCCGGAAGGCGCCCCGCGACCCAGGCCAGGGTGAGGCTGTCCACCCCGCCGCTGACGGCAACAGCCAGGCGCTCCTTGCTGCCAAGCAGCCGTTCGAGACGGGAGAGCGCCTCAGTCATGCTCCTCCCCTTTCCCCAGGGCCTTCGCCGCCAGAGCTTTGCGGCGGTGATGCCCCTCCAGCCCTGCCAGCGCATCGGCCTCGACCTTGCCGGTGACGCGACCGTCGGGGCGTTCGGCATACTTGACCGCAAGCCGCGCGCCATCGATGTCCAGGGCTGCCTCCCGACGCCTGAGGATCATGCGGCTGTCGAGGGTCAGACGCAGCCCCAAGGTCGAGGTCTCGAGAAAGCAGAGCCGTGCCACCGTCTCCGCCAGCTCGGGAACGACCAGCACCTGGACTGCAAACTGACTGCGCCCCTTCTTGCCGAAGCGGGTCTGGTAGCTGACGTCGCGCACCCCCTCGGCCAAACGCAAGCGCTCCAGCCCGGTCGAGAGCGCCTCCGGGCTCATATCGTCGATCTCGAAGCTGAGGCAGGCAATCCGGTCGCTCGTTAGGGGGTCGCCGCTGACCTCGCTCAGGATTGCATGCAGGAGGTTCGCCACGCCGGGGAAACGCCGCGTACCGGCACCGGCGCCCCGCCCCTTCAGCCGCCCCTGCGGCCGTGCTGCCCTGTTGTCCCTGACGAGGTGGCGGAGGATCGCCGCACCGCTCGGGGTCACGCGCTCTCCGGTCAGGCCGTCATCGTGCAGATCGAAACCCTGCAGCAGGTGCACGACAGCCGGAGCCGGCAGGGGCAGCGGTCCATGCTGAGACCGGACCGTACCCCGTCCCATCGGCAGGCTGCCGCAGGACCAGGTCTCGATGCCGGCGCGTTCGATGAGGCTGGCGGCGGCCACGATGTCGGCCAGGGAATCCCAGTCGGCGACCTCGTGAAAGTGCACCGCCTCAGGTGCGCAGCCATGCACCTTGCCTTCGGCCTCGGCCAGCAGGTCGAAGATTGCCAAGGCCCGCGCCAGCACCGCGCGATTCAAACCGGATGCTGCAAGCCATTGCTTGATATCGGCATAGTGGCGCGTCGGGTTGGGCTCGTCTCGCCGCTGATCGACCGCGAAACGCCGGGCGGCAAAGCCGTTGACCTGCTCCGCCACCAAAGCAACGCGCACCTCTGACAGCAAGCCTGCGGCCTGTAGGTCGCTCTGCAAGGGCTCCCAAAGATCCGGTCGGCAGTCCAGCAGAGCCGCAGCGAACATGTCGCCGGCAAGCCCGCCGATGGGTTCCAAATGGAGGTGCAGGCTCACTGCTGAGCCGCGGCGAAGGGTACGACGTACGGCCCCTCGGGGATCACCGCCAAGCTGGCATCGCCGTGCCGGCGCAGGCTTTCGGCAATCGCGCCCTCCAGGTCCGACACCCGCTCCACGCCGGTCAGCGCGTGATCCGCCTCGGAGAGGCCCGGGGAATAGAGCTGGATCGCACCGCGCCGCATCGGCTTCAGCTGCATCTCGGTCTGCCACTCGTCGACATCGGCCAAACGCTTGCGCTGCAGGCTCTCCAGAAAGGCCTCGGGACCAAGCTGGATCAGGCGCTCTTGCGCGGCGCGAAAGTGTGCCGAGCCGAAGCCCTCGCCGCACTCGGACGCCACGATCAGGGTGCCACCCGGCGCCAGGATATCGATCGGCGTCACCATCCCCTTCACGGTCTGATAGTAGGTCTGGTCCAGGGGATAGCCGGCCGAGGAGGTCACCACGGTCTTGAAGCTGCGCCCGACTTCGATCTCGGTGAAAGCGCGCACGAAGTCGACGGCGTCCAGATGGCTGGCGATCACCTCGCCGAAGGTCGCGTAGACCAGGTTGCGATGCTCGTCCAAGACGGTGTTCAGCGCATAGACCGGCCCCAGCATGCGCACGATCTCCAGCTGCTCCTCGTGCAGGGGGTTCTTTGCCAGATTGCACTGGGTTGCGGCTGGGTCCTCCATGAAGCGGGCACTGTGGAAGGTGCGGATGGTCTCGTGGTGGGCCACACCGGGTGCGATCACCTTGCGGCCGCCGGAGTAGCCGGCCATGAAGTGCGGCTCGACCAGGCCGGTGGCGATCTTCACCTCGGCCTCGACAAAGCGGCGGTCCAACTTCACCGGCGTCTTGCGGGTCGAGGTAACGCCCAGATCGACATGGTCCTCCTCGCGCTCGGCGAAGTGGTTGACCACGGCGACGGTCTCCAGCACCCAGGGGTCGCCGACCAGCTCTGCCAGTTCCGCGCCCTCGTTCGGGCGGTGCAGGCCGGTGGCGATCAGGACGGTGATGGCCTGGGCCGGAATGCCGGCGCTCATCAGCCGGCGGATCAGCGGCTGCAGGAAGCTGGCGTTGGGCACCGGCCGGGTGATGTCGCAGATCAGGATGCAGGCACTGGCCTTGCCCTGCGCAATCTCCTCCGGCCGGCCGCTGTCGATGGGCCCGTCCAGCGCCTTGCGGATCACCACTTCAGGCGCTGCGGGTGCCGGAAAGCTGGGCTTTCGGATGATGGTGGGCTCGGCATCCTCGGGCAGCGCGACCGAGAGGCTGCCGCGTCCATAGGCGAGATCGACCTTCATAACACTGATCCGCTTGTTGCTGAGACGGCTATATTGCCTAGCAACCTCAGCGGGGTTAGGTCTAGTCGCTTGACCTGACCTTCAGCGGCCTGAGCACCAGCAAGCCCACCGCGAAGAGCACGATGATGATGCTCATGCCGACCCGCTGGCTGCCGCTGATCGCGGTCAAGCCGGCGACGAAGGCCGGTCCGATGAAGGCCGTCACCTTGCCCGAGAGCGCGAAGAGGCCGAACATCTGCGTCATCTGCTCGGCCGGCGCCAGGCGCGCCATCAGCGAGCGCGAGGAGGCTTGGACCGGGCCGACGAAGATGCCGATGGCGGCACCCAGGATCCAGAACCAGATTGCGCCTTCCACCAGCAAAAGCGCGGTGCCGATCACGATCATGCAAACCAGCGAGACCTCGATCGTCGGCTTGGCGCCGAAGCGGTCGTCGATCCAGCCGAAGACGAAGGCGCCCAGACCTGCCGTCACATTCAGCAAGACCCCGAAAGCCAGAATCTCTTCCACCGACATGCCGAAGGTTCCGGCCGCATAGAGTCCACCGAAGGCAAAGAGGGTCGCCAAGCCGTCGATGTAGAGCAGGCGGGCAATCAGAAAGCGGATGATCCAGGGGCGATGCTTCAGATCGCCCAGGGTGTGGCGCAGCTCCTTCAGGCTTTCGACCACGGCATTGCCCGGCGCCTTGGCCTTCTTCGGCCGGTCCGGCGTGAAGACGAACAAGGGCCAGGCAAAGACCAGAAACCAGAGCGCCACGAAGGGACCGACGATACGAACCTGCTCTTGCGTTTCCTTGTCCAGGCCGAAGAGCGCCGTTTTCGGCTGGATGAAGACGAAGAGCGTAATTCCCAGGCAGAGCAGACCGCCGACATAGCCCAAGCCCCAGCACCAGCCGGAGATCCGACCGATCTTCTCCGGCGCGGCCAGGTCCGGCAGCATGGAGTTGTAGAAGACCTGCCCGAACTCGAAGGCGGCATTGGCCAGTCCGGCCAGGATCAGGGCCAGCGCGATCGAGCTCTGATCCGGCGTGACGTACCAGAGGCCCGCACCGCTGATCAGACAGAGCAGGGTAAAGCCGCCGAGCCAGGGTTTGCGCGGTCCTCCCCGATCGGCAATAGCGCCGAAGATCGGTGCCAAGAGCGCCACGCTGACGCCCGAGATCGCCATGGCCCACCCCCAAAGCTCGGTGCCGACGGTCTCGTTGGGGGCCACGGCCTTGGCGAAGTAGGCGGCGAAGACGAAGGTGACGATGACCGTGGGAAAGGCGGAGTTCGCCAGATCGTAGAGGGCCCAGGCCGCCAGGCCCAAACGGCTGCTGCGCTTGCCTTCGCTCGTCTTGGCCGTCATGCGGGACCTCCCTCCGGATGGTTTGGAGGTGGAGTGAAGCCAGCTTCCGCAGCGCACCGCAAGCCTTGTGATCTTACACGGCCCCCAGGACAGCCATAGGTGCCCGCCCTAACGCCCTTGACCAAACCGCCCTTGACCAATCCGCCCTTGACCAATCCGCCCTTCTGCCAGATTATCTATAATAGATGATTTTGGAGAATGCGCGCATGCCTGACTGGCGGCAGCAAAGGCCCTGGCTGGCCGAGACCAGCGTTTGCGACAGCACCCTGCCCTGGACAGAGACCTTTCTGCCGCCGGGTGCAGAGCTGGGAGCCATCCTCGCCCGCTTCCAAGCCTCCGGCTTCGACCATGTTTCCTTGACGGCTGCAGCCGGACGCGACTCTGCAACGGCTACGCTCTCGACCCTGGCACAGCTGCGCAAGGCCGTCGCCGACTCTCGGCACCTGGCGCTTGCCACCGATCGCGCAGCACTGGCGGCAGCCAAGGCGGCCGGCCGGCTCTCCGTTTCCTTCCACTTCCAAACCGCAACGCCCTTCCTCGGCGACCTCGCCCTGATCGAGCCCTTCCGTGCCTTGGGCGTCACCCGGGCCCTGCTGGCCTACAACGAGCGCAACCTGGCCGCCGACGGCTGTCACGAGTCGGCAAACGCCGGCATCTCCGCACTCGGGCGCCGCGCAGTCGCAGCGATGGACGCGGCCGGCCTGATTCTCGATCTCAGCCACTGCGGCGAACGCACCTCTCTGGAGGCGATGGAGCTCAGTGCAAATCCCCCGCTCTTCTCCCACTCCAACGCCCGCGCCCTCTTCGACCACGAGCGCAACATCACCGACGAACAGATCAAGGCCTGCGCCCGGCGCGGCGGCTGGATCGGCGTCAACGGCGTGGGCTTCTTCCTGGCCGAGGGGGCTTGCGACATCGCGCAAGAGATCAGCCGCCACCTGGCCCACATGGCCGATCTGGTCGGCGCCGAGCATCTGGGCCTCGGCCTCGACTTCATGTTCCTGGAGGGCAGCGACTACGGCTTCTACCGCCGCGCGCCGGAGCGCTGGCCGCGCGGCTATCCCCCGCCGCCCTGGGATTTCTTCCAGCCCGAGGACATCGAAGCCCTGGTCGTCGCGCTCGAGCAACGCGGCTTCACGCAAGCCGAGATGCAGGGCCTCTTGGGCGAGAACTACCTGCGGGTGACCCTGTCTGCTTGAGCACGCCCGCTTGACCGCGATAGGCGAGGAGCGCTAACCCCTCTGCCCCACGCGCGACGGAGGCGAAGTCATGGTTATCGAACTGGAGACGGCGCGCACGCGCCTGCGCGGTTGGCGTCCCGAGGATCTCGACGCCTTCGCCGCGATGAACGCCGACCCGCAGGTCATGGAGCACTTCCCGGCCCCCTTAAGCCGCGAGGAGTCCGACGCCCTGGCGGTCCGCAGCCAGCAGAGCCTGGAGCGCGACGGCCTCGGCTTCTTCGCGCTCGAGATCAAGGCAAGCCCTCCGGAGAGCGAGCCCCGCTTCGCCGGCTTCGTCGGCCTCTGGCAAGTGCCCTTCGAGGCCCCCTTCACCCCGGCCGTCGAAGTCGGCTGGCGCTTGGCGGTCTGGGCCTGGGGCAAGGGCTACGCCGGCGAGGCCGCAAGCGCCTGCCTCGCCTATGGCTTCGAGCAGCTGGGCCTGCCCCGGATCGTCTCCTTCACCGCCACCACCAACCAGCGCTCGACCGCCGTCATGCGCCGTCTGGGCATGACCCACGACCCGGCGCTGGATTTCGACCACCCTTGGCTCCCGCTCGGCCACCCGCTCCGCCGCCACCTCCTCTACCGCATCACCCGAGAGGAATTCGCCCAGGGCAAACCGACCCGCGAGGCCCCAGCCAAACCGTCGCAATGACACCCCTTGCATGCCCCGCCGCCTGCCGCTATATACCGCCTCTCGCGCCGGGTCCCCTTCGTCTAGAGGCCTAGGACACCGCCCTCTCACGGCGGCAACAGGGGTTCGAATCCCCTAGGGGACGCCACTGCCGTTCGGCAGGTTTGAGTCTGGGTCCGTGCGCGATGGTGGCTCCTGAGCTGCTGTTTCTTCTCTGAAAAGTCATGTGCGCTGCGGCAGACGCTGCCGTCGTCCCCGATGGTTTGCTCCATAGCATAGCCGGTCCCCGTCGGATCCAGGAAGGTCACCAGAGCGACCTACCACACACCTTCGACGCTATCCGCAAGGGCAGGTGTGACCTTTCTGCTTTGCAAGACTGAGACACTTTAGCATTGCGCTTACAGAATGCTTTCTCATAACCTGCATTATGGATTTTTTATCAAAGCCTTCGTGATGACCTCGGACGCCGCAGCAAGACCCACCAGTCAGCGACACTCGACAACCCGCAACAACACATATAGCTGCCAGTGATTGCACCGTGCTATGCTGCGGTGCAGCGAAGTTTAGAGCTGCTGGAGCCGGTTGCAGAAAGCGGCAAAAAGAAGGTGGAAAAGCGCAATATGTGCCTAATTTTGCATCTTGCCCGCCCTGAGGGACGGGATCTCCAAGGAGGTGAACGATGAAGCTTTCAGACAGAGTGTTGCTTGGCATTCGAGAGCGAGAGCTCGAAGAGCGATACAACGCCTTCAACAAATCGGCAAACAGCAGGAAGCGGGTGGTCTATTGGATCGGCTTTTTGGATGGAGTCCTGTCGTCGCATCGTGTCGAAGAGGGCGAGGAAGATGCCCTTCTCGCTGAAGCAGGGAAGTTTGCCGAGTTTTTCAACGATCCAGACGCCTCGGATCTTGCGCAGGACATTCGGGCGAAGTGTTTCGATTCTGAGGACGATCTGATCGATCAAATGAAGCAGGCAATCGAAGACAAACGAGCTGAGCTCGGATCAGGAACGACTTCTGTTGAAACTGACGAAATGAATGAGTTTCTTGGATTTTGTGCGGGCATCATCTGTGATGGAAGGGTTCTTGAATCCGAGGTCCGCGCCATTCTCCGGCGCTTCAAATCTTCAGCTATCCTGATGCAGGCAGCGCCCTTCGCAACGCTAAGGGCCGCAGTTGAGGCGGCGATGGATGATGATGTACTCACGGATGACGAGGCTGAGGAAATCCGAGAATGGATTGCCCAGCTGGTAGGAGACGGCTTCATCGACACTGGTATTCCGAACATCGGGGCCGTTGCAAAACTCGATGATCCTATTACAGATCCAAATGAAGTCGTGCTTGCAGGCTCGGTTTTCGTCCTAACAGGTCCGATGCGAATGGGGCCCAGGTCTTTTATAGTCACCGAGATTGAAAGTGTTGGAGGAAGCTGCGCGGACCAGACCACAAAGAAAACCGACTATGTCGTGATCTCCTCGACGGCATCTCGCCACTGGCGCACCACGCACTTCGGCACAAAGATCGAGCGCGCCCGAGAGTTGATTGAGGAGGGGCAGAAGCTCCGTTTCGTAACTGAGGTAGCCTTGGATAAGGCCATCGGCGCCGCGAAGACCTGAATTCAGATGTCAATGGATATCACCCGCACGCAAGCCGCCACAGCCGCCAGGGTCTGGCCGTTCGATACCGTGACGAAGACGCCCGAAGAGGCCAGGGTTGCGGCTAGGTCTTGTTACTAGAACCAGGTCCTCGAGACTCGCTACGCGACTCTCGCATAACGAGCCTCTCCCCTCCCCCTAAACCGCCCGCGTGATCCCGCCGTCGACGCGGATGTTTTGGCCGGTGATGTAGCCGGCGCCGTCGGAGGCCAGGAAGGCGACCGTGGCGGCGATTTCGTTCAGCGAGCTGCCGTAGCGGGCCATGGGAATGCGAGAGCGGAACTCTTCCTTCTCCGGCAGGCTGTCGATGAAGCCCGGCAGCACGTTGTTCATGCGGATGTTCTCGGCCGCGTACCTGTCGGAGAAGAGCTTGGTGAAGGCCGCAAGACCGGCGCGGAAGACGCCCGAGGTGGGGAAGACGGGGTCGGGCTCGAAGGCGGCGAAGGTGGAGATGTTGACGATCGAACCGGATTTCTGCGCCTGCATGATCGGCGTCACCAGGCGGGTCGGGCGCACCACGTTCATGAAGTAGACATCCATGCCGCGATGCCAGTCCTCGTCGCTCAGCTCCAGCACCGGGGCGCGCGGGCCGTGGCCGGCGCTGTTCACCAGCACGTCGACGCGGCCCCAGCTCTCCATGGTCAGATCGACCAGGCGCTGCAGATCCTCGTTGGACTGGTTGGAGCCGGTGACGCCGATCCCGCCCAGCTCCTTGGCCAAGGCCTCGCCCTTCCCAGAGGACGAGAGGATCGCCACCTTGAAACCATCTGCCGCAAGCTTGCGTGCGCTATCGGCGCCCATGCCGCTGCCGCCGGCGGTGATGATCGCTACCTTCTGATCTGACATCTCTGGCTCCTTGTTTCTGCTGTCCTGCAAGACATGGCACCCGCAGGTCACCTTGACGAAGCATATTCTCTGCCATAAGCCTGTAGAAATTCTACTGTATAGGATAGCCCGCGTGTCGCGCCTGCCGCCGCTCAATGCCCTGAAGGCCTTCGAGGCCGCCGGCCGGCACCTGAACTTTCGGGTGGCGGCAGAGGAAATCGGCGTGACCCAGGGGGCCGTGGCCCAGCAGGTGCGCAATCTGGAACGCCGGCTGGGCGTGCAGCTCTTCATCCGCGAGCCGCGCGGCCTGTCGCTGACCGACGAGGGCCGACGCTACCTGCAGCCGCTGACCTGCGCCTTCGAGATGATCGCAGAGGCGACGGAAGAGCTGCAGCCGCAGGGGTCCGTGACCATCAGCGTCACCTCCTCCTTTGCCGCCAAGTGGCTGGTGCCGCGTCTGGGCGCCTTCGCCGAAGCCAACCCCGACATTCCGATCAAGGTCGATGCCTCCGACCGCCTGGCGAACTTCCAAAGCGACGGCGTCGACATCGCCGTGCGCCAGGGCGCACCGCCCTTTGCCCCGGGCTTGATGGCAGAACTGCTCGCGCCCCTGGACCTGATCCCCGTCTGCAGCCCTGCGCTGCTTGCGGGCCGCCACCCGCTCCGCCGCCCAGAAGACCTGGTGCACCAGGTGCTGCTGCAGGATGCCCACGGCTTCTGGCCGCTCTTCCTGCAACAGGTCTTGGGCCACACACCCAGGATCCGCTCCATGGCCTTCAGCCTGACAGCACTGGCAATCGACGCTGCGGCGAACGGCCAGGGCGTCGCCTTGGCCAGCCGCATCTTCGTCGAGGAGGAACGCGCCGCCGGCCGCCTCTGCTGCCCCTTCGAGGCACCCCTCGAGAGCGATCTCGGCTTCTACAGCCTGGCGCCCCACAATCCCCGACAAGCCCAGCGCGTCGCCCGTGTGCGTGCCTGGCTGCAAGAGCAGGTGGGGCAGCGCGCGCACTGACGCGAAACTACTGCGCGCCAACCATCCGGACACATTCCAGAGCGAGACGCACGCCGCCTACAACCAGACGAAGTCGGTGGCGGTCAGCAGGTTGGCGCCGGTGAGGCCGTTGATCAGGAAGGCCTGGTCGGTCGTGCCGTCGCCGTCCTGGTCGACCTGCACCTGCCGCACGCCGTCGTAGCGTGCCTCCGAGTTGCCGCCGCCGGAGACGGCGGCAGCGCCGATGTAGGCGAAGCTGCCGGTCTCCAGCCCGGTCGCGAAGACCAGCTTGTCCTCGCCGTTGGCACCATTGACCAACTCGCCGTCGAAGTCCCGGACCGTCGGGCCGCCGCTGCCGCCCGTGCCCAAGGGGGTTCCATCA
>JAVJSY010000087.1:0-5900 GCA_040219175.1 Kiloniellales bacterium
TGATGGAACCCCCTTGGGCACGGGCGGCAGCGGCGGCCCGACGGTCCGGGACTTCGACGGCGAGTTGGTCAATGGTGCCAACGGCGAGGACAAGCTGGTCTTCGCGACCGGGCTGGAGACCGGCAGCTTCGCCTACATCGGATCTGCCGCCTTCTCCGGCGGCGGCAACTCGGAGGCACGCTACGACGGGACGCGGCAGGTGCAGGTCGACCAGGACGGCGACGGCACGACCGACCAGGCCTTCCTGATCAACGGCCTCACCGCCGCCAACCTGCTGACCGCTACGGATTTCGCTTGGCTTGTCTAAGAATCCGCAATAAGCATGGTCAGCAGACCTGCATTGCCGCCACCACCCGGCAGCCCGCGCCGTCCGGCCATGCCCGAAAGCCTGGCAGCGCGCCTGAGTTGGCGCTGTTGCCGCCGCATCCTGCTCGTCACGAAACCGATGTCTGCGACACCAGATTAGACTGGAGATCGGTGCTGGAGTGCTGCTCGCCATCGGCGAAGATCGTGGGGATCCGGTCCGACAGGGTCATGGCAACCTCCAGCGGCGCAGAAGAGCGCCATACGGCCAGGTCTTCAAGGTCAATGGGTTGGGCACCGGCCATCGCGCCCAGCACCAGCACTGTCTCTTCCAGCACAGGGGTGGCAAGCGCGCTTAGATCTATGGTCATGTGTTCGAGCGAGACGCCGATGCTCGGCACCCGGCGGCCCCGGATCAGGACTTCGGCGGTCTTGCCCGGCGCCGGCGCGCGCATGCCGTTTTGCATGCCCAAGGGGATGACCCCGATCTTCATGGCCTTGGCGATGCCGTACAGGCCGCCCATCCCGATATCGCCGCCGGCCGGGTGATGCCCCACGTGGATCAGACGGGCGCCCACTTCCTTTAACACGGGCCGAAAGGCCGAGAGGTCGGCTTCCCCCGGCGCCATCGGTGAGAGGCCGTAGAGGAGGTGGCCGACGCAGACGGCATTGCAGCGATCGGTCAGGCCTTCGAGCACCGCAGAGCTGGCCAGCGCCTGGGTCACCAGCGGCCCGATCCCGCTCTGCTCGAGGCCTGCTGCCAGGTCATCGAAGCCCTTGAGCTGTCGCTCGCTGCGCGCTCGGCTGGCGGCATCGAAGAAGGGCAGATGGGTATAGACGCCAGCCACCCTGAGGTTCGGCAGAGCGTGGATGGACCCAATATAGGCGAAGGCCTCCTCCAGCGGCACGCCGAGCCGGCCCAGACCGCATTCGACCTTCACGTAGACCTCGACCTCTCTCGCCGCGGCGGCGGAGACGGTCTCTGCCATCTCCTTGTTGTAGAGGGTCGGAATGAGGTTGTGTTGGAGGAGCCGCGGGACATCGGCGGGCAGGAAGCCGCCGAACATCAGGATCGGCAGGCCTACACCGGCCTCGCGAACCGCGATCGCCTCTTCGACGTTGCCGGTGGCCAGCGCGAAGCTACCGGCCTTTTCCAGCCGCTTGGCGCAGGCCACTGCTCCGAAGCCATAGGCATTGGCCTTGATCGAGGCGATCACCCTGACATCGGATCCCACCCGGCGGACGATCTCGCGGTAGTTGTACTCAAGCGCGTCCAGATCGACGATCGCCCAAGCGCCCGGGTTCGACGTGCGTCTCCTCATCGCTGACGGGGTCCTCTTCAACTTGACCCGGTCACTATTTACTTCCCTTGGTCCAAGCACAACCGGAGATTCCATGCGACATCGGAGCGTGCAGACGTGCACGACCGTCGCTCTGATCTCCACCAGCGTATCGCGACGCATCGTCGGCGACCAGCGGCAAGCGGCTCGGGCCATGCCGGCATGTCTATGAAGTTGCTCAGACTGTCGCGCTTTTCACGAAGCCGCATATCTGGGCAATACGGGGTTAGAGTTCCCGGCCCGCCTTCATCTCCTTCCAACGCAAGATGGCGTTGGCGCCCAGCCAGGCGAAGGGCTCGGGGGGCAAGCGGGAGGGTTCGGCCATGGCGGCCAGGGTGGCGACGTGAGGGAAGTTTCCCTGTGCTGCCAGGTCGGCTGCACAGATGCCAGCGAGAGTCCCCTTGGAGGTGCCAAGGCCGTTCTGGCAACAGGCAGAGAAGAGCCCCTCTTCGATCTCGCCGAAGGCAGGAACGCCGTTGCGGCTGAGGCAAAGGCGGCCGCCCCAGCGATACTCCAACTTCACGCCGTCCAGCATGGGGAAACGAGCGGCGAAGCTGGCGTCGTGGCGGCGGCCGACGGCTTGCGTTCGCGCCTCGGAGATCTCCATGGCCGGGTCGTAGGTGAAGCGGTTGCGGATGACGATGCGCGCACCGCCGGTGCCGGAGATACGGCGCACCGTGGTGCCCATGGGGTCGGCCGGCAAAAGGCCCCAGCGCGCTTGACCTCCGAGACGGGCCACAGCCTCCGGCGGCAGCGCCTCGGTCATCGAGGCATAGGTGAAGACATGCATCAGGCGGCGCTCGAAAAAGCCGAAGCTCTCGGCATGACCGTTCACTGCCAGAATCACGCGCGGTGCGGTGATGGCACCCCTCGGCGTTTTGGCGATCCAGGCGTTCGCCTCGCGGTTAAGGGCAATGACAGGGCTCTCTTCGTAGAGAGAGACGGATTGGGATAAGCCCGCCGTCATTCCACGGACGAACATGGCCGGTTGGATCATTGCGGCGCCGGGCGTGTAGAGGCCGCCGAGGTAGTAGTCGCTGCCGGTCAGCTCTTTCATCTGCTGCTTGTCCAACAGCTCGAATGGTTCCTCCATCGCGCTTAGGTGGCGCCCATAGTCGCTGTTGTGGGCGAGGCCCTTGTCGCTGGCGGCGGCATTGACCTTACCGGCCGGGTCGAAGGCCTCTCGGGTCATGCCATATTCCGCCGCAGCCTCGCCGGCAAAGGCGATGGCGGCGCGGTTCATCTCGGTCTGGCGCCCATCGTCTTCCAAGGACCCGCCGTAGTCGTCGGAGGAGAGGTCGTGCGGCAGGTCGATCATGAAGCCGGAGTTGCGGCCGGCTGGACCTTCGCCGACCCGGCGTGCTTCCAGGACGGCAATGGCATCGCCACCGCGTAGCTGCGTCAGGCGTCGTGCGGCGGCGAGGCCGGCCAGGCCAGCACCGATAACCAGCCAGTCCGCCGTCCTCTCCCTTGCCAGCACGCTGGGCGGCGCCGGTGGTGGCAGCAAAGCGTTCCAGGCGGCCGGCCCTGGATCCCTTGGCAGGCGCTTGACGCGGCGCTGGTTCACCCGGCGCTGCTTCACCCGGCGCTGTCCGCTGTGTCGGGATCGCTAAGGTCGATCCAGATGGTCTTGAGCTCGGTGTACTGGTCGTGCGCGTGGAGGGAGTTGTCGCGCCCACCGAAGCCCGACTGCTTATAGCCACCGAAGGGGGTGGTGATGTCGCCCTCACCGTAGCAATTGACCGTGACAGTGCCGGCACGGATTGCCTTGGCGGCACGAATGGACTTCTTGCCATTGCCGCAGAAGACACTGGCTGCCAAGCCGTAGTCCGTGTCGTTGGCGACGGAGATCGCCTCCTCGTCGCTGGCCACGGTGATCACCGAGAGGATCGGACCGAAGATCTCCTCGCGGGCCAAGGGGTCATCGGGTGCGACGTCGTCGAAGATCGTGGGTTCGACGTAACCCTCGGCCGCCTTGCCGCCGAGAAGGACCTTGCCGGAGGAGAGATAGCTCGAGACCTTGTCGAAGTGCGCGCGGTCGATCAGTGCTCCCAGATGGTTGGTCGGGTCCAAGGGGTCGCCACTGCGCCAACCTTTGGCACGCTCGATGATCTTGGCCAGCAAGGGCTCTTTCACTGCTTCGTGCACGATGAGACGGGAGCTGGCCGAGCAGTTCTCGCCCATGTTCCAGAAGGCGGCGTTCACCACGTGGGCGGCAACCTGGTCCAGGTTCTCCGCATCGCGCAGCACCACGGCCGGGTTCTTGCCACCGCACTCAAGCGTCACCTTCTTGAGGTTGCTGTCGGCGGCGTAGCGCAGAAAGCGCCGGCCGGTTTCGGTCGAGCCGGTGAAGGAAATCATGTCGACGTCGTCGTGCAGGCCCAGGGGTTGGCCGGCGCCCGGGCCGTCTCCGGTCACGACGTTGAAGACGCCGCGGGGGATGCCGGCCTCTAGACCCAGTTCGGCGACGCGCAGCGCCGTGAGCGAGGTCTGCTCGGCCGGCTTGACGATGACGCTGCAGCCAGCTGCCAGCGCAGGACCGATCTTCCAGGCCATCATCAACAGCGGGAAGTTCCAGGGCAAAACCAGACCGACGACGCCGACCGGCTCACGCGCCACGATGGCCAGGGCCTCGTCGCCGACGGGTGCGGACTGGTCGTAGATCTTGTCCACGGCCTCGGCATGCCAGCGCAGGGTGTTGATCGTCTCCGGCAGGTCGATGCCGACGCAGTCGCGGATCGGCTTGCCGCTGTCCAGGCTTTCCATGACGGCAAGTTCATGGCGATTGCGTTCGATCAGCTTGGCCAGGCGGAGCAGGCAGGCTTTGCGTTCGGCCGGATGCAGGCGCGACCAGCGGCCGTCTTCGAAGGCCTCGCGTGCCTTGGCAACGGCGAAGTCCACGTCCTCGGCATCGCAGGCCGCGACCTCGGCCAGGGTCTTGCCGCTGGCGGGGTCGATCGTGGGGAAGGTCTTGCTGGCGTGGCTTGGGCGAAAGCCGCCGTCGATAAAGGCATTGACCGGGAAGGAGAGGCCGGCAGCCAGGGCCTTGTAGTCTTCGTGGCTCAAGAGGTCGGACATCTCATCCCTCCGCTTCGATCGAGGCAAGGGTCCGATCCATGACCCTGACGGTTTCTTCCAGCTGGCGCTTGTCTTCTCTGTTGAGGGGCTGCAGCGGGCGCCTGGGCGGGCCGACCGGAAGGCCGCGCAGGCTCATGCCGTGCTTGATGCACTGCACGAACTTGCCGCCCTGCTCCAGCACCTGCATCAGCGGCAGCATCGCCGACATGATGCGCCGGCCCTTGTCGAAGTTCCCCTCCAAGGCACAGGCACGATAGAGCTGGATGTGGGCTTCAGGGGCGAAGTTGGAGCCGGCACAGACCCAGGAGCGCGCGCCCCAGGCAAAGAACTCCAATGCCTGGTCGTCCATTCCGCAGGAGAGCTGAATGTGCGGGTAGTGGCGTGCCAGCAGATGCACCCGGTTGATGTCGCCTGAGCTTTCCTTGACCGCGCAGATATTGCGGGAACGGCTGACGCGATCGAGGTAATCCTGTCCCATCTCGGCCGCCATTCGACCCGGATAGTTGTAGAGCATGATCGGCAGGCCGACCGCACGGTCCACCGCCAGGGCGTGCAGCGCATTCTCTCGCTCCGTCGGAACGGAGTAGGGGGGTGTGGCAACCAAGATGACATCGGCGCCGGCTGCTTTGGCGGCCTCGCCCAGCGCAATCGAGTCCTCGGTACGCAGCGCACCCGTGCCGACGATCAGCGGGAGCCGACCCTTCACGACGTCCGCAGCAAGGCCCATCAGGGAGACGCGCTCTTCCATCGTCTGGGCGTAGTATTCACCGGTGGTGCCGGCGATCACCAGGCCATGCACACCGCTGTCGATGAGGTGCTCCAGCACCTCTGCAAAGCGGTTGCGGTCAATGCTGTGGTCGGAGCCGTAGGGCGTGACGACCGGCGTGTAGATCCCTTCGAACTGCATCGGGCATCCCTTGTGTACAAAGTTTGTACACATCTACGCGGCCGCGTTACGCTATGCAAGCGCAATCCTGCCCCACTAGCTCAACAAGTTAGTGGGCCGATTCACCGAACGCTTGGGATCCAAGCGTTCGGATCGGACCACTCTCATGATCGCCTTTTCAAGATGCAGGCGCGTTAATCTGTGGCTTCCGAGGAAGCTATCGGTTTCAAGCCTTAACGGGCAAGGCAGGAAGCGCGGTCGTTGAGACGACGGTCGATCAAACTCTGATACGC
>JAVJSY010000088.1:0-73476 GCA_040219175.1 Kiloniellales bacterium
AAGACCTACGTACATGATACGCTCTTCCATGACCCGTCTCCTATGCATGAGGCTCGGCGCTCGACCATCCAGCGCAACCCTCGTTACCTGCATATTGTGAGACGGGTCACCCCAGACTCAGGCGATCATGTGGTCTAGCGAGGACGCTATCATCCAGATCTTTCGATCAGTCTCGTGGAGCGATGCGATGAGGCCGCAAGCCGCCTAATCTTCTTCCTGATAGTCGTGGTACTTGTTTTCGAGCGCATCGAGGAAGTAGGGGATGCCGTTCTTGCCGAGGATCGAGGTGTATTCGGAGCGCTTGGTCGAAAGCTCGCTCACGCGCGACTCGAAGAAAATGTCGATGGCGCGCCAGGCATCATTGTTGTCCTTACGCATAAGATAAGAGATGACCCGCGGTGTCTTGCCGGGCAGCGTAAGCGTCGTCTCCACCAGCTTGGTCTCGCGTGGGCCGTCGCGCTCTCCGGTTATGGTGATGTTGGCATTGGGCTGCGCCTTGAAGCGGCTGGCGGCGGTCGCCACCGAGAGATCGGTGAAGAGCCTGACGTAGCGTCCCTGTTGATCGGGCGTGAAATCCTTCCAGTAGCGCCCCGATGCAATGCGCGCCATGAAGGGATAGTCGAAGGCCGAGACCATAAGAGGATGCAACATGGCAACCCGCGTGTCGAAGTTGCTGGCCGCAGGCGAACGCAAGGCTTGCAGGATTGCGCCATTCAGTCGCTCTACCGCGGCTTCAGGGGTTCCCGGCTCGGCGGCAGCACTCGGCAGGGCGGGCAAAAACAGCACGCTCACCAGGAAAATTACGGAAAGTAGCCTGTACACGGACTTTTCACCTCTTTGGGCTTTGACAGCTCTGAAGCCAGCGTGGCAGCAACGAAGCTTACTGTGCAATGCAACAGACACATGGGCGTCGGGTGGATTTGCAGCAAGCGCGATCTTGTTTCGCAGCTTGCCGTCATCACGTTCTCCCTGTCCCAGGTAAGTTGAAGGAGTTGCTGCTGTCGTGGCTGTCCCCTTAATCCAGCAGGCGCGTGTGGGTGCCTACATTATGAAGCAGCGCTTGACGCGCAACAAGCGCTACCCCTTGGTGCTGATGCTGGAACCGCTGTTCCGCTGCAACCTCGCCTGTCCCGGCTGCGGCAAAATCGACTATCCAAAGGCGATCCTGGATCGGCGGCTGTCGATGGAGGAGTGCATCGAGGCGGTCGAGGAATGCGGGGCGCCGATCGTCTCCATTCCCGGTGGCGAACCTTTGATCCACCGTGAGATGCCGCAGATCGTTGCCGAAATCGTGAAGCGCAAACGTTTCGTCTATCTCTGCACCAACGCATTGCTGCTGGAAAAGCGCCTCGACGAGTTTAAGCCGACGCCATACCTCACCTTCTCGATCCACCTGGATGGCTTGGAGGAAGAGCATGACGAGGCTGTCGCACAGAAGGGTGTCTTCAAGAGGGCGGTCAAGGCGATCAAGGCCGCGCGCGATCGCGGCTTCCGGGTCAACCTGAACTGCACGCTCTTCAACAATGCCGAGGCCGAAAAGGTCGCCGAGTTCATGGATTTCGCCCGCGACCTGGGGGTCGAGGGGGTCACCATCTCGCCCGGCTATGCCTATGAGCGCGCGCCCGGCCAGCAGCACTTCCTGAACCGCGAGCACACCAAGAACCTGTTCCGCGACCTCTTCCGCATGGGCAAAGAGCGGACCAAGGAGAAGAAGCCCTGGCGTTTCAGTCAGTCCTCCTTGTTCCTGGATTTCCTGGCGGGCAATCAGGAGTACAAGTGCACGCCCTGGTCCAATCCGACCCGCAACGTCTTCGGCTGGCAGCGCCCCTGCTATCTGCTGAACGAAGGCTATGCCAAGACCTATGTTGAGCTGATGGATCACACCGACTGGGGGTCCTACGGCACCGGCAACTACGAGAAGTGCGCCGACTGTATGGTGCACTGCGGCTACGAGGGTACCGCCGTGGAAGACACGGTAAAGCGTCCCTGGAAGGCGCTGAAGGTGGCCTTGTCGGGGATCCGCACAGAAGGCGCCATGGCCAAGGAGATTCCCTTGGACAAGCAGCGCCCGGCCGAGTTCGTTTTCGACCGCCTGGTCGACGGCGCGGTGAAGGAGATCCACGAGCAGGGCGGCCCCCAACGCCCGGGTGACCAACGCCGCGACCGCAACGCCGCTGAGTAGCCTCAGTCTGGTCGGGTTGGGTCGGACTATACAGTGACGTTCGCCACGCTGGTTTCAACCAACTCGGTCATTCTTGGACGTGATCCGATAATCCACGTGGTGAAGCCGTAAGAAGCTGGCGGGTTCGGTGTCGCTGTCGAGGCGTGGTTGGCCGGGTCAAGGCCGGCCATTGCCCCTTTGGCTGAGGAGGTCTCCCTGCAACTCTCGCAAGGAGGCAAGCGAGGCTCTATTCGGGTTGACGTCACCCTTCCAGACCGCTCAGAGCCGATGCGCCGGCGGTGATTGCCCGTGCGAGGCTGGCGTGCGCGCGTTTGCTGCCCTTCCCCAATGCGATCAGGCCGGAGATCTGTCCGGGCTTGCGGGTAAGGCCGCCCAGCACCGCTGAGATGTCGACGCTACCGTCTGCCTGCGTGGCCTTGAGGGCAGCCGGCGGCAACTCTTGACCGACCTCGTCCGAACAGGCGCGCAGCACCAGGAAGGCGAGCCCCTGCCGTGCGGCCACACGCGCAACCGCATGGCTTTCCATATCGACTGCTAGCGCGGCGTATCGCTGTCCGAGCCTTTGCTTGTCATCGGCGCTTGCAACGATCCGATCCGATCCCAACAGGCGGCCTGCGTGAGAGCGCTTGGCGAGGGTCGTCGGCAGCGCGCCCCGCAAGCGCTCGAGCCTTTCATGATCGCAAGACCAGCGTGCGGCGGGATCGTTCTCGGCACAGACCTCGTCCGCCAGGACCAGGTCGCCGGCATGAATGTCGGCTGACAGTGCGCCGCAAAGACCGAAGGAGAGCAGGTATTCCGCCCCGTCGTTGGCCAGGCGCTCAGCTGCTTGCTCGGCACGCTTCGTGCTGGCGCCGGAGATCGCGAGCTTGAGGAGGCCCGCGTCCGCCAGAGGCGACAGCAGCGCCGCCTCGCTCTTCAGACCGCAGACGGCGCCGATCCACCCCAAGGGAGCTTAAAGCCCCCAGATCGGCTGCTTGGTGTTGCCCTGCTTCAGGCTACGATAGCGCCCCAAGGCCCAGAGCGGGAAATAGGCGCTATAGCCGTCGTAGCGCAGGTAGAAGACCCGTGGGAAGCCGACGCCGGTGTAGAGCTCTTCCTCCCACTTGGCGCCGTCGCGCGGCGCGTTCACCAGATAGTCGATGCCGCGCGAGACTTCGGGTGAATCGACCTCTCCCGCCGCCATCAGGCCCAGCAGCGCCCAAGCGGTCTGTGAGGGGGTAGAGCCCTTCACCTCGCCACGGCGTGCCTGCCAATAGGTCGCTCCGTCCTCGCCCCAGCCGCCGTCCATCTGCTGGAAGTCCTTCAGCCAGGCCACCGCGCGGCGGATGTAGGGGGCCTGCATGTCCTCGCCGACTGCGTTCAAGGCTGCGAGTGCCGACCAGGTGCCGTAGACATAGTTGGTGCCCCAGCGACCGAACCAGGAGCCCTCGGCCTCCTGCTCGTTCTTCAGGTAGGCGATCGCCTTGGCAACGACGGGATGATCGCGCTCGTAGCCCAGCTGGGCCAGCATCGACAGGCAGCGTGCCGAGACGTCCACAGTCGGTGGGTCCAAGAGCGCGCCGTGATCGGCGAAGGGAATGTGGTTCAGGTAGTGGTGGGTGTTGTCGGCGTCGAAGGAACCCCAGCCGCCGTTCTTCGACTGCATGCCGCAGATCCACTCGGCCGCCCGTTCGATGGCAGGGCGGTAGCGCAGATCGTTCGCGCGGTGCAGCGCGGTCACCACGACGGCCGTATCGTCGACGTCGGGGTAGTAGTCGTTCCAGTACTGGAAGGCCCAGCCAGACGGTGCAAGGTCGGGCCGACGCCAGGACCAGTCGCCCTTGAGGTCGGTGATCTCACGCTCCAGCAGCCAGTCGAAGGCCCCGGTCAGGCTTTTGCCCAAGGGGTCTTCGCCAACCTCGAGCAGGGCGTGGCAGGCAAGACAGGTGTCCCAGACAGGCGACAGGCAGGGCTGGCAATAGGCGTAGTCGCCGTGGTCCTTAAGCAGCTTTTCGACAGCGCCGTACGCGGTCTTAAAGTCTGCCGACTCGCGATCGTAGCCCAGGGCGTCGAAGGCCATGACGGCGCCGGCCATCGCCGGGAAGATGCCGCCAAGGCCGTCCTCGCCGTTGAGGCGTGGTGTGATGAAGTCCACGGCGCGCTTCATCGAGCGCTCTTTCCAGCTGCGCGGCAGCAGCGGGAAGACCCGGCGCACGACGGCGTCCATGCCGGCGAAGAAGGCGCCCAGTGGCGTTCCGGTCGCGTTCATCCGGTAGCGCAGCTGGTCGGGATGAGCGGGGAAAAGCTCGTCGATGCGTACGCCGCGCGGATTGCGCGCGCGCGGCTGCAGGTGCATCAGCAGCAGCAGCGGTACGATGACCGTGCGCGACCAGTAGGACACCTTCTCCAGATGGAAGGGGAACCAGTAGGGAAAAACCATGATCTCGACGGGCATGAAGGGCACGGCCCGCCAGGGGATGACGCCGAAGAGCGCCATGGCGATTCGGGTGAAGACGTTGGCCGTCTGCGCGCCGCCGTGTGCCAGGATCGCCTGGCGGGCGCGCTGCATGTGCGGGGCGTCGGGGTCGTCACCGACCAGCTTCAGCGCCCAATAGGCTTTCACGCTGGCGGAGATGTTGAAGTCACCGTCCTTGAACAGCGGCCAACCGCCATGATCGCCCTGAATCTTCCGAAGGTAGACGGCGAGCTTGGCTTCCAACTCGTCATAGCCGGGCTCGTCGATGTTGCCCAAGAAATGACGCATGAAAATGTACTCAGCAGGAATCGTGGCATCGGCCTCGAACTCGAAGACCCAATGTCCATCGCTTTTCTGCAAGTCTTTGAGCGCGCGGCCAGCATCCTCGATCGCATGCTCGACGGCCTGCCGGCGCCTCAGTTCAAGAGAGAGATCCATGCCTTCTTCACGTGCCCAATTCCGATGGTCGAGCGGTGCCAAATTTAATCATGCCCCCACAGTTCCACAAGCGCCCTTCGCACCTGCAGCATTGACCCCAGAGCGTATCGCCCCTTCGATTGTTGCAGGAAGCCCCGTGTCGGTCCAATCCCCAGCGAGCCGCAGATTGGCGAAAGCTGTTGCACTGGCGGGCCGGCGTGCCTCTGCCTCCGGCGTGGCGGCGAAGGTGGCGCGCTTTTCGCGGATGATGCGGATCTCAGGCTGATCGTGACCATGCAAGCCCAGCGCCTGTACCGTGTCCTGCCACAGCCGAGACGCCAATTCCGCTTGTGAAACAAGGCTTAAGGCCTCCGCTGCACTCACCGTCAGGCTGATGACCGAGCCCCTGGCAAAGATCCACTCGGCGGTGCCACCAAGCAGACCTAGCAAGGGTTTGTCCGCGGGCAAAGGGGAAAGGCCCTCAAGGCAGAAATGAGCATTGACGATTGGTCGCGGCTCCAGGCCAGGGTCCAACGCCGGCAACAGATCGCCCAGATTCCAAGGAGGCAGTGCCAAAACCACACGGTCTTCGGCTTTCAGATCTATGGATTCTCGGTCGAAATGGAGTGCCAGTGCTGCAGATCTGCCACAGTCGACTCGGCGCAAGCGTGCGCCTAGGTGGATTTGCCCTCCGGACTCCGCAATCGTCGCAAGAGCTGGATCGACGAAAGTGGACGCCAGCGAGTGTTTGGCGATGCACGGGCGCGAAGCCGCCCCGCCCTTCAAAAAACTACCGTCCAGAATGTTCCACAGCAGCTGCGCGCTGGCCTCGGCCGGTTGGGTGTTCAAGGTGGCGACCGTCAGCGGCTCGAAGAAGCCGCGCCAAACCTGGTCGCGCTCTGGCAGACAGCTCGCAACCGTGTCCGTGGATTTTGCCCGCTTCAGGCGGAAGGCACGCAGATAGTCCAGCGCGCGGGTGTTTGGCATACGGGTTGAGGCACGGAACAGCCACCAAGGTATTCGCCCCTCCGAGATGGTGATCTCGAAACCCGCGCCGCTCTCGAGATCGTAAAAGGGATAACTGGCCTGCGGCGGACCGATCAACTCGTCCGCGGCGCCGATCAGCCTCAGATAGTCCATGACCGCGCTGTTGCCCGACAGCACCAGATGGTTGCCGTTGTCCAGGGTGACGCCCAGCCCGCGGTCGAAGTAGCTGCGGCAACGTCCGCCGGCCTGCGGTGCTGCCTCATAGAGATGGACTTCAAACCCCTGCTCGGCCAAGCGCAAGGCGGCGGAGAGGCCGGCGAGGCCGGCCCCGACGACGTGGGCGCGGGTCGTCATACCTCTAGAGCAAGCCGTGCCGTAGCAGGACGGACAGCTTGGTCAGCTTCGAGAGGCTCACTCTCGGCTCCAAGACCTCCCAGCCGCGGCCTTCCAGCCGCTCCAGGATCTTCGAATAGACGGCATGCATCAAGATCGCTGGCCGCATGGCGCGGCGCGGCAGCTGCTGCATAATGACTGCAGCCTCATCAAGCCGCGTGCGCGCCCGCTCGGCGAGCCAAGCGGCAGCTGTGGGACGTCCCGGGTCGCGCAGAACGGCCGCCGGATCGCGCGTGGCGATCCCGGCTGCCTCCAGCGCTTCAAGCGGCAGATACAGCCGTCCGTCTTCTGCATCCTCGACCAGATCGCGCAGGATGTTGGTCAGCTGCAGGCCTTCGCCCAGGACCACGGCCAGTTCCTCGGCCTTGGGCCCGGTCGCGCCGAAACAGCGGATCGACAGCATGCCCACCGCACCGGCCACGCGCCGGCAGTAGAGCAGCAGCGTCTCAAGATCCGGCGCCACGACGGGACCGCGCGCATCCATCTCCATGCCGTCGATGACGGCCAGGAACTCCGCCTTCGGCAATGCGAAGGCGGCGATGGGGTCTTGCAGAGCGCGGCCGGTCAGCGTGCGGGGCGCACCCTGGAACAGATGCTCCATCTCCTCGCGCCACTCCTGCAGGCCCTTCAGCTTCCGGTCCAACGGGGCTGGTTCGTCGGCGATGTCGTCGACTTCCCGGCAGAAGGCATAGACCGCGAACATGGCCTCGCGCCTCGGCTTGGGCAGCGCGCGCATGCCGGCGATGAAGGAACTGCCCGAGGCGGCGACCACGCTATTCACATGGGCCTTGGCGGCTGCCTGGCTTAGCGGCTCCGGCACGGCGGTCTCCAGGGATGCGCTCATGCCTCGCGCCCGCCTTCTCCGGTGCCCAGAAAAACCGCGCAACAGGCGCCGAAAGCAGCGCCCAGCATGGCGGACTTGCCGAAGGCCACGCGCTCTGCCAGCGGATCGCGCGCGCGCAGTGCCCTGGTCAGGCGACAAGCCAGGCGATAGATGGTGGCCGACTCAAGCGCCAGCCGCTTGCTTGGCAGGCGGACGACCAGTGGTCGCGCCTCGGCCAGCAGGGTTTCGGTTGCGTCCAGGCAGCGGTCCAGGACCCGGCGCATGCCGGGCGTGAGCGCCTTCAAGGTGAGGTCCTCGGTGCGCGTGCCTTCCCTTGCCATCCAGTCCTGCGGCAGGTAGCAGCGATCCAACTCGCGCAGATCCTCGCCGCAGTCTTGCAGGTGGTTGATCACCTGCAGCGCGGTGCAGAGCGCGTCGGATGCCCGATAGGCCGCCGGGTCCTCTGTGTCGTGGAGGGCGAGCAGAAAGCGCCCGACCGGATTGGCCGAATTCTCGCAATAGCCGACCAGATCCTCCCAGTCGCGATAGCGCGATTGCCGCGCGTCCTGAATGAAGGCAATCGTCAGATCGCTGGCGTGCCGCAGCGGTACGTTGCGTAGCAGCAGCGCTTCGCGGCAGGCATGGGCCTTGGCGAGCGCCGGGTCGTCGTCGTGCGCACCGTGGATCGCCTCGGCAAAGCGGGTCAGGCGCGCGACCTTCAGCTCCGGCGCCAGGGCGGGGTTGTCGGCAATGTCGTCGATCGCGCGGGCAAAGGCATAGTAGCTGGCGACCTGTGGGCGCAGCGCGCGCGCCACCAGGAAGGAGCCGACCGGGAAATTCTCGTCCCCGGCTCCCTTGCCCGAGGGCGTCTCCAGTGCGCTTTCCTGCTGGCTATCGACAGTCAAGGCGGGTGCCATCCTCTTTGCTTCCCAACTCCGGCTGTCAGGCGTCCGGGCGATTGCCGGCGCCGATGCGCCCCTTCCAAGCCGCGCCCTTGCCTTGCCAGTGTCGGCGCGCCGAGTCAAAGGTCATGGCGGTGTAGAGCAATCCGGCCAGAGGCAGCAACAGGCCGCGCCAGGCCGGTAAGGCATAGAGGCGCAAGGTGGGAAGCCAGGCCAGCGCCATCAAGAGCCAAGTGATCGCGCCGAGCGCTGCCGCGATCTCATTACCGTTCCAGGCCAGGCTGAGGAGCAGCAGCGGCGGCAGCAGATAGAGCAGCAGCATGCCCACAAGCGTGCCCAGCAGCAGCAGTGGATTGTAGTGCAGCTGTGTGTAGGCCGAGCGCGCCACCATGGCCCAGATCTCCCAAAGATCACGGTAGGGCCGGATCGAGTGAGACTTGAGGGTGAGGCCCAGAAAGAGCCCGCGTCCGGCCGCGCGCGCGGCCGGGCGGAGCCTTGCGGCCAGGCTGCAGTCGTCTATGACCGCGCCCTTGATCGCGGCGATCCCGCCGGCTGCTTGCAGGTCTTCGGCACGCACCAGCATGCAGCCGCCGGCTGCCGCCGAGACACCGCGCCGGTCAGCCGCCACCCAGGGGAAGGGATAGAGCTTCTGAAAGAAGAAGACGAAGGCCGGGATCAGCAGCTTCTCCCAGCCGCTTCGGCAGGAAAGGCGCACCATCAGAGAGACCAGGCTGAAACGCCCGCGCTCCGCCTTTGTGACCAGGCGCTGCAAGGTGTCCGGTGCATGCTCAATATCGGCATCGGTGAACCACCAGTAGTCGGGTGCTTCGGCCACGCTGTCGGTCCCGCACTGCAAGGCCCACAGCTTGCCGACCCAGCCGGGTGGCCGCTGGCCGGCATGCAGCACCTCTAGCCGGCCTTGCGACTCGGCCGCGACGGCCCTTGCGGCCGCTGCGGTCTCGTCCTCGCTGTGGTCGTCGATCAGGTGGATCTCGAAAGGGCCCGGATAGTCCTGCATGACCAGGCTCTGCATGGCCTGGGCGATGACGTCGGCCTCGTTGCGCGCCGGGATCACCGCGACGACCCGCGGCCAGTGTGTAAGCCAGTCTGCAATCCCGTCTTCCACCGGCTCGTCCAGCCGCGGTCGCGCCAGCCAGAAACCGCCGTGCAGCGCCAGCAGATAGAGCCAGGCCAAGAACGGCAGGAGCGCCAGCCAGATCATCACTCGAGCGCCAGCAGCTTCGCGTGGCGGGCAACGAAGGCAGCCTTGGCTTCATCGGGTGGGATCGGTGTGAGGGTCGGCGGCTTGAGGCCACGCGGATTGCCGAAGTAGGTTCGGGCCTCCTTCTCGCCGAAGCCGGCCAGTTGGGTCGCCTCGAAGTAGGCCGAGGCCTTGTCGGCGCGCTTGATGGCGTCCACCACATGCTGCGGCAGGGTGGCCGGCAGGCCGAAGCGGATGTGCACCGCCTCGCCCAAACGCGTCTCCAAGGCCTTGTAACCCGGGCCGACGGCGCCCTTCACAGGCGTGATCAGATCGCCCAGGACGTACTCGGCCGCGTCATGCAGCAAGGCTGCCAACAGCCAACGGGGGCGATAGCCAGGCCTGATCTCGGCGACGATCCGCTCTACCAGCAGCGAGTGCTGCGCCACGCTGTAGGCCCAATCGCCTTTGGTCTGGCCGTTCCAGCGCGCAACGCGCGACAGGCCCTGGGCGATGTCCTCGACCTCGATATCCAGAGGCGAGGGGTCGAGAAGATCCAGCCGCCGGCCCGACAGCATGCGTTGCCAGGCGCGCGGGGGTGGGCTCGTGGTGCTGCGTTTCGTCTGCTTTGCGCTCATTGCTGTGCTGGAGGTTCGTGGCCGTTGCGCCACAGTTTGATTACGAGTGCCGTTCAAGAGCCTGCAAGTCTGCTCATTTCGCACGACAGATAGGAAAGGGCGGCTGCCGGCTACACCCGGCATAGCCGTCCCGCGTGGTGTGGAACCGCAAGGCTGCGATGGGCAGAGGGGAAGCACACTCCATCGCAAGAAGAAAGGGGGGAAGTCACCCGTGAAGTCTCCTCGGGGGCTGGATATCCGGATCGAAGACGATGGCGCGGTATCCGGCCACTCCGACAGCGGCATAGGTTCCTTGCGCTTGGGCTATCGTTTCTGATAGGGCGCGGGGCAGTCTTTGACATTTTCGGAGTGGCACCATGTCGGCTTCCGTTCTGCGCGGCGTCGTCGCGCCCATCCTGACGCCCTTTAACGACGATCTCTCGATCGCGACGGATCTCTTCCTCGCGCACGGCAAGCGCCTGCTGGCCGAGGGCTGTGCCGGCCTGGCGCCCTTCGGCACCACCGGCGAGGCACTCTCGGTCGGGATCGATGAGCGTATTGAGGCGCTGGATCGCCTGATCGACGGCGGCATCGATCCGGCCCTGCTGGTGCCCGGCACCGGCCTGACCGCGCTGGCCGACACGGCGCGTCTGACGGCAGCCTGCCTGGAGCGCGGCTGCGGCGGCGTGCTGCTGCTGCCGCCCTTCTACTACAAGGGCGTCTCCGACGAGGGGCTCTACAGCTACTTCGCCCAGCTGATCGCAGCGGTGAAGCCTACGCGTCCGGCGCTCTACCTCTATCACATCCCGCCGGTGGCCATGGTCGGCCTCTCGCCCAGCCTGGTCCGGCGGCTCTTCGCCGACTTCCCCGAGGCCATCGCCGGCATCAAGGACAGCTCCGGCGATTGGGCAAACACGCAGGCGCTCCTGGAGATCGAGGGGCTGGTGGTCTATCCGGGCTCCGAGCTCTTCCTGCTGGATGGCCTGAAGGCCGGCAGCGCTGGCTGCATCACCGCGTCCGCCAATATCAATGCTGCCGCCATCGCCAAGGTGGTGGAGCGTTTTGACGCCGGTGACGGCGCCGGTGCCGAGGCGCAACAGGCCGAGATCAGCCGCTTCCGCAAGCTGATCCAGGGCCCGGGCGCAATCCCGGGTCAGAAGCGCTTGCTGGCGATGGAGACGGGCGACGCTCGCTGGGCAAACCTGCGCCCGCCCTTGTTGTCATTCAACCAGGCAGAGGGGCAGGCGTTTGCAGAGAAGCTGGGCCGGGCAGCCTAGAGCAGATCGCGAACAGGTGATTCCACCTGATCGCGATCGACCCTAGACCGCTTACTCCCCGCGGAAGATTTCCAGCTTCAAGGGCAGAATCTCGCCCATCCAGACGGCGAAGTCGCGGTGGTCGGCAAGATCGTCGCCGGTGAGCGGATGGATGAAGATCGTGAGACCCTCGCGGTTGAGGGCGAGCCAGGGGATCACCGTGCCGAAGAGCGGCGCAGGGAAGGCCAACTGGCAGCTCCAGACCGGATGCGGGCCCACGGGCTTTGCATGCATCCGGCCCATGGCGATGCCGAAGCGGTCGCGCGCTGCCTCGCACAGCAGGCGGGCTTGGTCTTGGCTCTCGGCATCGAAGTAGACATGGGCGTGAAACCCCTTGGCATCGCTCTCCTCGCGCATTGCCGCCCGCCTACTCCGGCGTTGACATCAGCACATAGAGCGCACGGATCAGATCCGGCACATCGTCGCCGAACTCCGAGAACCAACGCTGGTAGATCGGTGTGATGTCGCCGGTGTTGTTGAGTGCAGCGATGACGGAGTTCGCGATCAATCGGAAATCCGCGTCGTTGCGCTGCACGGCCAGGGCAAAGGGCTCGAAAGAGAAGAGCTCATTGGCAATGGCAAAGCGGGTGCCGCTGGTCTGCGTGATGACCAGGCCGATGGCGACCACCTGGTCGGCGGCGAAGGCTGCTACCTCTCCCTTGATGACCGCATTGACGCCGGCCTCCGCCGTCTCAACCGGCACGATCGTGGCTTTGGTCCCGCTCTGCTTTATGCGCATCTGCAGGGTCTCGATCGTGGTCGTGCCGGACACTGCGGCGACCTTCTTGTCGCCCAGAGCGCGAATACCGGGCACCGGAGAATCGGCAAGGCTCATCAAGGTGGCGCCGGTGACGAAGGTAAGGTCGGTGAAGTCGACCTTGGCCTGCCGGCTGATCGTCTTGGTGGTTGCACCGCAGAGGATGTCGATCTCGCCGTTCACGATGGCGTCGAAACGGTTCTCCGCGGTGACCGGAACGAAGGTCGTGGCCAGATCCTGCCGACCGAGAGTGGCCTTGATCGCCCCGGCAATCGCATTGCAGAGCTCGATGGAATAGCCGGTGACCTTTCCCTCAGGATTGACGAAGGACATCGGCGGGCGGTCTTCGCGGTAGCCGATGTTGATGCTGCCGCGTTCGGAAATCCGATCCAGGGTTTCGCTGGCCTCGGCGCCGCTGGGTGCTGCGGTTGACAGCAACAGGGCGCCAAGAAGACCAATGGCTGCCCCGAAACAGGTGGTGGGCCTCACCGCTGCAAACATAGCATTCCGTCCTTTCAAAGAGGTCGTGTTGGATCTGGTAGGGAAGGTGACACAGGCGATTCTGGCAAGCCATCGAATTTCCGCCATTTACGGGAAGTTTCGCCCTTTCGCCCGGCTCGTCTTGGGGATCTTGACCTGCTCGTGGCATAGTGCGCTGTCAGAGGTGACGAGGCGTCGGCGACCAAGCGGACATGTTGACAGTCGAATACAACCCATTGCTGGTCCTGGCATCGGTCCTGGTAGCGATCATGGCAGCCTTCACCGCACTGCGGCTGACCAATGGCTTGAGTGCGCTGCCGTCTGCGCGGCGCAAGCCGGTCATCGCCAAGGCTGCGATTGCCCTGGGTGTGGGCATCTGGTCGATGCATTTCGTCGGCATGCTGGCGGTCCAGCTGCCGATCGGCATCTCCTACGATCCGCTACCGACACTGGTCTCGGCGTTGCTGGCCATTCTGGTCACCGGGATGGGCTTGATCCTGCTGCACTTCGGTCAGCGCAGCCATCTTCGGATCGTGGGCGCCGGCGTGCTGACCGGGCTCGGCATCGTCGGCATGCACTACCTTGGGATGTCGGCGATCCGCGGGAACTGTGTTCTTCTCTATGATCCCTTGGGCGTCGTCCTGGCGGCCTTGATCGCGATCGCCGCATCGATCCTGGGGCTCGAACTGGCCTATCGCCAGCGTGGGCTGGCACAGACCGTAATCGGCGGCATCGTGCTGGGGCTGGCCGTGTCGGCGATGCACTACACCGCCATGGCTTTCACCGCCTTTCAGCTCTCGAAGAAAACCGAATTCGTCCCGGCCTCCATCCTTTCCAGCGATTCCTTGGCCCTGGTGGTCGCCTTGGCCTCCTTCCTGATTTGCGGTCTGTTCCTGCTGATCGCGATCCCCACCGAGCCGAGACAGGCGCGGCCGCAGGAGGACGACCCGGAGCAGGAGCCGGACACCGCCGTCGCGCCAGCGCCGGAGCCAGCACGATCGCAACCGCGTGCCATCTACTCTCAGGCCTTGTCGCAACCGCGCGGCGCCGCCGCCAGGGAGACCGGGCGCATCCCCTATGAAAGAGACAATGCCATCCGTTTTCTTGCCGCAAGCGAGATCGCGGCCGTCCGGGCCGAAGGCCACTACACCTGGCTTCTGAACGGCGAGGGGGAGCACTTTTGCCCCTGGTCGATCTCGCGCGTCGAGAAGGCGGTGAGGGACCTGAACTTCCTGCGCACCCACCGCAGCCACCTGGTCAACCTCTCCAAGGTGGCCGGCTTTCGCCGCGACGGCGACAAGGGGCTCTGCCTCTTGAGCGATCCCAAGGAACGCGAAGTGCCGGTCAGTCGCTCCAAGCTTCCCGACGTCCAGAAGGCGCTCGGCCTCTCCTGAGGACCTCCGCATTTCATGCGGATAATCCGCAGTTCGTGCAGACAGCCGGCGATTCTGCGCGGCCCTGCTGGCGAACGAGGTGCGGCCCCGCATCATCGAGCGACAAGAATGAAAAAGCGGATGGGAGGAATAGAGACCAGATGATTCCCGCGTCTTTCGACTATCACCGGCCGGCCAGCCTGGCCGACGCAGTACAGCTCTTGAGCCAGCTTGGCGAAGAGGCCCGCGTGGTCGCCGGCGGTCACAGCCTGATCCCGATGATGAAGCTGCGCATGGCCGTGCCCGAGCACCTGATCGACCTGCGTGCGATTGCCGAGCTCAAAGGCATCTGCATGGATGACGAGCGCATCTCCATCGGTGCGATGACCACGCAGACCGAGATCATCGGCTCGGCTGCGCTGGCGGAGGCTTGCCCGATCCTGCGCGAGACCGCAGAGCAGATCGCCGACCCGCAGATCCGCAATCTGGGCACCATCGGCGGCAATGTCGCAAACGGGGACCCCGGCAACGACATGCCGGCCCTGATGCAGACCCTGGATGCGCAGTTTCAGGTGCGTGGGCCCGGGGGCGAGCGGCAGATCGCGGCGCGCGACTTCTATGAGGCGGCCTTCTTCACCGCGCTTGGCGAAGACGAGATCCTGGTGGCGATCCATATCCCCAAGCCGGCTGCCGGTCATGGCTATGCCTATGAGAAGCAGAAGCGCAAGATCGGCGATTATGCGACCGCCGCCGTCGCCGTCACCTTGAGCATGGACGGTGGGCGCTGTACTGCCGCCAGCATCGGCCTCACCAATCTGGCCGATACGCCGCTCTATGCCGAAGCAGCTGCCGCAGCACTGGTCGGAACCGATCTGGACGCGGCCGCATTGGATGCAGCGGCAGCCGCCGCGGAAGCCGTCACCGAGCCGGTCTCGGACGGTCGCGGCCCCAGCCGGTTCCGCAGCAAGCTCGCCGGCGTGCTGTTGCGGCGCGCCGTTCGCAGCGCCCAAGCCCGTGCTGCCCAAGCGCACACCGCCTGACCCCTTTCATCGGAGACGCCACAAGCCATGAGCAAGACAGCTATCGCCATGTCGGTGAACGGCCAGAAGGTGGAAGCCCTGGCCGAGCCGCGCATGCTTTTGATCCATTTCCTGCGCGAGACCCTGGACCTTACCGGGCCGCACATTGGCTGCGACACCGGCCACTGCGGGGCCTGCACGGTCGACCTGGACGGACAGTCGGTCAAATCCTGCATGGTCTTCGCCGTGCAGGCCGAGGGCGCCGAGGTCACCACGATCGAGGGCGTGACCCAGCCCGACGGCAGCCTGCATGCGATCCAAGAGGCCTTTCGCGAGCATCACGGCCTGCAGTGCGGCTACTGCACGCCCGGCATGATCACGCGGGCCTATCGCCTGCTGCAGGAGAACCCCAATCCCAGCGAGGCGGAGATCCGCTACGGCATCTCCGGCAACCTTTGCCGCTGCACCGGCTATCAGAACATCGTGAAATCCATCCAGGCCGCAGCGGCCAGTCTTACAAGCGTATCGGAGGCAGCGGAATGAACGAGCAAGCCCCCATCGCCAGCGAGCGCGCCGATAAGCTGCAAGGCCTCGGTTGTGCCCGCAAGCGCGTCGAGGACGCGCGCTTCACCCAGGGCAAGGGCAACTACGTCGACGACATCAAGCTCAAGGGCATGCTGTTCGGCGACTTCGTGCGCTCGCCCTACGGCCACGCCCGCATCAAGTCGATCAACAAGGAGGCCGCGCTGGCCGTGCCGGGCGTTTTGGCGGTGATCACGGCCGAAGACCTGATCCCGCTGAACCTGCACTACATGCCGACCCTGGCCGGCGACGTGCAAGCCGTCCTGGCGCACGAGAAGGTGCTGTTCCAGAACCAGGAGGTCGCCTTCGTCGTTGCCGAAGACCGCTATGCCGCAGCCGACGGGGTCGAACTGGTCGAGGTCGACTACGAGGACCTGCCGGTTGTCGTCGATGCCTTCAAGGCGATGGACGCGGACGCACCGCTGCTGCGCGAGGACATCAAGGACAAGACCGAGGGCGCACATGGGCCGCGCAAGCATCACAACCACATCTTCTATTGGGATGCGGGCGATGCCGAGGGCACCGATGCGGCACTCAGTTCAGCCGAGGTCGTGGCCGAGGAGTTCATCACCTATCAGCGCGTCCATCCCTGTCCCCTGGAGACCTGTGGCTGTGTGGCCTCCATGGACAAGGTGAACGGCAAGCTGACGGTCTGGGGCACCTTTCAGGCGCCGCATGCCGTGCGCACCGTGGCCTCGCTGATCTCCAACATCCCCGAGCACAACATCCGCATCGTCTCGCCCGACATCGGCGGCGGCTTCGGGAACAAGGTCGGGGTCTATCCCGGCTACATCTGTTCCATCGTGGCCTCGATCGTGACCGGCAAGCCGGTAAAGTGGATCGAAGACCGGATCGAGAACCTGACCTCGACCGCCTTTGCCCGCGACTACCACATGACCGGCAAGATCGCCGCCACCAAGGAGGGTAAGATCACCGGTCTTTGGTGCCATGTGCTGGCCGATCACGGCGCCTTCGATGCCTGCGCCGACCCGACCAAGTTCCCGGCCGGCTTCTTCAACATCTGCACCGGGTCCTACGACATCCCGGTCGCCTATGTCGGCGTCGACGGGGTCTATACCAACAAGGCGCCGGGCGGGGTTGCCTATCGCTGCTCCTTCCGGGTGACCGAGGCCTCCTACTTCATCGAGCGCATGATCGATGTGCTGGCCCGCAAGCTGGACATGGATCCGGCCGAGCTGCGGATGAAGAACTTCATCGCCAAGGAGCAATTCCCCTATACCTCGGCGCTGGGCTGGGAATACGATTCCGGCGACTATCACACGGCCATGACGCAAGCCATGGAGAGCGTGGACTATAAGGCGCTTCGGGCCGAGCAGGCCGAGCAGCGTGCCGCCTTCGCGCGTGGCGAGACCCGCAGCCTGATGGGCATCGGCTTGGCCTTCTTCACCGAGATCGTCGGTGCCGGGCCGGTCAAGAACTGCGATATCCTGGGCCTCGGCATGTTCGATTCCTGCGAGATTCGAGTGCATCCGACCGGCTCTGCCATCGCGCGGCTGGGCACCATCTCGCAAGGCCAGGGCCACGCCACGACCTTCGCCCAGATCCTGGCGACGGAGATCGGGCTGCCGGCCGACAACATCACCGTCGAGGAGGGCGATACCGACACCGCCCCCTACGGCCTAGGCACCTATGGCTCGCGCTCGACGCCGGTCGCGGGTGCTGCGACGGCGATGGCAGGGCGCAAGATCAGGGCCAAGGCGCAGATGATCGCCGCCTACCTGCTGGAGGTGCACGACGACGACCTGGAATGGGAGGTCGATCGCTTTCAGGTCAAGGGCAACCCCGAGCGCTTCAAGACCATGGCCGAGCTTGCCTTTGCCGCCTACAACCAGGCGATTCCCGGGCTGGAGCCGGGGCTGGAGGCGGTCAGCTACTACGATCCGCCGAACATGACCTATCCCTTCGGCGCCTATGTCTGCGTGCTGGATATAGACGTGGATACCGGGGTCAGCACGGTCAGGCGTTTCTACGCGCTGGACGACTGCGGCACGCGGATCAATCCCATGGTGATCGAAGGACAGGTGCACGGCGGCCTGACCGAGGCGTTGGCCATCGCCATGGGCCAGGAGATCCGCTACGACGAGATCGGCAATGTCCAGGGCGGCAGCCTGATGGACTTCTACCTGCCGACCGCGGTCGAGACCCCGCATTGGGAGACCGATCATACGGTCACCCCCTCGCCGCATCACCCGATCGGCGCCAAGGGCGTAGGCGAGAGCCCCAACGTCGGCGGCGTCTCTGCCTTCTCCAACGCGGTCGTCGATGCCTTCGCGCACTTGGGCCTCACGCACAGCCAGATGCCGCACGATCACTGGCGGGTCTGGAGCGAGGCTGAGAAGCTGGGCCTTCATGACCAGTGAGAGGCGAGGTGAGGGGCTGGAGCCGCTTCCGGCCCTGATGGACCGCCTGGCGGCGGTCGGCTATATGGCCGATCCGCCGCTGGCGGCAGCCCTGCAGCTCTCGCTCAAGCTGAACCGTCCGCTGCTGCTGGAAGGCGAGGCCGGTGTGGGCAAGACAGAGGTCGCCAAGGCCTTGGCGGCCCTGGAGGGTCGCCGCCTCATCCGCCTGCAGTGCTACGAGGGCCTGGACGCCAGTGCCGCGCTCTACGAGTGGAACTATCAGCGCCAGTTGCTGGCGATCAAAGCCCACGAACACGACCGGGCCGAGGCAGAGGCGATCGAAGAGCAGATCTTCTCCGAACGCTACCTGCTGCGCCGGCCGCTCTTGGAGGCGATCTCCAGCGACGAGCCGGTGGTCCTGCTGATCGACGAGATCGACCGCGCCGACGAGGCCTTCGAGGCCTACCTGCTGGAGGTGCTTTCCGACTATCAGATCACGGTGCCGGAACTGGGGACGATCGCGGCCCGCTCACGGCCGGCCACCGTGCTGACCTCCAATGCGACGCGAGAGCTCTCTGACGCGCTGCGACGGCGCTGCCTCTATTCCTACGTCGACTTTCCCGACGAGGCGCGCGAGCTGGCCATCGTGCTGCGCCGCGTACCGGACTTGGATCGCCGGCTTGCCGAACAGCTGGTGGGTTTCGTCCAGGCGCTGCGCAAGGAGGATCTGGAGAAGCTGCCCGGCATCGCCGAGACCCTGGACTGGGCGGCAGCCCTGCTGGGCCTGGGCATCGGCGACCTGGCCAGCGGCGATCCGGCAACCCTGCAAGCCAGCCTGGTCTGCCTTCTGAAGACCGAAGGCGACCAGAAGGCCGTGGTTCCCGAGGTGGTGGCGCGGCTGGTCGGTAAAGCTGCCTAGGCGCGGGGACGAGAGATGTGCGCCCTGCTCGAGCCAGATCGAACGCGCGCCGCAGCCGGCAGGATGATCGGCTTCGTCAATCACTTGCGGCTCAATGGTTTCGTCGTCGGGCTGCCGGAAGCCGAGGCCGCCGTTGCTCTGCTGGGCGACTTGGACCTTCACGACCTGGCGAACGGCAGGCTGCGCCTGCGCGCGCTGCTGGCCAAGCGCAAGCAGGAGTGGGAGGATTTCGACGACCTCTTCGAAGCCTATTGGTTCGCCAGCGGTCGCCGCCGCGATGCCTGGCAGCGCAAGACGGAGCATCGCAAACCGGAGCGGCCCGGCGTCTGGAACGAGCACTTCGCCAAGGACGATGCCGCAAGCGACGCGGCTGGCAATCCGCATTCCGGCGGCGGGGAGGGGGAGGCCGAGAGCGGCGACGGCCGCCTGATTGCGTCGCGCCAGCACTATCTCCACACCCGCGACCTACGCCACCTGGCCGACCGCGGCGAGCTTCTGGAGGCCGAGCGCCTGGCCGAGCGTCTGGCGCGCGCCCTGCGCTATCGCCTGGCCCGCCGTTACCGGCTGGAGGCCGCAGCCGAAAGGCTGGATCTGCGGCGCACCTTGCGGCGCAGTCTGGCCAAGGGCGGCGATCCCATCGACCTGGCCTGGCGGGCGCGACCGGAAGAGCCGGTGCGGGTCGTCGTGCTGCTGGACGTCTCCGGTTCGATGGACCTCTACAGCCGCTTCTTCCTGCAATTCGTGAAAGGGCTGGTCGGCGGTTGGGCGGAGAGCGATGCCTACCTCTTCCACACCCGCCTCCTGCGCATTACCGAAAGCCTGCACGAGCGCGACCCGATCAAGGCCATGACGCGGCTCTCTCTGATGACCGCCGGCATGGGCGGCGGGACCGAGATCGGCGGCTGCCTGAAGGTCTTCAACGAGCGCTATGCCAAGCGCGCGCTCAACGCGCGCAGCGTGGTGATCGTCATGAGCGATGGCTACGATACCGGCGCGCCGGAGCTCTTGACCAAGGAACTGGCCCGGCTGAAGCGCCGCGCGCGACGGCTGATCTGGTTGAATCCACTGCTGGGCTGGCGCGACTACGAACCGGTCAATCGGGCGATGGTGGCGGCGCGGCCACTGCTCGACCACTTCGCCACGGCCCACTCGCTGGAGAGTCTGGCCGCCCTGGAACCGCAATTGGCGCGGCTTTGAGATCGCTCATGCAAACATCCGACAGCCTCTTCGACACCATCGAGCAGCTGCGCCGGCGCGGCGAGGACTGCTGCATCGTCACCGTCGTACGCACCGCCAACGCAACCTCGGCCAAGGCCGGCGCCAAGGCGGTGGTGACCGCGGCGGGTGACCTGGTCGGCTTCGTCGGCGGTGGCTGTGTCACCGGCGCGGTGCGCCGCGTGGCGCTGGAGGTGCTCGAGGCGGGCCAGCCGCGCCTCATCCGCGTGCGGCCGCGCGAGGAGGTGGTGGAGGCGGTCGACGTCGATGGGGTGGAGCTGCATCGCTCCGGCTGTCCCAGCGGCGGCACGGTCGAGCTCTTCCTGGAACCGCTGCGCCAGGCGCCGCGCGTTCTGGTCTGCGGGGCGGCGCCGGTCGCCAATGTGCTGGCCGACCTGGCACTGGCGATGGGTTATCGCGTGACCCTTGCCGCTGCAGCGGAGGACCAGGCGCTGCTGAGCAGCACAGCCGCCCGCCACAGTGGCTACGACCTCTCTGCCTTGGCCTTGCGGCGCGCCGATGCCGTGGTCGTGGCAACCCAGGGCAAGCGCGACCGCGAGGCCCTGAAAGCGGCGCTGAACAGCGGCGCGGGCTATGTCGGCATGGTCGGCAGCCGCCGCAAGATCGAAGCCATGAAGGCGCAAATGAGCGCGGATATCGCGGCCGACCGGCTTGCAACTCTGCACGGTCCGGCGGGGCTGGCAATCGACGCGATCGAACCCGAGGAGATCGCGCTCTCCATCCTGGCGGAGATCGTGCAGTGGCGCCGCAGCCACCAGCGCCGTGGCGACGAAGACGGCCAGATCCTACAGGCCACCGAAGGCCGTTGAGAAGGCCCGAGGGCTCAGGTAGATGCATAGCGGGGGGGACAGGAATGCGCTTTAACCCCGCGTTTTCTGCTGTAATAGTGCCGGTGTCCTTGCTCAAGTTCGGCTTGCCTGCAAGCAGCAGTCTGTTGCCTGCCGGGAGGGGCAAGCCTAAGGGGTTAGCCTCGTGGCGTGGATCTGGTGGTCGGTCGGACCACCGGGGCAGCCAGGCAAGGACAAGGAAGCGACTTCGACCCCGCGGTCGCTTGGGGACTCCCGATTCGGTCCTTGGACGCCGGTAAGGCCCAGGAAACGGCGGAATGGCCCCGTCTTCGATCGAATGTAACCGCGCGTCAGGGGCTGACCGCAAGAGGGAGTAATTGCCATGAATTTGCAGACACCAAAGAACGACTACCGCGAGATCATCGAGGCCGACCGGGCCCGCGTCTGGCATCACCTGAGCCAGCACAAGAAGTACGAGACGGTCGATCCCACCATCATCATCGAGGGTGAGGGCCTGCGCGTGTGGAACGCTGCCGGCCGCAAGCACCTGGATGCCACCTCGGGTGGTGTTTGGACGGTGAACGTCGGCTATGGCCGTACCGAGATTGCGGACGCCGTGCGCGACCAGTTGGTGAAGCTGCCCTACTTCGCCGGAGCCGCCGGCACCATCCCCGGTGCCCAGTTCGCCGAGCGCCTGATCGAGAAGATGCCGGGCATGAGCCGGGTCTACTACTCCAACTCCGGTTCCGAGGCCAACGAGAAGGCCTACAAGATCGTTCGCCAGATCGCGCACAACAAGTACGGCGGCAAGAAGCACAAGATCCTCTACCGCGAGCGGGACTACCACGGCACCACCATCACCGCGCTCAGCTCCGGCGGTCAGGAAGAGCGCAAGGCGCACTACGGCCCCTTCACGCCCGGCTTCGTCGAGGTCCCGCACTGCCTTGAGTATCGCTCTCAGTGGGGCGATGTCGAGGACTATGGCGTACGTGCCGCCAATGCCATCGAAGAGGTCATCCTGCGCGAAGGCGCGGACAGCGTCGGCGGCCTGATCCTGGAGCCGATCACTGCCGGTGGCGGCGTCATCGTTCCGCCCAAGGGCTATTGGGATCGTGTCCAGGAGATCTGCAAGAAGTACGACGTCCTGCTGATCATCGACGAGGTGGTCTGCGGCGTCGGTCGCACCGGCACCTGGTTCGGCTATCAGCATTACGGCGTCCAGCCGGACATGGTGACCATGGCCAAGGGCGTGGCCTCGGGCTATGCCGCGATCTCCTGCACGGTCACCACCGAGGCGGTCTTCAACGAGTTCAAGGCCGACCCCGACGACAACATGAGCTACTTCCGCGACATCTCCACCTTCGGCGGCTGCACCGCCGGCCCGGCGGCGGCCCTCAAGAACCTGGAGGTGATCGAAGACGAGAATCTGCTCGAGAACGTCACCAAGATGGGCGACTACATGCAAGAGCAGCTCGCCGGCCTCATGTCCAAGCACGCCATCATCGGCGAGGTACGCGGAAAGGGCCTCTTCCAGGGCGTCGAGCTGGTTGCCGACCGTGACACCCGCGAAGCCCTGCCGGAGCCCATGGTCCAGGCCGTGGTTGCCGACTGCGCGAAGCACGCAGCCGTCCTGATCGGTGCCACCAACCGCTCTCTGGTCGGCCTGAACAACACGCTGTGTTTCAGCCCCGGCTTCATCGCCACCAAGTCCGACATCGACGAGATCGTAACGGCGGTGGACGGCGCCCTGGAGCGTGTCGTTGCCGCATAAACGCATAGCGGGTTGCAATCCCTAACAGCATAGCGGGTTGCGGAATTGGAGCGGCTTGGCGCCTGTTAACCGGGTGCCAGGCCGCTTTTTTGTTGATACAGAAGCGCCATGATCACGCGACGCACTTTCTTGGGGGCAACAGTGGCGAGCATGGCAATCTCGAACAGCGCTGGCGGGACCGAACGCCGACCGGAGACCTTTGTGGCCCCCGCCGAAGAGGCCCCGCACGCACGCACCTGGCTGTGCTGGCCTTCGACCCCTTCGATCTATCGCCGGACCACGGCCTACTACGAATCAGTGCAGGAGACGATCGGTCGGCTGGCCGCTGCGATCGCCGAGCATGAACCGGTCACCATGCTGGCCGACGCTTCCCTGCATCCGCTCGCTGCCAAGCTCTGCGGGCCCAAGGTAGAGCTGCTCGACGCTGCCACGGACGATATGTGGGCACGCGACACCGGGCCGGTCTTCGTGACCAATGGCAAGGGCCAAAAGGCGCTGGTCGATTTCAATTTCAACGGCTGGGGCGGCAAGCAAGGTCACCGTCTGGATAGCGAAGTTCCCCCGGCAATTGCCAAGCACCTGGATCTGACGCTGATCGACAGCGGTCTTGTCGGCGAGGGCGGCGGCATCGAATACGACGGCCTGGGCACCCTGCTGCTGACCGACAGCTGCTGGGTCAACGACAACCGCAATCCGGGTAAGAGCCGCGACGAGGTCGAGGCGGCACTGAAGGCAGCCCTTGGCGTCGAGACCGTTATCTGGCTGCCCGGCGTGCGCGGTCAGGAGATCACCGACGGCCATATCGACGGCTCCATCCGTGTCATCCGGCCCGGCGTCTTGATGATGAGCGGCATCGAGGGCGACGATTCCCAGTGGGGGCAGGTCTACGATGAGTCGAAGGCGATCCTGAAGCGCGCCAAGGACGCCCGTGGCCAGAGCTTCGAGATCGTCGAGGTGCCCTGGGCAGAGACCTGGCGCTCGACCGATCCCGCGTTCTTTGCCGGCTATGCCAATTTCTATGTCGGCAACGATGCCGTCTACACCCCGCAGTTCGGCGACCGCAAAGCCGACGCCAGGGCTGTCGAGGCCTTCGAGGCCTTGTATCCCGAGCGCCGCGTGGTGGCTTTGGAGGTCGACCGCATCTACGAGAACGGCGGCGGCATCCACTGCGTCACACAGCAAGAACCGGCTGCTTTAGGCCGGCGGTAGCACCAAGACGGCGTCTTCCGGCCAGGTAACGAAAATCTCGCGGCCGCGCTTTGCGTCGGCATCTCGGAACAGGCCTTCCTGCGCCGATACTGCGATCGGATCTTCCCGGTTCGGCAGGTCGACATAGAGGTGGCTTCGGTCGCCGAGATAGGCTGTCCGTTTCATCTTGCCTTGGACGGCTGGACGTCCTTCCGGCGCTGTCGCTTCCAAGCGCAGCTGCTCTGGTCGGATCGCCACCACCACCGGTCGGCCATCTTGAACGAAGCTCTTTGTTGTCTTGGCTGTGACCTTCCCCAGACCCTCCGCATCGAGTACTGCCGTGCCGTTCTTGGCTTCAAGCACCGTTGCGTCCATGAAGTTCATCTGTCCGATGAAGTCGGCGACCTCGATCGAGATCGGATTGTTGTAGAGCTCCTTCGGCGAGGCCATCTGCAGCACCTGGCCTCTGGCCATGACGGCCACACGGTCGGAAAGGGTCAGCGCTTCTTCCTGATCGTGGGTCACGAAGATGAAGGTGATGCCCAACGCCTCTTGCAGCGCGCGCAGCTCCAGCTGCATCTCCTCGCGCAACTTCTTGTCCAGTGCGCCCAAGGGCTCGTCAAGCAGCAGGACCTTCGGGCGCTTGATGAGCGCGCGGGCGAGGGCGATGCGCTGGCGCTGTCCGCCGGAAAGCTCGTGCGACTTGCGCTCTCCATAGCCGCCCAGTTGAACCATCTCCAGCGCCTCGTTGATGCGCCGGTCCATCTCCGACTTCTCGATCTTGTCGTAGCGCAGGCCGTAGGCCAGGTTCTTGTGCACGTTCAGATGCGGGAAGATGGCATAGCTTTGGAAGACCATGTTGGTCGGCCGCTTGTGCGGCGGAACCTGAGTCATGGGCGCGCCGTCGATATAGACCTCGCCACGGGTCGGGGACTCGAAACCGGCCAGCAGGCGCAAGAGGGTGGTCTTGCCGCAGCCGGATGCGCCCAGCAGCGAGAAGAACTCGCCTGACGCGATGTCGATAGAGACCTCTTCGACGGCGATGACCGATCCGAAGTGCTTTGCGACCCGGTCGATCTTGAGATAGGGCGTGCTTGCGTTCATCTGTTTTCGGACTCTCCTGAGGCGCCGATTTGGCTCTGGGGCCTAACTGGGTTGCTCGACGCCGCGGCGCGTCAGCCACTGCGCGAAGAAGACCACGAAGAATGAGACGGCCATGATGGCCGCGCCCAGGGCCAGCACCGGAGGCAGGCGTGCGGGAAAGCGCAACTGGCTGAAAATGTGGATCGGCAGGGTCTTCTCGTTGCCGGCCAGCATGTAGGCGATGATGAACTCATCGAAAGAGATGGTGAAGCAGAGCAGCATGGAGGCGATGATACCGGGCAGCACCATCGGCATGGTCACCCGCCAAAAGGTCCACCAGGCGTTCGCCCCCAGGTCTGCCGAAGCCTCTTCCATCGACTTGTCGAAACCCTCGAAGCGCGGAATCAGGGTCGCCATGGCGAAGGGTACGCAGATCAGCACATGGCCGATGGTCACGGTCGTCAACGACAGCTCGACACCCATCTGCTTCATCATGATCAGAAGCGCGACTGCCAGCAGAATGCCCGGAACCACCAAAGGCAGCATGATGACCATGACAAGCGGCTTCTTTCCGGGAATGCGGTAGCGGGTGACCGCCTTGGCCCCAAAAACCCCCAGCAAGGTGGCAAAGACTGCGGCGATCATTCCGACCTGGATGGAATTGACCAGCGAGATCATCATCGCCTGGTCGGCAAACATCTGCTCGTACCACTGGGTGGTAAAGCCCTTCAGGGGGAAGGCGATGTAGACATTGTCGTTGAAGGAAAAGAGCGGCAGGAACAGCACCGGCACATAGAGGAAGGCCAGATAGGCGATGGCATAGACATGCAGCGGCCGGTTTGGCCGGTCGATGTAGGAGACCGTAGTCATGCCCGCCTCCCCGTCGCCCGGCTGGCGACCCACATATAGACCAGTGCGATGATCGCGATCAGCACCATGGAGGCGATCGAGAGAGCTGCCCCCATCGGCCAGTTGTTGACCCGCCCGAACTGGGCCTGGACGATGTTGGCAATCATCAGACCATCGGGTCCGCCGACCAGGGCCGGCGTCACGAAGTCGCCGACGGTGGGGACGAAGATCAGCAGGGTTCCTGCGATCACGCCGGGCAGCGAGAGCGGCAGGGTGACGCCAAGGAAGCGCTTGACCGGTCCGTCGCCCAGATCGGTCGCCGCTTCCAGAAGCGAGCGGTCGATCTTCTCCAGCGACACATAGATCGGCAGGATGGCGAAAGCGGCCCAGGCGTGCGTCAGGGTGATCACCACGGCGGTCGGGCTGTAGAGCAGGAAGCCCAAGGGTTCGGAGATGAAACCCAGGCCTTCCAGGCCGGTGTTGATGACGCCGTTGTAGCCAAGGATGATCTTCCAGCAGAAGACCCGCAGCAGATAGCTGGTCCAGAAGGGCAAGGTCATCATGATGATCCAGATCATCTTGCGCTTACGGACATGGAAAGCCACGTAGTAGGCCATGGGATAGGCCAAAAGCACAGTAACGATGGTGCAGGCGCCGGAAATCATCAAAGATCGATAGAAGAGTGTCGAATAGATATCGCGGGATACGACCGATTCGTAATTCTTTAGCGTCAGGTTTGTATCGAACTCAAAGCCAGTTTGGGTCCAGAAGCTGAACAGCACCATGAGTATGAAGGGCGCACACATGGCGAGCAGCATGACCAACAGGGTCGGAGAGAGGAGAACCAGCCCGCGAATCGGCTCACTGCTTGTGATGAGAGCGTAGATGCGCCCTGAAAATGAGCCCGTTGAGCGGGGAGCGGTCTCCATAGAGATCGTGCGATCGATCACCGGCCTGCTCCTAGATTTGAGGGGTGGCTCGGCGCTGTGCGTCTCTGGGGTGCACTGGCGCCGAGCCCCTTTCCCCGGTCACATGGTCAGGCTAGAGCAGGATGATGTCAAATCGAAACGATTTGCCGTCATCCTGCCCTAGCATTTTGAAGCACAGAGCAGAGTCTCGCATTCCGGTGAGTCCACCTGAATGCGATCTGCTCTAGAAGCCGGCCTTAATTTCTTCGAAGGTGTTGTTCATCTTCGAGGTGAAGGCTTCCGGCAAGGGGATCTGGAACTTGCCCGCGGCCAATACATCCTCGGGATTGGTCGAGAGGCCCAGTTCAGCCAGACGCTCCGGCGTCACTGTGTCGAAGGACTTGCTGTTGGAATGGCCATAGCCGTAGTCGTCGATCAGGAAGTGGCCGCTTTCGGTGCTGAGCAGCGAATCGATGATGTCCAGCGCCATGTCGTAGTTGCCGGAATCCTTGTGGATCATCATGCCGCAAACCCAGGTCAGCGCGCCTTCCTTGGGATTGGCGAACTTGACCGGAACGTCCTGTTTCTTCAGCTCGACCGGAGAGCTGTTCCAGGTCATGGCGGCCACCAGCTCGCCGGATGCCAGCATCTGCTCCAGCGTCGTCATGTCGTCGGTGTAGGTGCGGATCAGCGGGCGCTGCTGGCGCAGCAGACCGGCGACCTTCTCATAGTTGGCGTCGGTGTCCATCTCGCTGAAGGGCACGCCGCCATAGATCGCGGTGCACCACCAGGTGTCGCCGGCAGACGCGATGACGCCCAGCTTACCGGCATAGCGCTCGTCGAACAGCATGCCCCAGGATTCTTCCTGGCCGTCCAGGTCGAAAAGGTCGGTGCGATAGGTGACCGAGGTCTGGCCCCAATCGAAGGGTGCGAAGTAGGTCTGACCGTCCTTGCTGGCGCCCTCCAGCTTGGTCAGCGCCGGGATCATATCCGGCCAGTTGGACAGCTTGGCGGTATCGATCGGCTGGAACAGGTTGGAACTCATCCAACGCGGGATCGAGGAATTGCAGGGATGTGCGACGTCGGCGACGAAGCCGCCCATCATCTTGGTCAGCGCCTCTTCCGTACCGCCGAATGCGGAGAATCCCGGAGGGCCGCCGTGCTTTTCGATGTAGGGGGCAAAGAGCTCGGGGATGTCATAGCCACCCCAGGTGAAGTAGGTGGCATCGGTGCTGGCAGCCTGTGCCAGGCGCGGGCGCATGGGAACGGTGGCAAGGCCGATTCCGGCAGCGCCCAGAAGGGCGGTGAACTGGCGCCTCGAGAGCTTCCCTTCGGCGACCTTGTCCTTCACCATGTTCGCGCAGATCTTTGATTTGGTCATTGAGACTTGTCCTCACTGTTCGCTGTATGAACCGGTTTATGCGTAACCCCAGTTTGGGGCCTGCTCCTACGTCCCTTGCGGGATCATGTCTTGGTGACTATCGGACCAAATTTGACGGTTGTTGCCAAGGCCTATGATGGGGAGATTGGAGCCAAAAATGAACGTAATGTAACCTTTTTGGACACCATTTTGCCGCGGAACAAGCCACCTGCAGGACTCTGCGCAAAGATGAGGCAGCCTAGAATGGGCGCGGGTCTCGTCGCGCCAGCAAGGTCGCTTGCCGGGATCTGGGCCCGGACTGCAGGGCTACCGGCATGCTGCCGATCTCGCGAATCAGCTTTTGCCGCATCACCTCGGCAAAGTCCTGATAGTCGGCCGCGGTCACCACGAAGGCGCCTTGGCCGCCGATCAGATGCTGGCGGAAATAGTCGGCGAGGAGTGGGAGCTCGTTCAGGATCGCCAGGCCGTTGATCACGATTCCCCGGTCCAGCACCTCGCGCCTGGCCCCCCTCAACGGTCGGCCATCGTTGGTGCGGCCATCGCCGGAGAGATCGATCACCCGGCGCAGACCCTGATAGTCGTTGAACTCCAGCGCCAGCAAGGCCTTGCTAAGAGCATTGCCAAGCGCCGTGTGGCCGCCCTGAACCAGACGGGGCATCGTGGCCAGGCGCTGGGCCAGCTGGCCGGCCTCGGCAGCGGTCTCGACCAGGGTCCAGTCGATCGCGACGACCTGGCTGTCCTTGTCGGCCCACTGGATGACCGAGACTGCGAGACCGCCGCGTGTGTTCCCGATGGCCTCGCGCACCTCGGCGCTGTCGAAGGCGGTCGCCAATCCCTGGGCCTGCAGTGCATACTCGCCGGCACTGACGCTGGCGGAGACGTCGATCAGCAACACCAGTTCCATGCTGACCGGGCGTGCGCCTTGCGCGCGCGCTCTGTCGGCAAGGCCGAGCGAAGCGGCGAGAAGGACGAGGAGGAAGACGATGCTCGTAGGCGGGACGACCCGCGACGCCAGTCTCATGGCCGACTTGCACCGAAAGGCGGCTCTATGAGCTCCCTGCCTGCACTGAAGGGGCAAGTGTCGCGCAAAAGAATGGTTCTCTTGCTGGTCGCATGCTGTTGTCTCATTGCGCTGCTCGTCACCCTCCTGTGGGTCGAGCTGGAACCCGATCCGGCCGCAGAGGCCTGCGACAGCTGTGACATCCGCCATCAGCGTCTCAAGCCTAAGGACACTGTCGCGCAATGATGACAGCGACCCGTCCGCTGTCAATGCAGCCGGATGAAGATCTTACAGGGCTCTCTATCCTACAGGGCTCTTAGCCCAGGATCCTACAGGGCTCTTAGCCCAGGCCCAGGCGCTTGTTTACGCCGCTGCGCTCCAGCAGGGGATGCCACCAGGCCTCGTTGTCGAGGTACCAGTCCACAGTCTCCGTCAGGCCTTCTTCGAAGGTGCGGGTCGGTGCCCAGCCCAGCTCGTTGCGGATCTTGCTGGAATCGATGGCATAGCGGAAGTCGTGTCCGGGCCGATCCGAGACATAGGTGATCAGCTGATCGTGCGGTGCGCCCTCGGGGTGACGCTGGTCCAGCACGGCACAGATCTGGTGGACCATCTCGATGTTCTGCTTCTCGGCGTTGGAGCCGATGTTGTAGGTCTGACCGTTGCGGCCGTTGAATAGGACCGCGAGCAGGCCGGCGGCGTGATCTTCTACATGGATCCAGTCGCGCACGTTCAGGCCCTTGCCATAGACCGGGATCGGCTTGCCGTAAAGCGCGCTCAGGGTCACCACGGGGATCAGCTTCTCCGGGAACTGATAGGGGCCGTAGTTGTTCGAGCAGTTGGTCATGACCATCGGTATGCCGTAGGTCGAATGCCAGGCCCGCACCAGATGGTCCGACGAGGCCTTGGAGGAGGAATAGGGGCTGCGCGGATCGTAAGGCGTGGTCTCGGTGAAGTAGCCCCGGTCGCCGAGCGAGCCGAAGACCTCGTCGGTGGAGACGTGGTGGAAGCGAAAGGCCTCCTTGCGCGCCGCGTCCAGTTTGCTCCAGTAGGTCCTGGCGGCCTCCAGCAGGATGTAGGTCCCGATCACGTTGGTTTCGATAAAGGCAGCCGGACCGTCGATCGAGCGGTCGACGTGGCTTTCTGCGGCCAGATGCATGATCGCGTCGGGCTGATGCTCTTCGAAGACCCGATCCATCGCCGGGTGATCGCGGATATCCGCCTGGACGAAACTATAGGCCTCGCTGTCGGCGACCGCGGCCAGGTTCTCGGGATTGGCGGCATAGGTCAGACTGTCGACGTTGACGATCTGATGGCCTTTTGCGATTGCCTGGCGGACAACGGCCGATCCAATGAATCCACAGCCACCGGTTACGATCAGCTTCATGAAGTTCTATCCCTCGGTAAAGGCAGTTTTGTGTCTCGGGCTTGTATCTCGGGCGCGCGCGTCTTGAGTTCGATGCGAACGGGGAGGGTTAAAGCCTGTTTCCTCGTCGAAAGTACAGCAAAGATTGGCAGTTAGGCGGAAGGCGTATAGACGAAAGGCGACTCGAAACCCGCGAAGCCCGGTGCCTTCTCATCCTTCTGAGACAGAACCGCGTCTTTCGGATCGACCCCCCAGTCGATCGCCAGCAGCGGATCGTCGAAGCGGATCGCCCCGTCGCTCTCCGGCGCATAGTAGTTGTCGACCTTGTAGCTGACCAAGGTGTCGGGCAGCAGGGTGATGAAGCCATGCAGAAATCCGCGCGGCACCAGCAGCTGCTCGCCCTCGGCCGCGGTCAGCCTCTCCGACACCCACTTGCCGTAGCTCGGCGATCCGCGGCGGATGTCGACGGCCACGTCCAGGACCGCGCCGCGCACCACGCGGACCAGTTTGGCTTGTGCGTTCGGCGGTGCTTGATAGTGCAGGCCGCGCACCGTGTTTGCGGTGAGCGAATAGGGCTCGTTGTCCTGTACGAAATCGAAATCGAAGCCCGCCTCGCGCAGCTTCTTGCCGTTCCAGCTCTCTGCGAAGTAGCCACGATCGTCGGCGAAGCGGCGAGGCTTGATGCGAACGACCTCGGGAATGGCCAGTCTTGTGATTTCCATGGCGGGGCAAGTCCTCTGATCTCGAAAGGCGCCGGCCCTTCGCTTGCGACGGCACAGCTAGGTAGTTCGGATCGGCCGCGCGCAGAACCCCGGCGCGCGCTCATGTCGCTCCCAACGCAGGCGGCGTCTTGGGCCCTGTGTCGTACCGCCCAGGGCGCCCCTATCGCCCAAATGACGGATTCGAGAGGGTGCCCGCCACCCTGCTGCAAACTGGCGCGGCGCTTTCAGTGCCGCCACCTACGCAAGGGGCCACTGCCTGCGCAAGGGCCTGGGTGCGCAAGGGCCTGGGTGCGCGAGAGCACGGCCGCGCACGCCGACCTGGGCGATGGTGGCTATGGCTACATGCGGTCGATCGCCGGCGGCCAGCTGGGCGAGCTTGGAAGCTATGCGGCTTCGGGCTACCTTGGCCATTGGGCTTATGAGATCCCCAAGGCGAAACTGGTCGTGGTGCATCGTGCGGACACCTTTGGCGAGCGGTTCGTTCTGGTGTCGCTTGGCATGCCGGCTCGTTCGCGGAAGACGGCACAGGATCTGCCGAAGCCATGCGTTATCGATTGATCTTCTAACTAAACGGCGACACTATGCTCGCTAGGACTCAGACGAGGAGTCATGAGAGCCTGTTGCTTTCAACAATGGAGTGGGGAAAAGAGATGACATGGTCTTTCCGATATTTGCGATTTGTGATGCTGGGGCTGGCTTTGGCTGTAGCGGGCTGTTCCACGGGCAGCGATAGTCCGCCGCCAACGCCCGATCGCACCGACATGCTGGCCGACGAGGCGGTGGTGACCACGCAGGTCGCGGCGCTCGACGTGCCGAACCGTCTGATGATCCTGCAGCTCGCCGGCGGCAGCTACACCCGGGTGATCAAGGTACCGCCGGAGATTCACAATCTGGCGCAAGTGCAGCCGGGCGACATCATAACGATCCGCTACATCGAGGCTTTGGCGGTCAGTGTCGAGAATGCGCCTGGCATGGAGCCTGGCGTCGATGTCGAACAGGTCACCGCAAGGGCAGCACCCGGCCTGCTGCCGGCCGGTGCCGAGATCGATCAGGTGACGATGACCGCGAAGGTCCTCTCCTACGACAGCACCACCCATCTGGCGCTCATCGAAGGCCCCGACGGCTACAACCGTTTGGTTGCCATTGAGGGGCCGGAACTACAGGGGCTCTTCGCCAACCTCCAGCCTGGCGACGTCGTGCGCGTCACCTATACCCAGGCGCTGGCGCTCGAGGTCACGCCCAACTAGATCAGAAGGCTGCAGCGCGGCCCGCCGGGCCGCGCTGTCACCCGTCGATCCGCCCTCGATCGAGCCAATCTTTGCCCGCCACTACCAAGCAGCGTCGCGTGGAACGCAGCGCTGCTTGGCAAGCGCGACCGCGCGCCCGCAGCGCAGCGAGGACCAGCCCGCGCGGCGCTTGAACGCTTATCACCAAGCAGCGCAGCGAGGACAAGCGCGCGTGGCGTTTGAACGCTTATCACCAAGCAGCGTTGAGAGGCGCTCATCGCGGCTTGGCAAGCGCGACCGCGCGCCCGCAGCGCAGCGAGGATGAGCCCGCGTGGCGCTTGAACGCTTATCACCAAGCAGCGCAGCGCGGCCAAGCCCGCGTGGCGCTTGAACGCTGAAACAACCACAACAGGTTTTCATCTGTGCTGTTCGGCTCAACGGGCAGCCTTGACCGGTGCCTTGGGCGTATAGGCGCAGCGGTCCGGCTTGATGTCGATCAGCGGCGTGCCGTCCAGGCAATCCAGGCCCCGGACGATCAAGCTGGAGCCTTCGACCCGCAACAGCTTCGCCAGGCTGGTACCGATCGGGTTCGGCCGTACCGGAGAGCGCAGCGCAAAGGTGCCGAAGATCGCGCCGTCCGACTTGGGGTTCTGCCGCAGCAAATCCCGCCGCGACCTGTGCAACCAATAGAGCAGCTCGACGGTCTCGTAAGCCTCGATCCCCATAAGCGCCTGGTCGAAGGGCGCAAACAGCGCGACGCGACACTCCGGCCCGTCCAGTCGCCCCTGGCGCGGACAGTCGTCGCGGATCTTCCAGGGCGTGTGGATCCGGCCGATGAAGACCAGCCCCGCGTCTGGCTCCTCCGGCAGCTCTGCAGCCTGCTCGCCGGGGCGCAGTCCCCTGCTCATCTTCGGTCTCTTGCCTCGCGTCTCTTCCGAGTTCCGTGCCGTCGTGCCTTTCTGTAATCGCACAGCAAGTTCGGTCTGGCGAGGCTGTTTCTTGGTGGCCGCATAGTGTTGCGGTGTCGCCTACGACCGCCGGCTGTGCTATGAGCTGTGGTGAGATGGGGAGGGTGTCTGGGAGGTCCCTGGCGAAGCGTCGTGACCATGCTCTAAGTCTGTCTTGCAGGGACGATACGGGCGTTCCGTTCAAGGAAAACACAGGGTCTTCTAACAAAGATTGTAAATAGAACTCGCTTTCTCTGCCTTAGATTTCAGAATGGCACTCGCACTGAATGTCGACAGGATTTGCGTAGAAGAGAGCAAGCAATAGATAGAAAGAGGTTCGATTCATGTCCCGAATTAGAAAAGTCGAAGTAGAAAACTTTCGATGCATTCAGAGTTTGACTTGGTTTCCTAATAATGGTGTAAATTGTCTTGTCGGTCCTGGGGATAGCGGAAAATCTACGATCCTTGATGCTGTCGATTTTTGCCTGGGTGCTCGCCGAAACTTACAGATCAGCGATGCAGACTTCCACCAACTCGATGTCGAAAAGCCTATCCAGATAACAGTCACCATGGGCACGCTGGATGATGCGCTCAAAAGTATGGATAGTTACGGAATGTTCCTGCGTGGATTCGTCACTGATTCTGGAGAGATAGAAGACGAGCCGGAGAAGGATGCTGAAACAGTTCTAACACTCCGCTTGAGGGTCGAAAGCGATTTGGAGCCGTCATGGTCACTTGTTTCTGATCGCGCGGAGGCTCAGAACCTCAATCGAAACCTGTCGTGGGCTGACCGGGCACGACTTGCTCCAACTCGTATCGGTGCATTTGCTGATCTCAATCTGGGCTGGCGGCGTGGATCGGTTCTCAATCGCCTGACGGATGAGCGCGCAGACGCTTCAGCGGCAGTTGCCAAAGCGGCGCGCGAAGCGAGAGCGACCTTTGGCGACGATGCCAATAAAAAGCTCGGCGACGCACTCAAGATCGTCACGGACACTACGAAGAGCTTGGGCATTCCCGTTGGCGATGAAGTTAAAGCCATGCTGGATGCACACTCAGTATCCGTCAACGCTGGATCGATATCCCTTCATAGTGAGGCTGGCATACCCCTCAAAGGACTTGGCATTGGATCAACGCGATTGCTCATCGCGGGTCTGCAAAGAAGGGCTGCTCATACATCGTCGATTACCCTGATCGACGAGTTGGAACATGGGCTCGAGCCCCATCGAATAATGCGGCTGCTCGACTCTCTCGGCGCGAAAGAAGCGAAAGAGCCCCTGCAAGCATTTCTGACGACTCACTCGCCTGTAGCGCTACGTGAATTGGCGGGTAATCAGCTTTATGTTGTGCGTGGCCACGACGATCACCACGAAGTCCTTAACGTCGGCACCGATAATGGGGTTCAGGGCACAATACGCCTTTATCCGGATGCGTTTCTTGCCGCTTCGGTGATTATCTGCGAAGGGGCGACCGAAGTGGGCTTCGTGCGCGGGCTGGATCAGTATTTCGAGGGGCAGGGGAAGGTATCGATAGCGGCACAAGGTGTTACCCTAGTGGATGCTGGCGGTGGTGGGCCTGACGACGCCTACCGGCGCGGAGCACCTTTCCTATCCCTTAAGTATCGTACCGCCATTCTCCGGGACGACGATCAGAAGCCTGCAGAAGACACTCATCAAACATTTGTCGAGCGCGGCGGAACTGTCTTCACATGGCAGGCCGATCGTTGTCTTGAAACCGAGCTGTTTCTGAGTCTTTCAGATGAAGCTGTCGAAAAGCTGCTAAACTATGCTATCGAGGTGCACGGCGAAAACCTGATCGACGGTCATATTCGGTCGCGAGCGACGAATGGCGAATCACTCAAGGGTGTACAGAGCAAAGCTCTGGTCAATGGGTTTGGCGCTTCGGCGCGGGCTGTTTTGGCGCAGGCCTCCAGCGTCCGAAAGAAGGGCTGGTTTAAGCAGCTAAGCTGGATGGAACAGGCAGCGCGGGAGATCATCGGTCCGGATTTATCGAAAGCCGATGCAGCTTTCAGAAGCGCGGTCGAAGCCTTGTTCGAGTGGTCTGGCAATGCTGGAGCCTGAGATTGACCTATTTGCTATAGACCGTGGGGCAGTAACTGCACCGGCAGGCTGTGGTAAAACCCATCTCATCGCTGAGACATTGGCCAGACATACGGGTCCAAAGCCGATCCTCGTTCTCACACATACTAATGCGGGTGTGGTGGCACTTCGCAGACGGTTGGACGGCGCGGGCGTGCAGTCCAAATACTATCGACTTCTAACGATTGATGGATGGGCAATGCGGCTCATAGCCATGTTCCCTCAGCGGGGTGCATATGACCCGAAAATCCTAAAGCTGGCGCACCCAGGAACCGACTATCCGAACATCCGTATCGCGGCGGTCAACTTACTGAAAGCCAAGCACATAAACGATGTGCTGGCGGCCAGCTATTCCCGCCTGATTGTCGATGAGTATCAGGACTGTTCTATCCGTCAGCATGCCGTTGTTGCCTACGCAGCTAAGACCTTGCCTACCTGTGTCCTTGGCGACCCAATGCAGGCGATCTTCGGCTTTGGTAGTGACCGGCTGGCGAGGTGGGATGAGGAGGTCTGCACCTACTTCCCGGTTGCTGGAGAGCTCGAGACGCCATGGAGGTGGATCAATGCGGGGAAAGAGAATTTTGGCCGTTGGCTGCTCGACGTACGCAGAAAACTGCTCGACGGCCAAGCGATTGACCTGACGACCGCGCCAGAAGAAGTGAGTTGGGTGCATCTTGACGGTACCGAGAACATGGTAAGAATGATGAGAGCGGCCCAAATTGCACCACCGACGGCAAACGGTCGCGTCCTAATAATCGGACGCAGTACGAGCCCGCAGAGCCAGCGTGCCATGGCAAGCCGAATACCTGGCGCTGTCACTGTTGAAAACGTCGATCTTCGAGATTTTGTCGATTTTGCGCGACACTTCGACTTCAACGCTGCTAACGCCTTTCAGGAGCTAGCAGCGTTTGCAGGAGACATTATGACGAATGTCGGCCTGCAAGACCTGCTTCGCCGAGTTAGATCACTGCAACAGGGCTCAGCGCGCAAAGCCCCTTCAGACACAGAATGTGCAGCTCTCGCCTTCTGTGCCGAGCCCTCTCCCACAACAGCGGCAAACTTGCTCGTTGAGATCAACAAAGAAAGTGGCGTTCGCCCACATCGCCCCGCTGTTCTTCGTGCTTGCATGAAAGCTCTGCAACAATGCGACGGTACAGAAGGCAATAGCTTCTACGAGGCCTCGGTCCGTATCCGTGAGCAAAACCGCCTCGTCGGTCGTCCCCTTGCCAAACGCTCAGTCGGCAGCACCCTTCTCCTGAAGGGCTTGGAAGCCGACGTTTGCGTCATCCTTGAAGCGCACGACTTAGACCCCAAAAATCTCTATGTGGCAATGACGAGAGGGGCACAAAGCTTGATAGTTTGTGGGAGAACAAGCCAGCTGAACCCGACATGAAGACTAAGAAATGGATACCACTGAACCAGGGTACTCGGCTGCTTGCAGCCCGGCCATCAAGTCAGTGGCCTTTGTAGCATGATTGTCGGCGGTGAAGATGGCCTTCTTATCGACTTTCAGGATCCGCAGCCAGTTGTTGATAAGGGTGGCTTCGCCAGCACCTGACTACGGCGTGACCCCGAGGTCAGCGAAGAGCAAGGCCGACCCTAGTTCGGCCGCACGCTCTTCCACTGCATAAGCGACATCACTGAAGCAATTGCAGCGCCCGATCAATCGGAATGGCGACCAGACAACGGTCGATAAGAGGCTAACATAGCAGGGTTGTTGACCTAACCCCTTGAAAAGATTGGTAGCGGAGGAGGGACTTGAACCCCCGACACGCGGATTATGATTCCGCTGCTCTAACCAGCTGAGCTACTCCGCCGCCCGTGTGGCGGACCCGCGTGGGGTCGGCACATCAGAGGCGCGGGATATAGGGGCTCGTCGCTTGGGCTGTCAAGGCCTCAAGGTGCTGGCGTTCAAACCGGGCTCCCCTCCCGCGGTTTTGTCGTCAGATCCGCCTCGCGTCTCCTGCCTACTTCGCCCGCTCATAGCGAGTGGCAGCGATCAACGGACTCATGTCAGCTCATTCATGCGTTCCAACGCCACGCGAGCCCCATCCTCGCTGCTCTGCGGGCGCGCGGTCGCGCTTGCCAAGCCGCGATGCGTTCCATTCAACGGCGGTTGGTATCACATCTCCCGGGCGCCGCGGCTGATCGCGATCACGCCGGTGCGGCAGACGTCGATCAGGCCAAGCGGGCGCATCAGGTCGATGAAGCGCTCCAGCTTGTCGGGGCGGTGGGTGATCTGGAAGATGAAGTGGTCGAGGCCGGCGTCCACGGCCTCGGCCTTGAAGATGTCGGCGATGCGCAAGGCCTCGACCCGCTTGTCGCCGCTGCCGACGACCTTGACCAGCGCTGTCTCGCGGTCGACGAAGGCGCCGGCGTAGTCGTTGGTCAGGTCGCAGACGCGGGTCACCGGCACCAGGCGGTCCAGCTGGGCATGGATCTGGTCCAGGACCTGCGGCGTGCCGCTGGAGACGATGGTGATGCGCGAGAGGTGGGCGGCGGGGTCGACCTCGGTCACGGTCAGGCTCTCGATGTTGTAGCCACGACCGGAGAAGAGCCCGATCACGCGGGCCAGAACGCCCGGTTCGTTGTCGACGAGCACGGCGAAGATGCGGCGCTCTTTGGCTGCCTGCTGCATGAACTTGGTCCTTGATTGCTTATCGGCGGATTCTTGTTGGTTTCGGTCTTGGCGAAGAGAGTGGGGCCAGGCCGCTAGACCAGCAGCTTGCCTTCCTCCGAGACCTCGTGGGCTGCCTCGTCCTCCGGCCCCAGCAGCATCTCGTAGTGTGCAGCACCCGAGGGGATCATCGGGAAGCAGTTCTCGTCCGGGCTGACGCGGCAGTCGAAGATCACCGGCTTGGGCGTCTCGATCATCTGCAGGATCTTCTGGTCCAGCTCTTCCGGCTTGTCGCAGACGATGCCGACCGCACCGAAGGATTCGGCCAGCTTCACGAAGTCGGGCAGCGAGTCGGAATAGCTCTCCGAATAGCGGCCGCCGTGCAGCAGCTCCTGCCACTGGCGCACCATGCCCATCCACTGATTGTTGACGACGAAGATCTTCACCGGCAGGCCGTACTGCGCGACGGTCGAAAGCTCTTGAATGTTCATCAGGATCGAGGCCTCGCCGGCAACGTCGATTACCAGGCTCTCGGGATGGGCGACCTGCACGCCGATGGCGGCGGGAAAGCCATAGCCCATGGTGCCCAGCCCGCCGGAGGTCATCCAGCGTTTGGGCTCTTCGAAGTTGATGAACTGCGCTGCCCACATCTGGTGCTGCCCGACCTCTGTGGTGATGTAGCAGTCGCGGTCCTTGGTCAGCTCATAGAGGCGCTTGATCGCATACTGCGGCTTGATCACCTCGCCTTCCTGGCGGAAGCCCAGGCAGTTGCGCTCGCGCCAGCCCTCGATCGCGGTCCACCAGTCGCCCATCGCCTCGGCGTCCGCGCTGTGCCCGCCGGCCTCCCAGGCCTCCAGAATGGCGGCCAGTGCACGCCCGGCATCGGCGACGATCGGCAGATCGACCAGCACGTTCTTGTTGATCGAAGAGGCGTCGATGTCGATGTGGATCTTCTTGGACTTGGGGCTGAAGGCATCCAGGCGACCGGTCACCCGGTCGTCGAAGCGCGCGCCGACGCAGAGCATGACATCGCAGTTGTACATGGCCAGGTTGGCCTCGTAGGTGCCGTGCATGCCCAGCATGCCGACGAACTCCGGCTCGCTGGCCGGATAGCAGCCCAGGCCCATCAGCGTGTTGGTGATCGGCGCGCCGGTCTTCTTCACCAGCTTGTAGAGCAGATCGGAGGCCTCTTGGCCCGCATTGATCACCCCGCCACCGGCATAGATGATCGGCTGTTTGGCCTGGCTCAACAAGGCCACGGCCTTTTGCACCGCCTCGGCATCGGGCTCCGTCTTCGGGCGATAGCTGCGGTGCACCACGGCCTTGGGGCTGACGTAGCTGCCGACGGTCTGCTGCACGTCCTTGGGCAGATCGACCACCACCGGGCCGGGCCTGCCGTGCGTTGCCACATAGACCGCCTCGTGCAGGATGCGCGGCAGGTCCTCGATCGACTTCACCAGATAGTTGTGCTTGGTGCAGGGGCGCGTGATACCCGTGGTGTCGGCCTCCTGAAAGGCGTCATTGCCGATCAGATGGGTCGCCACCTGGCCGGTCAGGCAGATCACCGGAATGGAGTCCATCAAGGCGTCGGTCAGGCCGGTGACGGCATTGGTCGCACCGGGCCCGGAGGTGACCAGAACGGCACCGATCTTGCCGGTCGAGCGGGCATAGCCTTCCGCTGCATGGACCGCGGCCTGCTCGTGGCGGACCAGAATGTGGCGCAGGTTGTTCTGCTGGAAGAGCGCATCGTAAATCGGCAGGACCGCGCCGCCAGGATAGCCGAAGATCGTGTCGATTCCCTGGTCCACCAGCGCGCGGATCACCATCTTGGCGCCAGTCATCTGCTCGTCCGTCATAACCTGGACTTCCTCTTCGTCACCTTGCTCGTTACGTGCTGGCGTGGCCAAGCCGGCCACTGCCGCCAATTTGTGCTAGGGTGCAACAGGCCACAGCCTCTGACAGCGGGCAAGTCCCCAGCCTCGCCGGGGGGAAACTAGCAACAAAGCGTAAGCTGTCAACGCTCCTCTCGTAAAAAAGTGACGATTTCTCGGCTTAATTGGCATGAATATTGCGCATGCCAGACCCCTATCTGGGTCTCATCGGCCATCACCTGATGCCTGAGCCAGGTGGTTTGACGCTTCAGGTAGCGGCGGGTGGCGGTAACGGCCGCTTCACAGGCCGCCTGCAGGCTGATCTCGCCGGCAAGGTGGGCTGCCAGTTCGCGGTAGCCGACCGCCTTCAGGGCCGGCAGGCTGGGGTCCAGCTTGCGGGCAAAGAGGGCGCGGACCTCGTCGAGCGCGCCGGCGGCCAGCATGGCGTCGAAACGCTGGGCAACCGCATTGCGCAGGACCTCCCGCTCGGGCAGCAGGATCAGCCAGCGCAGCGGCACGCCGGGCTCGGTCCGGCGTTGCCAGGCGACGAGCCCGCGCCCGCTCGCCTGCAAGACCGACCAGGCGCGCTGTAGCCTCTGCGTATCGGCCGGAGAGAGCTTGGCCGCGGTCTCCGGGTCGGCTGCCGTCAAGCGTCGATGCAGCGCCTCTGGCCCCTCCCGCTGCAGCAGTACCAGGGTTTCGGCGCGCTGGGCCTCCGATAGGGGCGGGATCGGCGCCAAGCCTTGGCTCAATGCGCGCAGGTAGAGACCGCTGCCGCCGGCCAGCAGCGGCCTGAGGCCGGCGGCGCGCGCCCGCTCGATCTCGGCCTTGGCCAGCGCGCACCAGAGCCCGGCCGAGGCCGGTTCGCTGGCAGAGCGGATCCCATAGAGACGGTGCGGCACGCGAGCTTGCGTCGCCTGATCCGGCTGCGCGGTGAGGATGGGTAACTCTCTATAGAGCTGCAAGGCGTCGGCGTTGATCACCACACCACCGAAGGCTTCCGCCAGATCGACAGCCAGGGCCGATTTGCCGCTGGCCGTCGGGCCGACGATGGCCCAGACAGGCGCCTCTCGGTCAGACATCTGGGTCAGACATCTGGGGCAGACATCTCGGTCAGTCACGGGCCGGCCGGGGGCAGGCACGCAGTGGCGTGGGCTCAGCCTCCGACCCGTCGGGGCCGGGCTTGTCAAGCAGGGCCGGTCTCAGCTTAATGCGCGGCATGGAAAACGTCCTTACCTTGGTCGGCGACACGACCGCAAGAAATCTGAGCGACGACCTGCTCGCCAGGGTCGAAGCCGGGCTGCGTGCTGCCGGCGGCGCAGTGGGCCCAAGCGACTGGCTGGCCGACAGCCTGGCCGCGGATCTGCCCTTCTCCGGCCTCTCGAGCTTGCGCGCGATGGAACTGGCTCGCGCGGCCTTGGGCGAGGCGGCGATCGACCTGGCCGCCCAGAAACAGTCCGAGCGGTGCAAGCGTCTGCTGATGGCCGATATGGACTCGACGACCATTCAGACCGAGACGATGGACGATCTTGCTGCCATCGCCGGCATTGGCGAAGCGGTGGCCGAGATCACGCTTAGAACCATGCGGGGCGAACTGCCCTTCGAGGACTCGCTGCGCAAGCGCGTTGCCATGCTGGAAGGACAGCCCTGGCGGATCACGGCCGATGTGGTGCGTGGGCTCAAGCTTTCGCCCGGCGCGCGGATCCTGGTGCGCAGCCTGCGTGCCAGGGGCTGCTACACCGTGCTTTGCTCCGGCGGCTTTACCTTTTGTACCGAGCCGGTGGCCGATCTCTGCGGCTTCCACGAGCACCATGCCAACACCTTGCTGCAGCACGACGGCAAGATGACCGGCAAGGTGAGCGAGCCGATCCTGGGTCGCGAAGCCAAGGTAGAGCGCCTGAGGATCCTCATGCAGCAGCAGGCCGTCACCGCCGGAGAGGTCGCTGCGGTCGGCGACGGTGCCAATGACATCGCGATGCTGCAGGCCGTGGGGCTGGGCGTCGCCTATCGTGGCAAGCCGGCCGTGCGAGAAGCCACGCCCTACCGCATCGACCATGGCGACCTGACGGCATTGGCCTATTTCCAAGGGTTGCGCGAGGGCGAGCTGGTCTGCTGAAGAGCGAGGAGCCCGTCCGGACGGGTTCCTAGCCCCGGCCGGCAGTTCTTCTGCCTTTTTCCACAAGGCCCGGCTTTCCAGCGTCCCGGACCTTCGTGTATCCAAGAGGGGCAGAACGTCGGAGAGGGCAGATATGGCCGGCCAAGTTATCGCGATTGCCAATATGAAGGGCGGTGTCGGCAAGACGGCCACGGTCGTCAGCCTGGCCGAGGCCCTGGCAGCCGGCGGTCGTGAGGTCCTGGTGATCGACCTCGACGCCCAGGCCAGCGCGTCCTGGTGTCTGGCCGGCGACGCCCAACTGGCGGAAATGATCGAGGACCGCAAGAGCGTTACCTGCTTTCTGGAAGATGCCGTCTTCTACCGCGAGAAGGTACGGCTGGAGCACTATCTGCGCAATCAGGTAAGCCGGGTGACCCACCTGGCCGAGACCTTGCCCTTGGCTCTGCTGCCGGCGAGCCCGGCCCTGCGCACCTTGGAGCGCGAACTGATCTACCATCTGACCGAGCTCGGCTATTCGATGCGGGCGATCGAAGAGCAGGTCTGGAAAATCCTCAGCAAGGAAGTGATACGGGCCCGCAAGCGCTATGACATCATCATCTTCGACTGCGCGCCCGGTATCTCGGCCTATACCGAGGTGGCGATCCGCCTGGCCGACCTGGTGGTGGTGCCGACAATTCCCGACTTCATCTCGACCCTGGGCCTGCAGGCCTTCTGCAACAACGTCTGGCGCGACCCCTTGGCGCGCAAGACCAGCCTGCCGGGACCCAAGGGGCGCCCCTGGGTCTTGGCGACCAGGGTCACCGGTCACTTGGCCCAGCGCGGCAGCCTGGCCGGGCTGGAGGCCGAAGCCCTGGCCGAGGACGCCAGTTTCCGGCTGTTCCAAACCCAGGTCCCGCAGCTGACGGCCGTGCCGGCGGCGCTGGAACGCGCGATCGAGGCACCGACCTTTCGCGACAAGTGGGGAGCGCGCATGGTGGCGATCATGGATCAACTGGTGAACGAGGTTGAAGGAGCGCTCGATGCCGCTTGAACTCGATGGCAAGGAGGTGCTGCGGATTCTGATCGGCGCACCGGAGGTCTTTCCGGCCAGCCACGATGACCTGACCCGCGTGGCGCAGAGCCTGGTGGTCAAGCAGCTTCGGCAAAGAAGCCTGGGGCTCGAGGGGCTGAAGGCGGTCGCCGCGGCCTTGGGGCATGATAATTTCCTCCTCGTGGCCGACGCCATGAGCGATCAGGAGATCAAGAGCCTGGCCCTGCGCATGGATCCGCACCACGACAGCCTCAGAATTGCCGTGCCCAGCTGGGTCCGCGGGCACCTGCTGCAGCTGGCGGAAGGCGATGTCGAGCCGGAAGCAAAAGCGAGCGGACCCGGCAAGAAGAACAGGCCCGCGCCGGCCACCCGCACCATGTCGAGCCGGGCCATGGCCGCCGTCGCCAAACCGCGAGATGACGCGCCGCCCAAGCCCAAGGGCAAGACGCCCCCGGGGAAGACGCCCCCGGGGAAGACGCCCACGGGAAAGACCAAGGACAAAGAGAAACCCAAGTCCAAGGCAAAGAAGGCCCTCAAGAAAAAGGGCAAAGGCTGATGTCGCTGGGGTGAAGAGCGGTGCCGCTTCGGCAATGAGCAGACCTGCTCATTGCCAAAAGGTCGCTCATACCACACAGCAGAGATGAAGACTCGTTGTATCTGTTTTTGGCGTTCAGACGCCACGCGGGGCTTATCCTCGCTGCGCTGCGGGCGCGCGGTCGCGCTTGCCAACCCCCGATGCGTTTCACGCAACGGGGGGTTGGTATCAGACTCAAAAAAATGTTCCAGCGCTCGCTCGATGACGCGGCCGTCAGGGGGCGGGCTCTCGCAGGGGTGCTTGCTCCAGTTGATCGCGTATCGCTTGCGCCATGTCATGGCGGGTGAAGGGCTTGGTCAGCAGGGGCGTGCCGGGATCCAGTAGTGCCCTTTCGGCGGAGTAGCCGGAGATGTAGATGACGGGGAGCTCGGGCCGGCTGCGCCGCGCCTGGGTAACGAATTGCGGACCGCTGCAGTCATCCGAGAGCATGATGTCGACCAGCGCCAGATCGATCTCCTCGCTTCTTAGAATGGCGGCGGCACGCTCGGCGTCCGCGGCTTCGGCGATGCGATAGCCTAGGCGTTTAAGGTGGGTTCTCAGGACGGCGCGCACGGCATCGTTGTCATCCAGCAGCAGAATGCGCTCGCCTCTACCGGGGGCCGGTTCGGCAGCTGCTTGGTTTTTGGCGGGCGCTGGCCGTATGTCCAGGCGCTCGGCGGCGGGTAGGACGAGGTGCGCCTCGGTGCCTTGGCCTTGCTGGCTGACGAGGTGGATGCGACCACCCGACTGTTCGGCAAAGCCATAGACCATCGAAAGGCCCAGACCGGAGCGATTCTGTCCTTGATCGGTGGTAAAGAAGGGTTCGAAGGCTTGCGCTAGAACCTCCGGCTCCATGCCCTTGCCGTTGTCGGAGACGACGACGCTGAGATATTGCTTTCCCTCGAGCAGATTGGTGCCTTTGGTGGATCCTGGATCGAAGGGCGCGCAACGCACCGTCAACAAGCCTCCGTCCGGCATGGCATGCGCCGCGTTCATCAACAGATTGTCGATGGCGTTTTTCAGCTGCTGGGGGTCGGCCTTAACCGGCGGCAGATTGGGCGCGATCTTGGTCCGAACTTTGATCTTTCCGTCCTGACTTCGCACGAACTGGGTGATCCATTCTTCTATCAAGGCTCCAAGATCAAGGCTCTGCGGGCGTAGTCGTTGGCGACTGGAAAAGGCCAGCAGGCTTTGTGTCATTCCGCCGGCCCGGTGCGCGGCCTGCCGAATGGCCTCCAGCATCGGCGCTTCCTCGCCCGCCCGATCGGCCAGCAGCTCGGCGTTTCCGTGGATGACCTCCAGCAAATTGTTGAAGTCGTGCGCCATGCCGGCCGCCAGTTGACCGACCGCTTCCATGCGCTGTGCCTGTTGCAAGCGCGCTTCCATAGCAGCCCGATCGGTTATGTCGGCGCCAATGGTGAAGACGTGGCCGTCGTCCAAAATGATGTCGTCGACCTCGAACCAGCGCCCCTTCTCGGACTGGAACTTCATGCCTCTTGCCGGTCGTTCGCGCCGGGCCAGTCGCGCCTGGACCCAGGCCTCCACCTCCGCATCACCGCCTTGAATGACGCCGGCAGCGGCCGTGCCCCGAATGATCGTCTCGAAGTGCATACCGATCTGCACCTCTACACTGCGCTCTCCGAACAGGGATACGTAGGCGGGGTTGGCCAGGATGAGGTGGTCGTCGGGATCGAAGATGGCGTAAACGGCGGCGCCGGCATTCATCGCGGCCAGCAGCAGGGTTTCCGAGCGCCGCAGGTCGGTGATGTCCTGGATCATGCCTTCGCTGCGGGTGGCCACACCGTTGCGGACCGTGAAGCTGTGCTCCTGCTCGCGCACATAACGGACATGGCCATCCGCTGTCACGATGCGGTATTGAATGTCGAGCGGTTGTTGGTTTTCCAGGTTCTCTGCGCAGACCTTCAGATAGAAGGCCCGATCATCGGGATGGACGAAGGCGGCATCGCTCCTCAGGTCGACCGCTCTCTCGAAGTACTGCTCTGCGCTGACACCATGCAGTGCTGCGTACTCTTCCGAACAGCTGATGCAACGGTCTTCGATCAAGTCCCAGGCAAAGTAGCCAAGCTTTGCGCTCTTCGCGGCGCCGGCGTAGAGGCGCAGCGCCTGGCCCTGTTCTTCTTGGATCTTGTGCGATTGAGTGAGTTCGGCTTCCTGACGTTGCAGGCGTTCGTCGCGTTGCCGGAGGCCTTTGCCAAGATGCAGCGCCGCCAGCAGCCCGCCGGCGGCAATGAGCGCTAGGATGCCTGGGACGACCCATAGAAATGCATCGGCCTGTCCCACCACCCCAACGCCAATCAGTAAGAGGGGAAGTAAGACAAGACAGGTGAGAAGCGCCGTTGCTGCCACCTTGGTCACCGAGATGACATCCCTGCCGTTTGATTGTTTTCACACAAACAAGCATGAGAGGCCTGAGAGAGGCAAGTAACCTAAGCCAGGACCACCTTTTGGCGCGCGAGCGGGCGCCAGCGGGTCATCAGCGCATAGGCCGAGGGGGTGAAGTAGAGGCTGACGACGGTGGAGAGCAGCACGCCGCCGGCGATCGACATGGCGAAGGGCGGCCAGAAGCCGCCACCGGCCAGGATGAGGGGTAGGAAGCCGCCGAAGGTGGTGACGGTGGTGGAGACGATGTGCCGACTGGCGCTGGACACCACGCGCCCTATCGCATCCGGGTCGCCGGCGGCTGCGTCCGGGTCTTGCTGCATGGCGGTCAGGATGATGATGGCGGCATTGATCGAGACGCCGATGGAGCCGATGACACCGATCAGGGCTGTGATGCCAAAGGGATACTGGAAGACGGCCAAGGCGAAAAGCGAAAGCCCCATCGACAGCAGCGCGACCACGCCGGTGATCAGCGAGAGCCTGAAGGAGTTGAAGGTCAGCACGATCGTCGCGACGCTCAGCACCGCGATCAGGCCGGCCGAAGCGGCCAGATTCTGTACGGTCTCGGCACGCTCGTCCGAATCGCCGCCCCACTCGATGCGATAGCCCGGCGGCAGCGCCAGCGGGTTGGCGGCCAGAAGTGCGCGAAAATTCTTCAAGGCCTCTTCCGGCAGTACGTCGCGCAGCAGAAAGCCCTGAACCGTGTTGATGCGCTCGCCGTCCTTGCGCGAGATGGCGCTCTCCGCCGGCACCAGGCGGCTGTCGCCCAGTGCGGAGAGCGGAACACCGGGATAGGCGCCACTCTGGGAAAGCGCGCTGCCGGCCGGAGCGACCAGGTCCAGGTTGCCGATCTCCTGGCTGCTGTCGCGCGCCGATGTCGAGAGGCGCGCGCGCACCGGCAGCTCCTCCGAGCCCTCGAGCAGCGACCCGCCGGTCGCTCCCTCGGCCAGTTGATCCAGCTGGCGTGCGGCAGAGACCAGATCGAGACCAGCCAGGCGGACCTTGTCTTCGTCCAGTTGGAACAGCAGTTTGGGTGCACCGCCCGGTACCTGGGCCTTGGTGTGGGTGATGCTCGGCACCTGGCTCATCAGCGCTCGTGCCGCTTCGCCGATGGTGCGCAGGATCTCCAGGTCGTGGCCGACGATCCTGACTTCCAAGGGCGCTGCGACCGGTGGGCCTTGCACCAGACCGCGCACCAACACCCGTGCTTGCGGCAAGGCGCCGTCCATCAGTCGCTGCAGGCGGGGGATCAGCGCTTCGGTGGCCTGAGGACTCTCGGTCGTGATCAAGGCTTCGGCGAAGCGCGGTTCGTTATCCTGCGCGGCGATCATGTTGTAATAGAATGCCGGCGCCGACTCGCCGATGACCCACTGCACTTGGGCGACCTCGGGCTGTTCGCGCAGCAGCCGATCGGCGGCCAGCGCCGTCGCCTGCGTGGCGGCGAGCGCGCTGCCGGGCGGCAGCAGAACCTGCATGTAGAGCTGATCGCGGTCGACCCCCGGAAAGAACTGCGCCTGCAGGGTCGGGAAGGCGCCGAAGCCGATCAGCGGCAGGGCGATTCCGGCCAAGATCCCGAGCAGCGGGTTGCGGATCGCCAGGCCGACAGAGCGGTCGAAGAGGCGGCTCAAGCGCACGGGTTGGATACCTGCCTCCCACCAGGAGAGACGCTCGCCGGCTGCTGCCTGCTTCAGGAAGCGGCCCGAGAGCGCGGGCGTGACGGTCAGGCTGAGCAGCAGTGAAGCGAAGAGCATGGTGATGACGGCAACCGCGATGGAGCCGACGAAGTCGCCGGCCGGGCCCGGCAGCAGAGCCATCGGCATAAAGGCCAGCACCGTGGTGACGGTCGAAGCCAGCAGAGGCCCCGCCAAGCGGCCGACGGAGTCCCCAACGGCCTGCAAGCGCGACTGTCCCGCGCCGATGCGGCGGCGGATCTCGTCCGACATGACGATCGCGGCATCGACCAGCAGGCCCAGGGCGACGATCAGGCCGGTGACGCTCATCTGCTGGATAGGGATCCCGGCATACTGCAGCACCGCCAGGGTGATGAAGCCGGCCAAGGGAATTGTCGCGGCAACGATCAGGGCCGAGCGCCAGCCCAAGGACAGAAAGAGCACCGCCACGACCAGGACAATGCCGACCGCCAGGTTGCCGGCGAGATCGCCCAGGCGGTCAGCGGTGTAGCGCGACTGGTCGAAGACGAGGCTATGGTCGATGCCGGCCGGCAGCTCGCTCTCGAACGCCTCGATCTCGCGCTGCAGGCGGGTCATCCAGGCATCGACCTGGATGTTCTCGATCATCTTGGCGGCGATCAAGACGGCAGGCTTGCCGTTGGAGTAGGCCAGCGCGCTTGCGGGCTCCGCGACAGAGCGGCTGATCCGGGCGATGTCGCCGACGCGCAGGATCGGGCCGCTGGTCCCCTGGCGCAGGGGCACGGAGGCGATCCGGGAGAGTGCGTCGATCTCGCCTTCGACCTCGACCAGCAGATCGGCTTGCTTGCCGCGCACGCGGCCGGCCGCCACCTTGGCATCCGCGCGCGCTATGGCGCCGGCAACGTCGCCGATGGTGAGGCCCAGATCGGTCATCTCGCTAGCCTCGACCTCGACCAGGATCTCCTCGTCGCGCGCACCATAGACCTCGACCTGCTTGGTGCCGGAGACCTGGCGCAAGCGATCGGACAGCAGGTCGGCATAGCGGCGCAGCAACATCGGATCCGCGTTGCGCCCGGGCGCCATCTGCAGGGCGGAGATCGCCGAGAAGGCCCCGGTTCGGTCGTTGTCGAACTCCGGATCGGGGATGCCGGGCGGCAGCTGCACGGCCGCATCGGCCAGCGCGTCGCGCACCTCGGTCCAAACCGTCTCGATGGCTGCGTCGCTCAAGGTCTGGCGCAGCTCGACCTGGACGACGGATATCCCGGTGCGCGAAGTCGAAAGGATCTCGTTGATCTCTTCGATCTGGCGCAGCTCTTCTTCGATCTTCTCGGTCACCAGGGATTCGACACGGGCCGGATCGGCGCCGGGGAAGGGCGTGACCACGGTGGCGAAGAGGTTGGTGATGGTCGGATCCTCCTGCCGACCGATGGTCAAGAGGGCCGAGAGGCCGCTGGCGAGGATCAGCAGCAAGGCCAGCAGAGTGACCCGCCAGCGGCGATAGAAGAGCGTGCGCATGGTGTGGCGGCCTCGGGCTAGTGCGCAGCTGTGGCGGATGAGAGTGGCAGGTCAGGGGCTGTGAAGAGCACCAAAGCGTCGGTTTCCTGCGCTCTCGGTGTCGCCGTGGGTGGCACGTCCTGGAAGGGAATCGGTGTGATGTTTTGACCTGGAGCCACGCGATGCGGCCCCGCCACGATCACCTTGCTACCCTCGGTGAGCGAGCCGCTGACGTAGGCCTGCTCGGCGTGGACGTGGTGCACCAGCACGGTTTCACGGGCAACCCGGTGACCGCCGTCACCGTCGCTTGCCGCCGTGTAGACGGTCCAAAGGCCCTTGGGGGCGGCCACCAGGGCTGTAAGCGGGACCCAGAAACCCGACTGCGGCACCGCCTTGTCCAGCGCCAGCACGGCAAGATCGCCCAGGAAGAAGCGCTCAGCCGCCGCGATGCGAAAGAGGGCGGCGATGGTGCGGGTACCGCTGGCCATGTCCGGGCGCAGCGCGATCAGGCTGCCGGCGACCTCACGCCCGTCGATGAGAAGACGGTAGGTCTCGCCGATCTGAAGGCTCGCGGCGGCTGCGGGATTGAGCCCGATGCGGGCCTCCAGCACCGCGGTCTCCATCAGCATGACGACCGGCGAGCCGGCGGCCAGGATGCTGCCTTCGTCACTGCTGCGCGCCGCTATCTGACCAGCGTAAGGGGCTGTCAGGCTGGACTTGGCGATCTCGATATCGAGCTGCGCCAGTCCGGCGTCGATCGCCTTGACCTGCGCCGTCAGGGCCTCTGCCTCCAGGCGTGCCTCGTCGTAGCGCTGCCTGGAGCTATTGCCTTGTTTGGAGAGTTTGCGCTGACGCTCGGTGGTGATGCGCGCCAGCTCCAGCCGGGCCAGCAGCACCTTGCGCTCGGCTTCCAGCTCGTCGCGCCGGGCCTCTAGCGGGGCCGTGTCCAGGGTCGCGATCAGCTGGCCGGCGGCAATGACGTCGCCCTCTTCGACCAGCACGTCGGTCAAGAGGCCACCGCGTTCGAAGGCCAGGACCGTGCTGCGGCGCGCCTCCAGCCGGCCGGCGAAGCGCTGCTGCAGCGGATAGCTCTGCTGCAGGGAGAGCTCTGCGACCGCAACCTTCAGCGGCGGCACGGCGTCGGATTCGGGGCGCAGCTCCGCGCGCAGGTGCAGAAAGGATACGCCGCCGACGATGCCGGCGATCAGAATGCCTGCGATACCCAACCTGGCAGCAATGCCAAGCGCCCGCCCGACAAGGCTCCTCCGGGTCGCCTCGTCGCTGGCGCTATCGTCCCAACCCTCGTCCAGACCCGCTTCTCGCTCCGGCATGGTTCAGCTCCTGCTTCCCTTGGCATTACCCTTGTACCGCTGCCCGACCTTCGCCATGTTAGTGTCGCTAACTTGCCTTATGTTAGAGACCCTCACATGCTTGGCAAGGGGTAAGGTGAGAATTCCTGGGGAATGGAGAGCCCGTGACGGCCATGCAACAAGAAGCCGGAGCGCCGAAGCAAAAGGCGGGTGCCCAACGGCGCGGTTATCATCACGGCAACCTGCGCGAAGCCTTGCTCGAGGCGGCCGAGGCCCTGATCACCGAGCACGGTCCCGACAACTTCACCATGGCCGATGCCTGCCGGCGGGCCGGCGTCAGCACGGCTGCCCCCTATCGGCACTTCGAGGACCGCAACGCGCTCATGGAGGCCGTCTGTATGCGCGCCTTCGACGGCTTGGCCGCGGCCACCGGCGGCGCCAAGGCACCTTTCGAGGAGGGTTCCGTCGAGTCGATCTTGGCCGGCGGCAAGGCCTACCTGGGTTTCGCTCTGGAGAATCCCGAACGCTTCCGGCTGATGTTCGGGCGCAATCCCGACCTGAAATCACGCCCGCATGTGGAGCTGGCCGGACGCGCTTGCTTCCAGAACCTCTTGGCCTCCGTTTCCGCCTTCCTCGCCAGCCGCGGCCAATCCGGCGCCGACCCTATGCCCCTGGCACTGCGCCTCTGGTCACTGGTCCACGGCGTCGCCAGTCTGGCCATCGACGGCCCCATGGACATCATCGCACCCGGCAACGATCCAGAGGCGATCATCGACGAAAGCGGGCGGGCGATCCTGGCGGCGGTCTAGAGTTTTCACCTGAAGACATCTGGTAGCGGCGTGACGGGCAACGCTATCAGTATTCTCGATGAAAATGACATTCTGCCAAACTTGCCCGTTGCTGCGGGGCATCTGCACATGATAGTGCGGTGCACGTAATCGGAGTGGTGCGGCAGTGTCCCGCCAGCCTAAGACCCAGCCCAGCAGACCGTCGCGTGAGAGATCGGAAACGCCATGACCGTTCGCAAGACTTACATCTACGACGGCGATCCACCTTACAGCAAGGCCGCGGTCCTTAGTGGATCTGATGGCGCTGACGTCATCGTCGGTACCTCCGGTATCGACATTGCCTATGGCAAGTCCGGCAACGATACGATTATGACCGAGGCTGGTTTGGATGGTTCGGTGATACGGGTCAGCCTTGGCAAGTATGCTCCGCCTGAGTTTGATCGCTACTACTTTGGCATCTGGGGCGGATCCGGTGCCGATTCGATATTCGGAGGCGATGGATCGGATACGCAGCTCTACGGCGGCCTTGGCGACGATACGATCAATGGCGGACCGGGTGACGACCTTCGACTCCTCGCTGGCAGCGGCGATGACCAGATCTTCGGTGATGCGGGTGACGATTTCATCCTGTCAGGCGGGTCCGGCAATGACGAAATCTTCGGTGGTGCCGGATTAGATGCTGCGCTTTGGGGTTGGGATGGCGATGATCGGATATTTGGAGGCGCGGGTGATGATGGTACCCCCATCAGCAATTTCCGCGGTAGCGGCGGCCTATTCGGAGGACTCGGCGACGATACACTTTATGGCGGCGGTGGAGATGACGATAGCCTGAGTGGTGGGGGCGGGGCCGATACCCTTTTCGGCGGCGGTGGTGGTGACTACGAACTGATCGGATGGGGCGGCGATGACCTCATTCTCGGCGGACCTGGTTATGACAGAATTCTGGCTGGTGACGATCCACCAGACGTATACTATAACAACACCTTTGTTGTTATAGGCAACGATACCATCTTTGGCGGCAGTGGTGGTGATAGCACTCTGCTCGGTCACCGCGGTGACGACCTGATCTATGGCGATAGCGGCCAAGACAACTCTCTGTTCGGCGGCGACGGAGATGACAGCCTGTTTGGTGGTGAGGGCGATGACACCAACCTTCGCGGTTCATGGGGCAGCGACGAGGTTTTTGGTGGGGAGGGCGATGACGGAGATCTCAGCGGTTCATGGGGCAACGACCAAATTTTTGGTGGCGGTGGCAAAGACGGTAGGCTCTATGGGGGTTCGGGTAGTGATCGCGTCTACGGCGGTAACGGCAACGATGGTGGTGTTTCAATATTCAGCTCTCCTTACTTTCCCGACATTACTTTTGAATTGCGCTTGGCGGGTGGCTCAGGCACCGATCGTGTCTTCGGTGGCGATGGGACGGACCGCTACCTCTTCGGTGGCGATCAAACGGATCGTCTGTTCGGTGATCGTGGCACTGACCGGAACGTCTATGGTGATCGCGGCAATGACTTCCTCTTCGGCGGAAGCAACAACGATCGTCTTTTCTTCGGCGATGCCGGCAATGATCGGGTCTTTGGCGATCAGGGCGACGACCGCGGCCTCTACGGCGGCAAGGGGCAAGACCTCGTAGGCGGAGGGTCGGGTGACGATCAGCTCTTCGGTGGCGGTGGCGACGATAGCCTGTTCGGCGACACCGGCCGCGATGCGCTCTATGGCGATAGCGGTGCCGACACGCTCTACGGCGGCAGAGGGCGCGACAGCCTCTTCGGCGGCGAGGAGGAGGATCGTCTCTATGGTGGCAGCAACATAGACGTGATCAGGGGCGGTGGCGGCAATGACGTTATCTTCGTCGATACGTCCGGCGATATCGTGCGCGAGAGCGCCAATGGCGGGCTGGCCGACCTGGTGCGTTCCGATGCGGACTCCTTTGCGCTGGCGACCGGCGTCAATGGCTTCGTCGAGCGCGCGATCCTGAACAAGGGGCAGGGCGACGGTACGCTGGTCGGCAACGATCTTGACAACACCTTGCTGGGGGCCAGCGGCGACGATCGTCTGATCGGCCAAGGCGGCGACGACATCCTGAACGGGGGCGGCGGGTCCGACAACCTGCTGGGCGGCGGTGGCGACGATACCTTTGTCGAGGACACGGTCGGCGACCTGGTGCGCGACTTCGGTATCAATGACCAGGATCTGGTTCGCGCGGCCATCGACTTCACTCTGCCCGACGGTTCCGCCAGCGCCCGCATCGAAGACCTGAGGTTGGAGCGGAACAGCGGCGACCTCGACGGCCAGGGCAACAGCCTCGACAACACGCTGACCGGCAACAGCGGCGACAACAGCCTGGTCGGGGCTCAAGGCGAAGACCGGATCAAGGGCGAGGGGGGTGACGATCACCTCTTCGGCGGTGCCGCTGCCGACCGCTTCGAATGTGGCAGTGGCGCCGACACCCTGGAACTGCGCGGCGGCGACCTGGCCTTCGGCGGCTCCGGCGGCGACTGGTTCCGCGCCTCCGGCAGTCTCGGGAACGTCCTGATCCGGGACTTCGAGGGCGTCAGCCTGAACGGCGGCTCGGGCCAGGACAAGCTGGTCTTCGCAACCGGACTGGAAACCGGTGCCTTCGCGTATCGGGGAGACAATGGCTTTTCCGACGGCGGCAACAGCGAGGCGCGCTTCGCCGGCGGCGATCGGGTCGATGTCGACAGCGACGGCGACGGCTCGACCGACATCTCCTTCCGCCTGAAGGGCATGAGCCAAGCCGATCAGCTGACCAGCAGCGACTTCCTCTGGATGTAGCGTCGCGCGTAGCGACCGGCAGAAGTTCGCGCTCCTGGTAGCTCTTTAAGCGTTCAAGCGCCACGCGGGATTATCCTCGCTTCGCTGAGGGCGCGCAGTCGCGCTTGCCAAGCTGCGTTCTCGTCGACGCCGCTTGGTTTAAGTGGGGCTATTGTTGGATTGCCTCCCGGCCGACGAAGGGCGCTCGGTCGCCGGCGGAGGCCTCGGCCTGATCCCTTTGCTCGCGTCGCTCGGGGTGCAGGGCGAGCGAGAGGTCGTCGATGATCTGGATGAGAGCGGAGAGGTAGAACATCTGCTCCAGTCGGGTTTCCAGGTGACGGGGATCGTCTTCCTCGAAGTGCTGGCTGCCGCTGTTGCGCTGGCTGTCGACCAGGTGCGCAAGCGCTCTATGGACCTGCGAATCCTTGCCGGCGCGAAGGGCGGTGAGGCAGTGCAGGACACGCGTGAAGAGCGCCCGTGTCTCACGATCGCTCGGCTGATCGCCGTGCTCGAAAGGCAGGCGGGTTACGGCCGGCTCCAGCAGGGCCAGGTAGCCGATGATGGCGTCGAGTGCCGTGTGCACGGCGACCGGCTGCTGCAGGGCGCGTAGGCCGAACCAGGCCTCGGCTCTGAGATGGGGGATGCTGTCGCCGATGGTGCTGGCGCGCTCGCCAAGCGCCATGGCTTCGCGGCGCAGCACGGCAGCCGGACGATGGCCCATATGGGTCAGAAGCGTGTGTGCATCGACCAGCCACTTGCCCATCTCGCGCTCCAGGCTGCGGCTCAGGTGCAGCGGCAGCACGAAGCGCGCGACCAGCATGCCGATGGCCGCACCGATCGCAGTCTCGTAGATGCGCGCCAGCATGGCGTCGATCGGCAGGCCCTCGACCAGGTGCAGGGCAGAGACCACCATGAAGCCGATGCCGATGGCGGCCGTGGCCCAGAACCGCATCATGGTGGCGACGACGAGACCCAGCGCCAGGGCCGCGAGGACGCCGAGGACCGGATCCCCCGCCGGTCCGATCAGCCAGATGTAGGAGAGGGCCAAGACAACGCCCAGCGCGGTGCCCAATGCGCGCTTCTGCGCGCGCAGGAGAGTCTCGCCCAGACTGCCGGAGAGAATCAGGAAGACGGTGACGGTGGCCCAGTAGCCATGCTCCATGGCAAAGCCCAGGTCCAGCGCGGTTGCGATCGCGACACCGGTCACGCCCTGCAGCGCCAGGCGCGTTGCCGAGGAGAGGCGACCGCGGGCCAGCAGCGGGGCGGATGGCTGGCCATAGCGATCCGGCGCTTGCTCTTCTTCCAGGCCGGCGCGGAGCACCAGGAGGCGCTGCATGGCTGCAGCCGCACCCACTAGATGGCGTCGGCTGTCGGCTTGGCTTGCCGGCAAGGCCAGCGCAGAGGCCTTCAGGTGCCGCAAGGCTGGGCCCGCATCCACACCCGATTGCCGCTCTGCGCTCATGCGCTGGGCCGTCTCTTCGAGCGCGCGCCGCGTCTTCGCCCAGAGGGGATCGGAGAGCGCGTCTGCAGTTGCCAGAGAACGGGTGAGCAGCCGCAGCGAGAGCTCCATCCGGTAGGTGATCAGCAAGCGTCGGCTCAACAGCGTCCACTGCTGCGGCTCCTCGTTGCGGGCGGTGCGCAACAGCAGGCGCAAGGGTTGGCGACCCAGCCAGCCGGGGGCCCAGTTGGGGGCATGCCCATGGTCGCTACCGGAAAGAGCCGTCAGTCTTTCCGCCAAGTCTTTCAGGTAGACCCGCTTGCAGCGCGGCAGGACGGAGATGGCCGTGGGCCTGGGCAGCAGCCGGTCCAGCAGCAGAAAGACAGCACTGCCGATCCCGCTGGCCAGCATGAAGGCTGGAACCTGACTCCACTGTGGCTCTTGCATCGCAGCGAAGAGGGCGAAAGAGAAGAGCGCTTTACCCATCCCGGTGCCGCAGGCGCCCAGACGGTTCAGGGAAAGGCAGCAGGCCGCAAGCGGCAGCATGAGAAGCTTGGCCCAGACGATGGCATCGGGACCGGCGACAAGGGACAAGGTGCCCAGACCCAGCAGCACTGCCTGGAAGGCAAGCGCGGTCGCCAGCATCATGCGGCGCTGCAACTGCCGAGGCTCCGGGTTCATTGCCAAGACCAGGGTGATGGCACCGCCGCCCATGAAGAGGGAGAGATCCAGGCGCTCCAGTCCCGGCCAAATCTCGATCAGCAGATGCGACAGCGCCAAGGTGGCGGCAAGCGCAGAGAGCACCAATGCAGCCTTACTGCTTTGGATTCCGCCGGGGTCCAAACGCCAAAGCGCGCGCCGAATCCTAGCGCCCGCTCCGCCGTGTGGGCGAAGTAGCTCTTGCTGCACAGGCTCTGCCTTCTTTTTGTATCGAGAGTGCAGTGAAGGTGGTGTGGCTTCGTTATGGGGCACAAGCCATGCTGCGTGCAAATGAGACCAGCGTTCTTGCGAGGGCTATCCTGGTGCGATTTCCGGGCTAGATGCGTAGCGGATGCGGCTGCCTGCGGAACGAAAGCCAGAGCTGCGTAAAGAGGGGCTGTCTTAAGGCTAAAGGTAGCACTAGGGTCAGGCCTGTAACAAAAAGACGGAAGAACGAGGCTTCACCATGCAGACACGCGACACCAGTGCCTTTCAACCCATCGACGGCGGCTCCGTGCCGCGCTTTGCCGGCATCCCCACCTTCATGCGCCTGCCGGCAAAGGCCGATCCTGCAGAGGTCGATATCGGGCTGATCGGTGTGCCTTGGGACGGCGGCACGACGAACCGGCCAGGTGCGCGCCATGGACCGCGACAGGTGCGCGACATGTCCTCGCTGATGCGCAAGGTGAACTCTTCGACCGGGGTTTCGCCCTACAAACTCTGCCGCGCCGCCGATCTGGGCGACGCGCCGGTCAATCCCATCGACTTGATGATCTCGCTGGACAAGATCACGGCCTTCTATGAAGAGGTGCACGCGGCTGGGACTCTGCCGCTCTCGATCGGCGGCGACCACCTGATGACCCTGCCGATCATGCGGGCGATCGCCAAGGACCGCCCCCTGGGCATGATCCACTTCGATGCCCACTCGGACACCAACGACAGCTACTTCGGCGGACTAAAGTACACACACGGCACACCTTTCCGTCGCGCGGTAGAAGAGGGGCTGTTGGATCCCAAACGTGTGGTCCAGATCGGCATCCGCGGATCCACCTATTCGCTGGACGAGCGCGACTGGGGCCGCGATCGCGGCATGCGCGTCATCATGATGGAAGAGTTCGAAGATATGGGCTGCACGGCAGCCATTGCCGAGGCGCGGCGCGTGGTCGGCGGCGGCCCGACCTACCTTTCCTTCGATGTGGATGCTCTCGACCCGGTCTTTGCACCGGGGACCGGCACGCCCGAGATCGGCGGGATGACCACGCGAGAAGCCTTGCGCATGCTGCGCGGTCTGCGTGGATTGAACTATGTCGGCGGCGACGTGGTCGAGGTCTCTCCCCCCTTCGACCCATTTGGCAACACGGCAATCGTTGGCGCTACCCTGGCCTTCGAGATCCTCTGCCTCATCGCCGAGGCACGGACGGCCGGCTAGACGGTGCGATGTTCGACCCGGCGTCGGCATGCGCTAAGCGGTCTGGCCGAAAGGCTCGCCCTCTTCGGACTGCCTGAGGGTCAGGGCGCCTTTCCCCCGACTGGACCCCCAACCGTGCCTCCAACAGGCACAAAGTCATAAGCGCCCACCCCCTGGGTGAGCGCGAAACGGCAGGCCTGGCCGTCTTTGCCGCAGACCTGATGTGCCGTCTTCGGCGGCACCTGGCAGTGCTGGCCCGGTTCTAGTTCGAAGCGGGCTTTGGGGGCGCGGGTTTCGATCAAGGTCACGCCTTCCAGCCCGACGAACACGTCGGCGACGTTGCTGTGATAGTGCCAGGGAATGACCTGGCCGGCGGAGAGAGTGAAGAGGCGAACCTGCAGCTCCGGGCTTTCCAGAGCCGTCTCGATGTCTTTGACCTGATAGGGCAGGCCCGTCTCCTCGCTCACGTTTCTAATCCTTCGGCAATTGCAGGTCGTAGCGTGCGGCTCAACGACCGGAGGTGCAAGAGGTCGCTGCGTTTGATCTCGCCTTCCTGTCGGCGCATAGCCGAGTCGCGAGGGGCGAATCGCACCCGACTCGGGTTCCTGGATTCGTGGCCGAGGGGGCTGGTTGGCAGGCTGGCAAAGGGGCTGGCGAACGATCCCCAGAAACTGCGGCTTTTTGGCAACAAAGCGGATTGCTGGTCGCTGCCCTCGGCTCTAAGGTGGCGCCTTCAAAGCAGATGAGCCGGCCAGGATGCCGGCAGGAGTACAACGATGGCCGGTAGTGTGAACAAGGTGATTCTGGTCGGGAACCTGGGACGAGATCCCGAAATCCGCAGCATGCAGAACGGCAGTCGGGTCGCCAATCTCTCACTTGCGACCTCGGAAAGCTGGAAGGACCGCAACAGCGGCGAGCGGCGCGAGCGCACCGAGTGGCATCGCGTCGTCGTGTTCAACGAGAACATCGTAAAGGTTTGTGAGAACTACTTAAAAAAGGGCTCGAAGGTCTATCTTGAAGGCCAGATCGAAACCCGCAAGTGGCAGGATCAGAGCGGCCAGGAGCGCTATACGACGGAGATCGTCCTGCGCCCCTTCAGGGGGGAACTGACCATGCTGGACGCCCGAGGCGAGGGCGGGGGTATGTCGGCCGGTGGCGGCGGTGCCAGTGCCGGCGGCGGTGGAGGTGGCGGCTTTTCGTCCGGCCCGCCGGCCTCAGAGCCTCTAGACGACGATATCCCATTCTGATCTTATCGCCGGCGCCTGCTCGGTGGCTAAGAGGGCTGCAGACCAGGAAAACCTATGCCGTGATCGAACGGCGACCTTGACCGTCGCCACTCGACTCTCTCAATAGAACAGACTTTGCAAAGGGCACCGGAGGGTTACCTATATGTCCAAGACCATGACCAAGTCCGAGATCGTGTCGCACGTCGCCGAGCAGGCGGACATCTCCAAGGCCTCTGCGCAGGCCGCTGTCGATGCGATGATCTCAGCCATCGAAACCGGCCTCAAGGAAGGCGGTGTCCGCATTCCAGGCCTCGGCACCTTTGCCGTCCGCGAGCGTGCTGCCCGTACCGGCCGCAACCCGCAGACTGGCGAGGAAATCCAGATTGCAGCCAGCAAGTCCGTTGGCTTCAAGGCTGCAAAGAACTTGAAGGACGCAGTCAGCTAGTCGCTGCTGTCAGCTACGCCGGACCGTTCGGTTGCTGCCGAACGGTTGCGGGCGGCCTAAGAACCGTTCGGACGGATCAGATCGTGGTCAGATGTTTCCATCTGGCCACGTGGATCCGGCCGATGCCGCGATAGTATGCTAAGAGCAGGGCTCAGACTTGTAACCCTTTCCGGGTTGTGTCCATCCCGCTTTGAAACCTCGGCATTTTTGCACAGGTCCCCTATGCGCCATTGCTGGGACAAGGATCCAAGTTAATTGCCGGCATCAGCCATCGCATCGTGTAAACTCCCGATATGAACAGCCTGTTAAAGCGAGCCTTGCTGCGTGAGTGACGTGACGACTCCACCGGGTACCCCTGCGCGCCCCCTGGGAATTCAGCCGGTCACCATCGAAGAGGAGATGAAGCGCTCCTACCTCGATTACGCGATGAGCGTGATCGTGTCTCGTGCGCTGCCCGACATACGCGACGGCTTGAAGCCAGTGCATCGGCGCATCCTCTACGCGATGAAAGAACAGGGCTACGACTGGAACCGCGCCTATCGCAAGTCGGCACGCATCATTGGCGATGTCATGGGCCAGTATCACCCGCACGGCGATTCACCGATCTACGACGCCATGGTGCGGATGGCACAGCCTTGGTCCATGCGGGTCGAGCTGATCGACGGGCAGGGCAACTTCGGCTCCATCGATGGCGATCCGCCGGCTGCCATGCGCTACACCGAAGCCCGGCTGGAGCGTGTGGCCAGCGAAGCGCTGCTTGCCGATATCGACGAAGACACGGTCGAGTTCCAACCGAACTACGACGAGACCACCAAAGAGCCGACCGTACTGCCGGCGCGCCTGCCGAATCTGCTGATCAACGGCGCCAACGGCATCGCGGTCGGCATGGCGACCAGCATCCCGCCGCACAATCCAGGCGAGGTGATCGACGCCTGTTGCCACCTTCTGGACAATCCCGACGCCTCGGTCGAGGAGTTGATGCAGATCGTGCCGGGACCCGATTTTCCGACCGGGGGCATCATTGTCGGGCGATCCGGCATTCTTTCAGCCTACCGGCAAGGGCGGGGCACCGTCGTGGTCCGTGGGCGTGCCGAGATCGAACAATCCGGCCGCGACCGCGAGACCATCGCGATCAGCGAGATACCCTATCAGCTGACCAAGACCCGCCTGTTGGAGCGCATTGCCGAGGTCGTGCGCGACAAGGTCGTCGAGGGTGTTTCCGACCTGCGCGACGAGAGCGATCGAAAGGGGCTTCGCATCGTCGTCGAGCTGAAGCGCGATGCGCAGGCCGACGTCGTGCTCAATCAGCTGTTCCAGCACACGCCCTTGCAATCCTCCTTCGGCATCAGCCTGCTCGCGATCGACGGTCGCCGCCCGCTGGTGCTGTCCCTGCGCGAGGTCTTGGCCGCCTTCTTGCAGTTCCGCGAAGAGGTGGTGACCCGGCGCACGGCCTTCCGCTTGGGCAAAGCCCGCGACCGGGCGCATGTGCTGGTCGGTCTGGCGATTGCGGTCGCCAACATCGACGAGATCGTCGCCTTGATCCGCCGCTCGCCGAACCCGGAGGTGGCACGCAACGAGCTGATGGCGCGTAACTGGCCGGCCAGCGACGTGGAGCCGCTGATCGTGCTGATCGACGAGCCCGGCCATAAGGTCGAGGAGGACGGCTCCTACCGTCTTTCGGAGATCCAGGCGCGTGCAATTCTGGATCTGCGTCTACAGCGCCTGACGGGGCTGGAGCGCGACAAGATTGCCGAGGAACTGCAGACCTTGGCGGCCGAAATCCGCGATTACCTTGAGATTCTGGCTTCCCGCGCGCGCCTGCTGGCCATCGTTCGCGATGAACTGGTCGCCTTGAAAGAGCGCTATGACGACAAGCGTCGGACCACCTTGGAAGAGGGTGAGATCGACACCGACATCGAAGACCTGATCCAGCGCGAAGAGATGGTCGTGACCCTGTCGGCGGCAGGCTACATCAAGCGCGTGCCGCTTTCGGCCTATCGTGCGCAGCGGCGCGGCGGCAAGGGGCGCTCGGGCATGTCGACCCGCCAGGAGGACCTGGTCAGCGGCGTCTTCACCTGCTCGACCCACACGCCGGTCCTCTTCTTCTCTTCGCGCGGCAAGGCTTACAAGCTGAAGGTCTATCGCCTGCCGATCGCCAGTCCGCAGGCGCGTGGCAAGGCGCTGGTGAACCTGCTGCCGCTGGAGGCCGGCGAGACCATAACGGCGACCCTGCCGTTGCCGGAGGACGAGGCCGAATGGGCCGATCTGCAAGTCATCTTTGCGACCTCTGCCGGGACCGTTCGGCGCAACCGCCTGTCGGATTTCGCCAATGTGCGCTCCAGCGGCTTGATCGCCATGCGTTTGGAGAGCGCGGAGACCCAGCTTATCGGCGTGCGCCTGTGCAACGAGCGGCAAGACGTGATGCTGGTTACCGGCAAGGGCAAGGCGATCCGCTTCCGAGCCACCGACATCCGCCTCTTTGCCGGACGCGGGTCGACCGGCGTGCGCGGCATTCGGCTGGAGCCCGGCGATCAGGTCATCGATATGGCCATCATCAATCATGTGGACGCCAGTTCCGAAGAACGCGATGCCTACCTGCGCATGGCCAACTCGCGGCGTCGCGCCGAGGGTGAGGAGGCGGAGAGCCCGCCCGCGGCAAGCGAAGGCGGCCTTTCCAACGAGCGTTTTGCCGAGCTGGAAGCGCAGGAGCAGATGCTCCTCTCGATCGCCAGCGACGGCTTGGGCCGGCGGGCTTCTGCCTATGACTTCCGGCTGACCGGTCGCGGCGGGCAGGGTATCGGCAATCTGGATCTCTCGCGTGGCGAGCAGCCGCCTGTGCGGGTCGTGGCGACCTTCCCGATCGAAGCGGGCGACCAGGTGCTGCTGGTGACCGACGGCGGTCAATTGATCCGCTGCCCGGTCGAAGACATCCGGATCGCCGGTCGGGCCACGCGCGGCGTGCGGATCTTCTCGGTGGCGGACGACGAAGAGGTGGTCTCGGTCTCGCGCCTCGACGAAGTCGAAGAGGAAGAGGGCGACGAGGAGGCCGAAACTGAAGCCGGTGGTGAGCTTGGTGGCGATGAAGACCCGCCGGTGGACAGTGAGGCTTGATGCGGTTCGGCCGAGCGCCACGAAACGGGTGGACTGCCCGCCTGTGCAATAGAGCCATCTAGCCCGACGTGGCTTTCCACTCGCATTTTGGTGCTGTTTTCGCCAAAACTGATTGCGATCACGCCGTCGGCGGTGGGGTTTGGCGAAACTGGCGCCCTGTACGGCCCTAACAGCCAGACTCAACCAGCTGGACCCAACCAGCCCGACCCAAACTGCGAGGGGACTTGCTATGGGAAAACCCTTGATCGGTGTCTATCCGGGAACCTTCGACCCCATCACCAATGGTCACATCGACATCATTCGTCGGGCGACGCGCGTGGTCGATCGTTTGATCGTGGCCGTCGCCAAGAATGACGGCAAGGGGCCGCTCTTCGGCACCGAGGACCGCTTGGACATGGTGCGAGACGAGATCGCCGAGATCGAAAGCAATGGTGCCGTCGTCGAAGCACGGGCCTTTTCCAGCCTTCTGATCAACTTTGCCGACTCGGTCCATGCCAGCGTGATCATCCGCGGTCTGCGTGCGGTCTCGGACTTCGAGTACGAGTTCCAGATGGCCGGCATGAACACCCGCATGGCACCCCACATCGAGACCCTCTTTCTGATGGCCTCCGAGCGCCATCAGTTCGTCTCCTCGCGTTTCGTCAAGGAGATCGGCCGCTTCGGCGGTGACATCTCCACCTTTGTCACGAAACGGGTCGAGACCAAATTGGATGCGCGTTTCGCGGAGCTGCAGTAGATCCAGGCTCTCCCGGGCGGCGAAAACACTCGGAGGCTGAATCTGCGCGCGATCTCCTGAATCGGCGTGAAATCTGCGGCTTGATCTGCTTCAAATGGCATGTCGAGCGTGCAAGCAACACAAAGAGCAACGCTTGGCGGTACCCTGCGGAGAATAGGGGAAGCAATCGCCATGTGTCGGCCGGCCAGTCGCACACCATGACCCGGAAGCTGTCACTCAGGCTCTTCGGTCGCTTTGAGGTGCTGGAGCCCAGCGGTCTGACACTACCGACACGCAAGGCTGAAGGGCTTTTGGCCTATCTGGCCCTGCCGGCAGGTCAGGTGCGCGCGCGTGGCGAACTGACCGACCTGCTGTGGGGCAGTCGCGACGAGCGGCACGCGCGTCATAGCCTCAATCAGGCGCTCTCCAGCCTGCGCAAGAAGCTGACGCCTCTCTTTCCCGACCTCATCCTTGCCGACAGCAGCGGCCTGTCTCTTGCACGCGAATTGGTAACCAGTGACGTCGGGCGCCTGGAGTCGCTTCTGGTCGAGGGGACGATGGTGGCCTTGAGCGAGGCGGCAGAGCTTTGGCAGGGCGATCTGCTGTCCGGAATGGAACTCCGGGAAGAGGCCTTCGAGGCTTGGCGCGCCGGGGAGCGTCGGCGCCTTAGGGTTTCCATGATGGAGGGCTTCCATGGTCTGCTTGACCGCCAGATCCAGGCGGTGGAGCGTGCGGCGGCCAACCAGACCGCGCACATGATCCTGCGCCTGGACCCGCTGGACGAGTCGGCACACCGCAAGCTGATGCAGATCTATGCCTCCAGCGGACAGCGCAATGCGGCCCTACGGCAGTTCCGCGAGTGTAGCGACCTGCTGCGCCGAGAGTTGGACGTGGCGCCCGAGCCGGAGACCCGGGCGCTGCATCAGCAGATCCTGCGCAACGAGTCGCCGACCGCGGTGCATGCCGTGGTGCACGAGGTGGCGCTCGAGAGCCCGGCTGCGGCGACGGTGCCGGCGGCGGAATCCTGGACACCGGTGGCGCGCAGTCGCCCGCCGGCGCTGGCCGTGCGCCGCTTCTCCTTCATCGGCTCCGACCCTCTGGATCAGGCGGTTGCCGAATCGATCGGCATCGATCTTCTGACCGACCTCACGCGCGATCGCAGTCTGACGGTCGTCAGCGATCAAAAGCAGCTCACCGGCGAGGGCGAGGCAGTCTATGTGGTCGAGGGCAGTTTGCGCAGGATGGGCGAGCAGGTCGCGATCACCGCCCACCTCTTGGACATCGGCGGCGGTTCCTACCTCTGGACCGAACGCTGGGTGCAGCCGCTCTCCGACCTCTTGCAGGGAACCGGTCGCACCGTCGATCGGCTGGCCGCAGTGCTGAAGCGCGAGGTCGAGGCGGCAGAGGCGCGCAAGGCAATCGACAGCCCCCCCGAAACTCTGGGCGCCTGGTCCTACTATCATCTGGGCTTGCGCGAACTCTATCGCTTTACCCTGCCCAGCCTGATGACGGCGCGGAGCCACTTTCAACGCGCGGTCGCGCTCGACCCAGACCTGGCGGCCGCCCATGCACGCTTGGCTTACGTCTTCGTACAGCTCTATTGGTATGGGCCGCACAGCGAACGCGAGGGCTTTCTGGATCAGGGCTTGGCGGCAGCCCAGCAGGCGGTCGGACTGGACCCCAAAGAGGCGCATGGGCATTTTGCGCTCGGTCGCCTCTATGCCGTTCAACAGGCCTTCGATCAGGCTGTGCCGGAGTTTGAGACCGCCCTTGATCTCGATTCCAGCTTGGCGCAAGCCTCTTTCGGATTAGGACAAGCGCTATCGGCGGCGGGCCTTCCCAAGGATGCGATCGGCTTTCTGGATCAGGCCATCGACCTCGATCCGCAGGATCCGCACCTCTGGACCTTCTATCACGATCGTGCCGAAGCACATTTTGCGCAGGGCGATGTCCAGAAGGCTGCCAAGAACTCCAAGGCCGCCGTGCGCTTGCCGAACGCGTCGCACTTCGCCTGGGCCAGTCTGGTGGCGATCCTCGGCAGCAGCCGCAAGCACGATGAGATCCAAGCAGCTCTGCGCCGGCTGAAGCTGATGAAGCCGGAATACTCGCTGAGTTTTGCCCGCGACGAGCTCTCCCACCACGCCAACCGGGACTTCGTCGAGAACTACCTGGATGGTCTCGCCGCTGCAGGCTTGAAGGAGGAGTAGCCTTCCATTTTGCGCGTTTTAAACTCCCTGCTGAGCGAACGATCATCATTTTCGGTGGATTTTGATCCAAGCAAAGCATTTTTGATCCATTTTTGACCGCATTTTTGATCGGCCTTTGAGGGGCCACCGCCATCTTCTGACCTGTGTTCACGGCACGGTGAAGCCTCTGCACTCTTGCAGATGAGCATCGCCGGTCTGGCTTGAAGGCGCAGTTGTAGAGAGGGCAGAGCGATGTTGGGACACAAGGTCCTTTTTGAACATGCCATGGCAGAGGCGAAGTCTCCGGCTGTCACGCCGGTCGTGCGACGGGTCTCCCGCGATTCCCCTATCCGCCGAAGCGAGGAAGGCCGATCGGCGGCGCTGGCTGCATAGCGCCATAGAGCAAAGGCGTCGCCAACAAGAGGCCGCCGCCCAGAACAGCAATACTCAAACTGTTGGAGCCCTACGAGAGTGGGGTGATGTGGCACTCCTTTTTGGAAGCTCACTGGCCCAGACATTAACCGGCAGCGAGCAGGCCGACGACATCCTTGGGCGAAGCGGGCCTCGCTGTTGCCGCCGAAGGCCGGGTCGAAGTGGACCGCGATGGCGACGGAGCGGCTGACATCTTCTTCCTGGCCGAGGGCATCAGCCAGGCCGGTCAGTTGACCAGCGCCGATTTCCTCTGGACCTAGTGGTGCCACCCAGAGGGATGCTTCCCATCCGCTTGGACAGGTTGCCCCACCAGATCAATAGGTTAGTGGGCCAATTCACCGAACGCTCGGAATCCAAGCGTTCGGATCGGACCATTAGGTTCCCAATCTCGCAAGGGGAAGAGCTTTGCTCGCCGAGAGGCGGCCGCGCTGCTGTGCGGCCGCCTCTCGGCGGTCTGTTATGGGGCCTTTTGCAGGCAGCATCGATCTCGTTATGAGAACAAGATTATTCTAATTATTCATTTTTCCAGAAACAGTAATGCAGCAATATTAGCCTGAGAGTAAACGACGCAAAGGTAAAGATATCACCTGAGAGTGGTGCTGTCGGCGTCGGAAGGGGCAGTCAGGCTCCGAAACCAGAGCTAGCTCGGCTGCACTAAGGGTGCGCCGAGGAGGAGGATGAGATGAGCGAACCTTATGGTTTTCAGCTGAACGACACCATTACCGGAACGGCCGGCGACGACAAGATTTCTGGTGGAGAATGAGATGATATCCTCTCCCGCCGCAGTAGCCAGCATGAGCTCTTCGGCGGCGGGACAGCCGATATCTTGTTCCGCATCGACGACCTGACGGATGCGGGTGATCTTACCACCAGCCACCACGTGTGGCTCTAGAAGCGGCGCCGGACAGGTCCGTCAACGCGCGGGGTCTGCCCGCGTGAAGCAGTATTGGAGGTAGTTATGACCGGGTTCTTTGGCTTTGAAGGAAACGATAGTTTCTTTGGTGGAGCAGGTGACGACGATGCCAGTGGTTATGGCGGTGCAGACACCTTCTATGGTCGCGGAGGCGATGACACTCTGAACGGCGGCAGCGGACCAGACAGCCTCTTCGGCGGCGGCAGTGATGATAGCCTCTATGCCGGGTTCGCCGGTGATGGCGACAGCCTGTTCGGTGGTGGCGGTAGAGACCGGGCCCTTATGAACCTCAACGGCGGCAGCGGCGAACTGGTCTTCTCGCTGGCGGGGGGAGGGGCAACCTCTGTCGCTACGCTGGCCGGCAGCACAGGTGCCGTGTTGGTTGGCATCGAAGAAGTCTTTATCAGTGGCGGAGATCTGGATGACACGCTTTCGGGCAGTTCGGGAGACGACGTCCTTGATGGTCGCAGCGGCACCGATACGATCTTCAGCGGCTCTGGTGATGACCGCCTACACGGCGGTGACATTTTGGACGGCGACAGCCTCTATGGCGGTTCTGGCACTGACACTGCAATTCTATACAGCAGAGGAGGTGGCGGTTCGGTGGTCTTTGACTTCGCGACGGCTGGCCCTGTTGTCGTGCTCCAGGACGGCCAGAGCGGTCAAACCTTCTTCTCGGTGGAAGCAGCCTATGGCGGAGGTTCGGACGTCGATGACACCTTGGGCGGTGGCATAGCAGACGACTTTCTCGTAGGCGGTAGCGGCCTGGACACGATCTTTGGTTCTGAGGGCGACGACAGGCTCTATGGAGGTAACGGGTCGGACTCCCTCTTCGGTGGGTCCGGAGACGACCGCCTCAAACTCAACGTCGGCGGCGGCTTGGCATCGGGCGGTTCCGGCGTCGATTTTCTGTACCACTCTGGTTCCGGCGACGGCGATGTTCTCATTAACCTTGCCGCTGGAGCCGGCTCGTTTCTCGATGTCTCTTTCTCTGATATCGAAGCAGTCAGTCTCTTCATCCAGGGTGACGGTGACCTCGATTTTGTTGGCGGAGAGGGCGATGACACCGTGGCCACCAATACCGGCAATGATGCCCTCGTCGGCGGGGATGGCGACGATTCCTTGTTCGGCGGAATCGGAAACAATCTGATCTACGGCGGTTTAGGGGATGATGATATACGAGCAATGTCAGGTTTAAATAAATTATTTGGCGGTTCTGGCGATGACTTCCAATCGTTCCGTCTCAGTGGCGCCGGCACGATCGCCGGTGGATCTGGTGTCGATACTTTTGCCCTCACGGCAGAAATTGCGGGAGATACGCTCGTGCAAGCCAATGCTGGACCCACGGGTCAGTTCCTGGGCATCACCTACTCTAGCGTCGAGGCGCTTTCCTTCTGGCTGAGCGGTGACGCCAACATGACCATTCGTGGTGGTGATGGAGGCGACTACATGCGTGTCGCTACCGGAATGGATACGCTTGTTGGATTTTCCGGTGACGATACATTCTATGCACTCGATGGTATTAACAGTATCTTCGGCGGCTCCGGTGAGGATATGGCCTACCTGCGGCTAACCGAAAGCGTGGGCGATGTTACCTTCGATCATTCGGCATTCGACCGACTTGCAGTCTTTGCAGACGGCAACAGGGTGGCCGGTATCGAACGCCTCCATCTGACGACAGGCAGTGGAAACGACAGCTTAAATGGCGATGCCGGCGACGACCGCCTAGGCGGCGGCGCGGGTAACGACGCGCTTCGCGGCCGCGACGGCGACGACAGGCTTTACACCACCAACCGCGGAACACTCTTCGGCGCGGACGGTGACGACAAGCTTGCTGGCCGGCTGGCCGATGAAACCTCATATCAGAACGATGGCGCTGACTTCAGTATTTTCGGCGGCGATGGTGATGACGATATCGACATTGAAGCAACCTCCAAAGCGGACCGCGCCATGCTTGCGCGACTGGAGGGTCGCAGCGGCGACGACAGAATCGCACTGAGCGCGGAGAATGTGGAAAGTGCAATCGCAGACGGCGGATCCGGCAACGACAGCATTGTTGTCGGGGCGGACGATCTACGTGGTTCCTATGCAGAGGTTCTGGCGTTCGGTGGGGGAGGAAACGACTCCCTGTTAGCCGATAAGTTCTATGCCGAGAGCATCTTCTCGGTGAGGCTCTACGGCGGTATAGGCAATGACACCATCAGCGGAAATCGCCAGAGCTTACTGTCCGGTTCGGCAGACGACATCACCTTGTTCGGCGGCAATGGCTCGGATGTCTTGGGAGTCGGCACGATCAGTGGCAACAGCTTCGATGCCAGCTTTGACATCGGCCTGTCCTTCATCGGCGGAGCCGGCAGCGATGTCATCTTCGGCCAAAATGTCGTGGGGGATGACTATGCGCGCGCAGGCAGTGGATTCGACAGGATCTTCGGCGGGTCGGGAGAGGACACCTTCGTCATCGGCGAGGGCGAACTGGTCGCCGGCGAGCAGATCGTCGGCGGTGCCGGCAGCGACACGCTGTTTCTCGTCGGCGGCAACTCTGCGGCCAATCTTCTCGATCTGTCCGAGGTCGAGGTGATCGTCGACATGTTCGCCGGCGACGGCGACGACCATCTCTTCGGCAACGACAAGAACGACGACTTCCGCGGCCAGGATGGCAATGATTTTCTCTATGGTCTTTCCGGCAGAGATAGCCTGCGCGGGCAGAGTGGTAATGATAGCCTAGCGGGCGGCAGTGGCGAGGATACGCTTTTTGGCGGCAGCGGTACCGATCGCATCGAAGCCGGTGACGGCCGAGACCGCCTGATCGGCGGGGATGGTGTCGACCTGCTTTTCGGCGAGTCCGGACAGGACACGCTCAATGGCGCTGCTGGAGCCGACATCGCCTATGGAGGTCGGGGCAATGATACCTTCATTGTCGACACCCTTGGCGATCGCGTGGTCGAGTGTGAGTCGGGCGGAGAATCCGATCTGGTGCGCTCCAACGCGCTCAGCTTCAACTTGGGCAGCGGCAGCGAGGCTTTCGTCGAGCGGGTCATCGTCACGCGCGCGGCCGGTTCGGCAAGGGTCGAGGGAAGCGATTGCGACAACACGATCCTCGGCAACACCGCCGACAACCTCTTCTTCGGTCGTGAGGGCGACGACATCCTGAACGGCAAAGGCGGCAGTGACACTGCGGTCGGCGGTCTGGGCGACGATACCTACGTGGTTGATACGGCAAGCGACCTCGTGCGTGAGCAGAGCGGCCGCGGCACCGACCTGGTGCGCGCGGAAACCGATTTTACCCTGCCCGACGGCACCGCCACAGCCTTCGTCGAGAACCTGCGTCTGCAAGGCGGCTTCGGCAATATAGACGGTACCGGCAACAGCCTGGATAACACCATTGAAGGCAACAGCGGTGCCAATCGTCTGGCCGGCAATCAAGGCGTCGATCATCTGCTGGGGGGCCGGGGGGACGATCTGCTGTTCGGCGGCCAGGGCGGCGATTTGATGCAAGGCGAGGGCGGCTCAGACACCATCAACATGGGTGCGGACGACACGGCCTTCGGCGGCAATGGCAGCGACGACTTCCGCTTCAACGGTGCCGCCCTCAGCAACACGGGCTCTGGCGGTCCGCTGATCGGCGATTTCGACGGCGTCCGTCTCGGCAAGGCCAATGGTGCCGATACCTTGTACTTCGCCACCGGCTTGGAGGTCGGCACCTTCGCCTATGTCCGCGGTCAGGCCTTCAGCGGCGGCGGCAACAGCGAGGCCCGCTTCGCCGGCGACCGCCAGGTCGAAGTGGACCAGAACGGAGACGGCGCCGCCGACATCTTCTTCCTGGTGGAGGGCCTCAGCCAGGCCGGCCAGCTGACCAGCGCGGATTTCCTCTGGGCCTAGGTTCTCCGTCAAGGTCACAGGGTTAAACCCTTCTTCCCATAGGGGCGGCGCCGTAAGGTAGCCGCCTCTTGGCGTTCTGCTGGGAGGGACGCTGTGTAGCAATGTTCGACCAGAATTTGAGAGCACGTTTGTTCTCATTACTCATTTTTGCACCAGCAGTTTCCGGACGGCCCCTAAGCGACCGAGAGGGCTGCCGGCGTCTTGAGAATGTCGATCATCGCCTCGATCTTTGGGGAGTGGGCGCCTTTGCGCCAGGCCAGTGCGGTCGCTAGACGATCCTTCCCCGGGGGCAAGGGGTGCAGGCTCAGCCGCTTGGCCTCTGGGAAGGTGCTGAGCACGCTGCGCGGCAGCAAGGCAACGCCCATGCCGACCAGCACGCAGCCAAGCATGGCATGGTAGGAATTCATCTCGATCAGCTCTTCGGGCTCGGCGTCGCGATCGGCAAACCAGTCTTCCAGGCGGGCGCGGTGCGGGCAGCCGACCTCGAAGGTCACGATGGTCTTGGGTGGCGGCCCGTCTTCGCCGATCGGCGGGTGATCGCCACGGGCCACGATGACCAGATCCTCGACGAAGGCCGGCGCTGTCTCGAAGCTGTCGCCATCCAGTGGCTCGGGGATGAAGGCCGCATCGACCTCTCCCGACAGCAGCGCGCGGGTCAGCAAGGCCTTGTGTCCGGTGCGCAGTTCCAGCGTCACCTCGGGATATAGCCGGTGATATTCGCTAAGCGGGGCCGGCAGGCGCACCGCAGCCGTGCTCTCCATCGCGCCGAGGCGAAAGCTGCCCCGCATCTGGGAATCCTGAACTGCAGCCTTTGCCTCTTCCGCCAGAGCCAAGATCCGGTCGGCATAGTCGATCAGCACCTGGCCGGCGGGCGAAAGGTGCATGCGCTTGCCCTCGCGGATGAACAGCTGAACGCCCAGCTCTTCTTCCAGCTGTCTGACCCGTGTGGTCACGTTGGACTGCACGCGATTGAGATGCTCGGCCGCGCGGGTGACGCCACCCTCGCGGACGACGGCGCGAAAAATACGCAGGGCTGAAAGGTCCATCATCTCCTCCAGAGAAGGTAATGATCCAAATTATTCATTTTTCTTCTGCTTTGTCAATTCGTAAATATGTAGGCACAGCAATACGCAAGAGTATTGTTGTTAATACTAGAAGAGGAGCAGAACATGCGAATAGATACGAAGACCGCGACCTCTGTGCGGCATCTGGGGAAGATGACCGACAGCCAGTGGCTGCGCCATCGTCACAATGAGATCGAGCGCGGGATCCGGACCGCACATCGCGAGCGCGGACGCGAGATACGGCGCTGCTTTCGCAGCCTGGTCGGCTTGGTTCGGCGCTGAATTCGGGAGGATTGACCATGGATCAGGAAACGAAGGATCGGGTGCGGGCCAGCTGGGCTGAGGTTGCACAGCTGGGGCCGCTTGCAGCCGAGGTTTTCTACAAGCAGCTGTTCGAGCAGGAACCACGGCTGAAGCACGTCTTTGCCGGAGTCGACATGGTGCGGCAGCACAGCCGATTGGTCGACGCACTCTCGTTTGTCGTCGATCGGCTGGATCGTCTGGACGAGGTGGTGCCGGTGCTGGAAGAGCTGGGGCGGCGTCATCAAGGCTATGGCGTTGGCGAGCGTGACTACGAGGCAGTGGGAGCCGCCTTGCTCGCGACCCTAGAGGAAGCCCATGGCGATGCTTGGACCAGGCCGCTGGCGTCCTCCTGGGAAGCGGCCTACGGCTTTGTTGCCGGTACAATGCAATCGGCTACAATGCAATCGGTACAATGCAATCGGCCGACAGGGTAAAGGGGGCACGCGCCCCGACGTCGGCGGGAGCCATCGTGTGACCTTGCAGAAAACAGTGGCGGCCCAGCGGCGAGCGGATTGGGGAGAACTCGCGAGTGCTGGGCCGCCTGCCTGGCCCCCCAGGCAACTGTCGTACGTGGTGTCTTGCGCTTTGGCCTGCGCTCAATACCGGTACGAACGGCGAAATCATTGAGGACCTTCGAAATTGAGTGAGCTTTGGGCGATTGCTATGCTGCCAGTCTAATGGGTAGTGACGTGAGGCAGCGAAGGTTGACGGTGCTGCCGTGGTCCAGGTGTTCCGGCTCGATCTCGATGGTCTTCAAGACCTGGGCCGGGCGTTCGAAGACGATGGCCCCTCCAGGCCTTCTGCTCCTCATTCCAATAGACCGGTGCCTTGTCTTGCGGCTGGCGATAGGTCGGATAGGGGTTCTCCAGCATGTCGCGCCCAAGAAGATTGGTCAGCGAATTCTGTCTGCTTACTGTAGAGGCCATGGTGTCAACTCCCCTGTGACACAGCAGAGGCGGGATATTCGCCTCGATACTCCATGTCGCACGGACTATGACAATTTCACGGCAGCCTGACAGCAGAACTTAGGTTATTGTCATTTTGTGCGAACGGGCCACGGCGCCATTCGGTCCGAGGTCGCGAACGACTCACTGCGGGGCTCGGCATTCTTTACGACCTGGCTGTCGATTGGGTACAAGCATCGCGACTCTCTGTGGCACTGCTTGTGTGTCACCGCCTCGTATGACCGATCCAGGTACGTGGCCCACTTGATCTTCAGGCGTTACGAGATATCAGGCGTTACGAAATATGTCGTCAGCATCTCGGATGCCTACCGCTTGTTGGTATCACGCTCAACTACAGGTTTTCACTGGGGGATTGAAGATGAAAACACTTGCCGCCCTCGTATTTCCCGGCTTCCAAACACTCGATTTCTACGGGCCGCTAGAAATGCTAGGCGACCACGATATCGGAGCGGTCGATATCAAGATCGTGGCCGAGACGCTGGACCCGGTTCCCAGCTATCACAGGACCAGAACGACCGTGGATCGCACCATCGCAGAGAGTAGTGAGTATGACCTCATCCTGATACCGGGCGGTGACAGTGCTCCTCTAGAGCGCGATGACGATAGATCGAATCGATCTATCGTCTGAATCGCACTCTACTTGTTTGAAAGTAGACCAAGATTCAGACCGCGGGTCGTTTCGATCTGCGATCATCTTGGTCTAGATCCCCGAAACGAGGTCATCAAC
>JAVJSY010000089.1:0-20367 GCA_040219175.1 Kiloniellales bacterium
AAGACCTACGTACATGATACGCTCTTCCATGACCCGTCTCCTATGCATGAGGCTCGGCGCTCGACCATCCAGCGCAACCCTCGTTACCTGCATATTGTGAGACGGGTCACCCCAGACTCAGGCGATCATGTGGTCTAGCGACGCTGACCCAGCCAGGCATTGTAGATGCCCGATGCGACGATGACGGCGATGCCGATCCAGGTGAAGAGGTCGGGGAACTGATCGAAAACCAGATAGCCCAGGATCGAGGCCCCGATGATCTCGGTATAGGAGAAGGTGGCCAGCAGAGAGGCGGGCGCGCGCTCGTAGGCGAGAATCATCAAGAGGTGCGCTGCTGCAGCCACCATGCCCAAGACGATCATCATCGCCCATTCCTCGCTGCTGGGCGGGCGCCAGAGGCTGCTCTCGATGACCATAAGGAGGCTTAGCACCAGGCTACCCACGACGGCAGTCATCGCCAGGGTCACCAGCGGCGGGGCGGAGAGCGAGAGGTGGCGTGTGGCGACCGCGTAGCCGGCAAAGACGCAGCCGCAGCCCAAGGCCAGGAGTGTCCCCAGCTCCACGGTTTCAAAACCGGGACGGACGATGATCAGGACGCCGAGGAAGCCAAGGCAGACGGCTGCCCAGCGGCGCGCATCCACACGCTCGCCGAGGAAGACGGGCGCCAGCGCGGTGATCACCAGCGGGGCTATGAAGATGAGTGCCACGGCGTCGGCGAGCGGGATTCGCGCAAGGGCTCCGAAGAAGAGGCAGGTTGCGGCCACCATGAAGAGGCTGCGCAGCATCTGCAGTCGCGGCTGACGGACCCGGAGGAGCGCGCCCAGGCCGTGTCGCCAGTAAATCAGCGGCAGCAAAGGCAGCAGGTGGAAGACGAAACGCGCCCAGGCGACCTGCCAGATCGAAAAGTCCTGGGTCAGAAACTTGGCCAGAGTGTCGAGCAGCGGAATCAGCTGCTGGGCCAGGAGCAAGAGCCCCATCGCCCCCCAGGGCCGCTCCACCGAGGCCACGTCCCGCTGCATCTCCCCTCCCCGAATGCTTCCTTTCTGCGAGGGTGCTGGCGCGCCACCGTGGCGAGCAAGCATTTGACGAGCATGGCAGCCAAGCGGTGGACGTCGAGACAGAGTCCTCCGCTGGAAAATGACCCAGAATCAGCTCTTCAAATTTTCGGTGAGAATGACAATTATCTATCAATGACGATTCCCGACCTGCGCCTCAGCAAGGAACGCCTGATCAGCGTTCTGAGCGATGGAGAGGCGCTCAAGTCCCTGGCCGAAGAGATGGCAGCGCTCTTGCGCGCGCCGCCCTATGCCTTCGTGCTGGCTGGATTGGCGCCGAGCGAGAAGGGCGTGTTGACGGTCCGTCTGGCGCGCGGACTGACGGAATTGCCACCCCTGAAGCCAGGCCAGAGTGGCGAAGACCGCACCAAGATCTCCTTCACCCGGGTGCGTATCGATCCCGACAGGGCGGCACGACCCGGCGCCGTTACGCGCTACAGTCGGACCAACCAGGCCTTGCCGCTACACAGCGATTCTTCCTATGACCCCGATCCGCACGAACTGGTGATCTTTCAGATGGTGCAGGCCGATGCCGAGGGAGGGGAGAGCCGGGTGGCCTCGATCGACCGTGTGCTAGCCGCCTTGGACAGCGACACCAAGGCCCTCCTGGCGCGCCCGAACTTTCCCTTCGGCCGCGGCCGCTTGCCGGTTCTCTGGCAGGCCGGTGGGACGAGCAAGCTGCGCTATTATCGCCTGCAGATCGACCGGATCTGCGAAGCGGGCGAAGCGCTGTCGGACGAGGAGGCGGCGGCGCTCGACCGTCTGGACGCGGTCCTTGCCCGGCCGGAGGTCGCGATCAACCGCAAGATCCGCTCGGGCGAGATCCTTTTTCTCAACAACACCAAGGCACTCCACGGCCGTACGGCTTTTGCCGAAGACAGTGCGCGCTTGATGTATCGGATCCGAGTCCATGCCGGCTGTCTCGCCTGAAGCGGAGGCAAGCGCAGCGCATGCGCGGGAGCTGTCGCAGGCCGTCACCGCAGCACGGGCGGATCGGAAGGATGCCCGCACGCGCCTCAATCTGGCTTTGTGTCTGCTGCAGGCCGGACGGCTGCAGGCGGCCCGCCGGCAGGCCCTGGCGACCCGGCGCCTGGCCGGTCCGGACTGGCCGGAACTGCGCCATCTGGGCCGCCTGTTGTTCAAACTGGGCCTCTTCGATGCGGCCTACGACAGCCTGGTCGAGGGGCTGCGCCAGGACGTGAAGGATGCAGCAGCACTGCGCGTCCTCTCGGCCTTGCTGCTGAAGCGGGAGAATCTTGCGGGCGCCGAGCGTGCTTTGCGGGCGGCCGCCAGGATCGAGCCGATCACGCCGCCTGCACGCTTCCACCGCGGTAAGCCGACGGTGCTGCGGCTGCGTTCCTTCGACAATGCCCGCTATGCGGCAGCGCAGGATTCGGCCGGCGGCACCTACAGCTGTCGCCTACGCGGCGGTCACTTCTCGATCAAGAGCTTCGTCGACAAGTCGGCGGTGAACCTCTACCTGGCCTCGGTCATGGGCGACAATCTGCAACGTGTGGCCAAAATCCCCGACTTCGATCTCGCCATCAACACGGTCAGCTGTGCCGATCTGCATGCCAGGACCTTGCGCAAGCTCGACCGCTTCCTTGCCGACAGCGACCCGCGCCGGGTGATCAATCCGCCCGCGCGGGTCTTGCGGACCTCGCGCGCAGAAAATGCCCGGCGCCTGGGAGCCATAGGGGGGATCGTCTTCCCGCGCACGGAACTCTGCGCCAACGAGGGGGTGCCGGAAGCTGTGGCCGACGCTTTGCTGGCGCGTGGCTTCACGCTTCCGCTGATCCTGCGTCTGCCGGGAACCCAGACCGGCGAGACCGTGGCAAAGGTGGATGATCGTGCCGGACTGGTCACCTATCTCAAGGCCAGCGGGCAAGGACAGCCGGTCTATGTCATCGAATACATCGATTGCTCAGGCGAGGCGGGCTATTTCCATAAAACCCGCTGCTTCTTCATCGACCGAACCTTCTATCCTGTCGCCAACCTCAGCAGTGACGTCTGGCAGATTCACTCGGGCGACCGCTATCGGGTGATGGACAAGGTGCCGGCCCTGCAGGAGCGGGAGAAGCGCTATCTGGCCGATCCGCGCGGCTATCTGGGAGAGACGGTCTTCGCCGGCCTGCATGCCATCCGCGATCTCTTGAAGCTCGACTTCTTCGGCATCGACTTTACCGTCGACCGGGCCGGACGCCTGATCGTCTTCGAGGCCAATGCCGCGATGCGCCACAACTATGATCACGCTCGGACGTTCCCCTACACCAAGGCCTATCTGGACCGGGTCTCAGGTGCATTTCACACGATGGTCGAAACGCGTTGCGCCCGCCAAGAGTGACGGGCGCAAGAGCGAAGAAGCGGGCGCGCTGCAAAACGAGCGCGCCCGTGCAATCCAGCCGAAGTTACGGAAGGATGACTTCGTCGATGACGTGGATCACGCCATTGCTGGCGACCACATCGGCCTGAATAACCGTGGCGTTGTCGACCATCACGCCGTTGACGGCATCGATCTCGACGGTCGAGCCCTGAACGGTGGCGACTTCCAGCTGCTTGCCGGCGATGTCGGCGGCCATGACCTTACCCGGAATGACGTGGTAGGTCAGAACGGCAACCAACTGGTCCTTGTTCTCGGGCAGCAGCAGGGACTCGACGGTGCCCGGCGGCAGCTTCGCGAAGGCCTCATCGGTCGGCGCGAAGACAGTGAAGGGGCCGGGGCTCTTCAAGGTGTCGACCAGGTCGGCAGCCTGGACGGCGGCGACCAGAGTGTTGAAATCATCGACGGAAACTGCGGTATCGACGATATCCAGCTGGGCCGGCTGCGGCGCGCTGGCGCTACTTGTGCTACTGGTGCGGCTGGAGGAACAACCGGCGACGAACACGACGACGGCAAGGGCGGCAACAACGGACTTCAGCATGGATCTTTCTCCTTAGTGAATTTGGTGGGACATTTTCCCACTTGCTGCAGCCGGTGAGATTGAACGCCGACATGCATAGTCAAGCTTTTCATGTGGTCTTTTTTCCCACAGCGATCTAATTGATGGCGATGGAGACGGAACAGCCAGAGGATTCGCAGGCTTCGGCAGAGGCCTTGAAGCAGTTGCTGCGGCCCTTGATGAAGCTCTTGATCGCGCGCGGCGTCACCGCTCAGACGCTGCACACGCTGCTGCAAGAGCTATCGGTGGAGGTGGCAGACCAGGCCTTTCGTCTGGATGGCGCGCCGCCGACCGACAGCCGCATCAGCGTCTTGACCGGTGTTCACCGCAAGAAAGTGCGCGAGGTTCGCCGGGCGCAGGGGCGGCGGCGCGACAGCGGCCAGCGCCGCCTTTCCGTCATGGCGACCCTAGTCGGACGCTGGCGGGCCGACCCCGCGTTTCTCGATGCGAACGGCGCGCCTCTGGCCTTGCCCCGTCATGCACCCGAGGGGCCCTCTTTCGATCGGCTGGTGCAGGCGGTCAGTCAGGATGTGCGTCCGCGCACCATTCTGGACGAGCTGCTGCGCCGCGGGGTGGTGGCAATGGACCAGGATGGAGACACCTTGAGCCTGCACGATGAGGCTCTGGTCCCACGCGAAAGCGAGGCAGAGCGGATGCACTATTTCGTCCGCAATCTGAGCGATCATATGGCAGCGGCGGTCGAGAACGTCTTGACTGAGGAGGGCCCCGCCCCCTTCTTGGAACGAGCGGTGTTCTACAACAATTTGAGTGCGCAGTCGGTCGATGCGATCGAGGCCTTGGCACGGCAACTCTCCGGAGACCTGCTTATGACGCTGAATCGAGAGGGTTTCGAGAGTCAGGCCGCGGCCGCGGAAGATGAGGGCGCTGCGGAACGCTTTCGCTTCGGCGTATACTTCTTTCGAGAGGATGAGTCGGATCGGGTCGAGGGTAAGGTCGAGGGCAAGGTCGAGGGGAGAGACAAGGGATGACGCTGTTGGCGACACGACGGGCCGTTCTTCTGGGCCTCGGCGCAAGCGGTCTTGCAGGCATGGGTCTTGCCGGCTGTGCGCAGCTTCAGTCCCCCGGTTCCTTGGAAACAGCGGAGCGTCCCTCGGAAGGTGGCATCGGCGGCACCGGGATCGTCGGAACCTTGGTCGACAGCAAGCGCTTTACGGTGAACGGCTTGGATCTCACGGCCGACGAGACCCTGGCACTGCGCGATGCCTTCGGGCCGGTGACCCGCGACCGCCTGGCGCTGGGCCAGGTGCTGACAGTCGAAGCCGCGGCTGTTGAGACCGGAGAGCTGCGCGCCCGGGCGCTTTCCATCGTCCATCCGCTGATCGGCACCATCGAGTCGATCGATCGCGGCAAGATCAGCGTGCTCGGAACCGAGATCACGGTGGAGCGGGGGGCGCCGCGCAAGGATGCCGCCGGGCGGAACTTCCGGCCCAAGGTCGGCCAGCGGGTTGCCGTTTCCGGCCTCTGGCGCGGCCCTGACGTGGTCGCCTCGCGTCTGGACCTCTTGGCGGAGCCGGGAGCTGAACCTGCGGTTATCGCCGGCGTCGTCAAGGCCGGGCCCTCGCCCGACCGACCCACCCTGGGTGGCTTGGAACTGCGCTTGCCGGGCGCTGTTGCCGCCCCCGCACTTGGCACCTTCGTCACCGCGCAAGGCGCGCGTAGTGGCAAGGGCTTCGAGGTCGTCAGTCTGCGCGAAGGGCGCTTTCAGGGTGCTGCCGGCCCCTTGGAACGGCTCTCGGTCGAGGGCTACCTCGATCGCGTGCCGCGTGCTCCGGGCTTTGTCGTTGCCGACCTGGGGCACAGTTTCGATCCAGAGGCCAAGCTGCAGAGCTTTGCCGAGGAGCGCGCGCTTTATGTCGGTCCCTACGTCGGCACCTTCGAAGTGGCGCTGGGCCTGCCCCTGCCGGAGAACTTCTCGCAGCGCCGTCGCCTGGTCGAGCGGATCGAGGATGGCTTCGATCCCAAGGGCGCCGTCTCGACGCGGTGAGCTGGAGGCGAGCGGCTCTCGGGAGCTGCGCGTCAGTGCCCGGATCGGCGGTGGCTCTGCGCGACGCTTTCCAGGGCTGTTTTGGCAGCAGAGAGGGTCTCTTCGATGTCGGCATCGCTGAGTGCCGTGGAGAGGAACCAGGTGCCGCGCGGGGTGGTGCGGATGCCGCGTTGCTGTAGCGCCTCGACGAAGGCCAGCCGCAGCACCTCGTCGCTCTCCTTGTAGGCGCGGTAATCAAGGATCGGCGGCGTCTCGGTGAAGATCGTGGAGAAGATCGTGCCGATGCCCTGGCAGTGCAGCGGCAGGCCGACTGCGCGGCCGAGTTCCTGCAGTCCGGCCATCAGGGTCTGACCATGGGCCTCCATCGCCGTCAGCGCGGCGCTGTCGTTGGCGGCCAGGCTCTCTACGGTGGCGCGGCAGGCGGCGATCGCGCAGGTGACCGCGTTATAGGTGCCGCCATGCACCACGCCCTCCGTCAGCTCCTGCATGATCTCGCGCTTGCCGGCGACGATGCTCAAAGGAAAGCCGCCGGCTGCCGCCTTGGCAAAGACGGCGAGGTCCGGGGTGACGTTATAGCGCTGCTGCGCGCCGCCCAGAGCCGCGCGGAATCCGGTGATGACCTCGTCGAAGATCAGGACGATGCCGTGGCGGTCGCAGAGACTGCGCAGCGTCTCCAGATAGCCGGCCTCCGGCTCGATCACGCCGGCATTGCAGGCGATGGGCTCTAGGATGATCGCGGCGACCTGCTCGGCATGACGGCCGAGCGCTGCTTCCAAGAGCGTCGCATCGTTGAAGGGCAGGACCAGGAGTTCGCTTGCCAAATCGCTCTGCCCGCGGCTCTGCGGCACGGCCAGCGGGGCCTCACGCGGTCCCGCTTGATTGAGCGCCGGCGCCACGCTGCCCATGATGTCGTCGGCCCAGCCGTGGTACTGCCCCTCGAATTTGACGATGCGCGTCTTGCCGGTCTTGGCGCGCGCCAGGCGCAAGGCGATGTGGTCGCCCTGCGTTCCCGTCACGTCGAAGCGCAGCTGCTCGGCGCAGGGTAGGATCTGCGTCAGGTATTCCGCCAGCGCCACCTCGCCCGGATGGACGGCGGCGAAGGTCTGACCCCTGCCCAGGCTCTCGCGCACGGCCTCCAGCACCGCGGCCGGCGAATGCCCCAGGATCGCAGGCCCATTGCCCAGGATGTAGTCGATGTAGCGATTGCCGTCGGCATCGAAGACATAGGCCCCCTCGCCACGCTCGATCGCCAGGGGCACCGGCATCGCGTGGTAGCGAAAATTGCTGCTGACCCCGCCCGGCAGCACCCGGCGGGCGCGTTCGTGCAAAGCGATCGAGCCTTGATAGCGTGACATGTGAGAGCTCCCCTTCGGACGCTCCAAGCCTGTCGTCTGCGAAAGGTGAGAGCAAGCCTGTTGCTAGAGGCTATGCGCCCAGCGCAGGTCCAGCGTATGTGGCATCTCCGGGCGGGCCAGCGCGCGCGGTTCGGGTTTTGGACCGGGGCTGTGCCCGAAGGCGAAGAAGCGGGCCAGCCTGCGGGCCTCGGCCTCGTAGCTGTTGACCGGGAAGGTCTCGTGGCTGAGGCCACCGGGATGGGCGACGTGGTACTGCGCGCCGGCCAGCGAGCGCCCGGTCCAGCGGTCGTAGAGGTCGAAGGTCAGCGGCGTGTCCACCGGGATCGTCGGGTGCAGGCAAGAGGCCGGCTGCCAAGCCCGGTAGCGCAGGCCGGCGATGGCCTCTCCCGGCGTTCCGCTTGCTTTGAGCGGCAGCTGATAGCCGTTGCAGGCCACCAGATAGCGATCGCCGCTAAGCCCGCGCACCCGGACCTGCAGGCGCTCCAGAGAGGAATCGACATTGCGCACGGTGTTGCCGGCCATGCCCTCCTCGCCGAGCACATGCCAGGGCTCCAGTGCCTGGCGCAACTCGATCTCGATGTCCTCGTGCTGCAGGACGCCCAGGCGGGGAAAGCGGAACTCCCAGTGCGGCGCAAACCAAGCAGCGTCGAGGGGAAAGCCGGCGGCCCGCAAGTCGTCGACAACTGCTAACAGATCCTGCCAGACGTAGTGGGGCAGCATGAAACTGTCGTGCAGCGCGGTGCCCCAGCGCACCAGCTTGCCCTTGTAGGGCTGTGTCCAGAAGCGGGCCACCAGGGCGCGCAACAGCTGCTGCTGCACCAGGCTCATCCGCGCGTGCGGCGGCATCTCGAAGGCGCGGAACTCGACCAGACCCAGGCGGCCGGTCGGGCTGTCCGGGGAGTAGAGCTTGTCGATGCATATCTCGGTGCGGTGGGTGTTACCGGTGACATCGATCAAGAGGTTGCGAAGAATGCGGTCGATCAGCCAAGGGGCAGGCGGTTCCTCTTCGCCGGGATCGGGGATCTGCGCGAAAGCCAGTTCCATCTCGACCAGCTGATCGTTGCGTGCCTCGTCGATCCGCGGCGCCTGACTGGTCGGTCCGATGAACAGCCCGGAGAAGAGGTAGGAGAGGGCAGGGTGGTGCTGCCAGAAGGTGATGAAACTGCGCAGCAGGTCCGGACGGCGCAGGAAGGGGCTGTCGGCCGGGGTGGCCCCGCCCAGCACCACGTGATTGCCGCCGCCGGTGCCGCTGTGTCGCCCGTCCAGCATGAACTTCTCGCTGCCCAGCCGGGTCTGGTGAGCGTCGTCGTAGAGACCTTCGGTGATGGCCCGCATCTCCTGCCAGGTCTCTGCCGGCTGCACGTTGACCTCTATGACCCCGGGGTCGGGTGTCACCTTGATCACCTTGAGGCGCGGATCGTCGGGTGGTGGGTAGCCCTCGAAATGGAGCGCCAGGCCAAGTTCGAGCGCCGAGTCCTCAACCGCGGCCACCAGGTCCAGATAGTCCTCGACCGTCTCCGTCGGCGGCATGAAAACGCAGAGCCGTCCGTCGCGCGGCTCCACCGTCATCGCGGTTCGCACAGGCTGCGCGTCTTCCGGCAGAGTGGCGCTGCAATCCGCCAAGCTGACGCCTTGGGCGAAGGGCTGCCGCCGTGGGTCGGGATCGGCCAGGGGCGGGCGCTCTTCGAAGGGATCGGCTGGAACGACGTAGGGATAGTCCTCCTCGGCGATGTGGGGAAGCGAGCCCAGGGGCAGGCGCAGGCCGGCCGCCGAGTCGCCCGGCATCAAGAAGAGATGGCCGGCGCGGGTCGTCCAGCGCTCGCTGGCCCAGCGGCGGCTGTCGTCCTTGGCCTGGCGGCGCTGGACCGGCAAGACGTAACAGCTGGGCTCACCCAAGCCGCGCGCAAAGATGCGGGCCAGACGGGCCCGGTCCAAGGGGTCGCTCAGCCTGTTGTCCTGAGGGTCCAGGTTCTCCGGCAGGCTTTGTTCCTTGGAGAGGTAGTGCAAGGGATCTTCGAATGCCGGCTGGACGGCGCCGACATCGACCTCCAGACGCTGGGCGATGGCCTTCGTGAGCGCCTCTGCCTCGGCAAGAGTGGGGGCGTGATCCTGCGCTTCGGCGGCGAGGACCTGCGGGCTGCTGAGCAGCGGCACCCCGTCTTTGCGCCAATAGAAGCCGAAGGCCCAGCGCGGCAGCTGCTCGCCGGGATACCACTTGCCTTGGCCATAGTGCAGCAAGCCTCCCGGTGCGAAGCGCTGCTTCAGGCGCCCGATCAGCTGGTCGGCTATGCGGCGCTTGGTCGGGCCGACCGCGGCGGTGTTCCACTCTGCCCCATCGGGGTCGTCGATAGCGACGAAGGTGGGCTCGCCGCCGATCGTGAGACGAACGTCGTGCTCCTGCAACGCGCGGTCCAGCGCGTAGCCGAAACCGTCGATGGCTTGCCACTGCTCCTCGCTGTAGGGCTTGGTGACGCGGGGTGTCTCCAGGATCCTGTTGACCGACATGGCGAAAGAAAAGTTGGTCTCGGCCTGTTCGACGCCGCCGGAGATGGGGGCGGCCGTCGAGGGATGCGGCGTACCGGCCAGCGGGATGTGGCCCTCGCCGGCGAAGAGGCCTGAGGTCGGGTCGAGCCCGACCCAGCCGGCGCCCGGCAGGTAGGCCTCGGTCCAGGCGTGCAGGTCGGTGAAGTCCTTATCGGTACCGCTGGGTCCGTCCAGGGCCTTTACGTCCGCCGTCAGCTGAATCAGATAGCCGGAGACGAACCTTGCGGCGATCCCCAGATGGCGCAGGATCTGGACCAGGAGCCAGCCGCTGTCGCGGCAAGAGCCCTTCGCCAGCCGCAAGGTCTCTTCCGGCGCCTGCACGCCCGGCTCCATGCGTACGACATAGCCGATGTCCCGTTGCAGGCGCTGGTTCAGCGCCACCAGAAAGTCGACTGTCTGGGTCTTCTCGCGCGGCACCTCCGCCAGCCAGGCCGCAAGAAGCGGACCCGGCGGATCGGTCTGCAGGTAGGGATCGAGATCGCGGCGCGTGAGGCTGTCGTAGCGGAAGGGCGTGCTCTCTGCCTCCGGTTCCAGGAAAAAGTCGAAGGGATTGTAGACGGCCATGTCGGCGACCAGGTCGACTGCGACCGAGAAGTGATCCACCTTTTCCGGGAAGACCAGGCGGGCCAGATAGTTCCCGTGCGGGTCTTGCTGCCAATTCAGGAAGTGCTGGCCGGGCTCCACCGAGAGCGAATAGCTCAGGATCTTGGTCCGGCTGTGTGGGGCGGGTCGCAGGCGCACCACCTGGGGACCCATCGCGATGGGTCGCTCGTAACGGTAGCTGGTGGTGTGGTTGAGCGCGACGTGGATGGTCATCTCTGCGGTCGGTCCTTCGCTACACCTGGAGCCTCTGATCGACCAGGAGCCTAGGGACCTGTCCGGCAATGCACAATTCTATTGTCCTAATTGGATTTGCTGACCCCCCGCCGCAATGCGTCTAAGGTCTGCCCAGGCATGACGAAGAAGAGGAGTGGATTCATGGCGGAGCGGTCGCTCACCCTGTCGATCCTGCAGTTCAACGCGCAGGACGACGACAAGGAGGCCACGGTCGAGACCTGCCTGGCCATGCTGGACACGGCAGCGGCACGGGGCAGCCAGATCGTCGTGCTGCCGGAGGTCTGGACCGGCAGCGGCTTTTCTGCGCCGCAGGCGCACAAAGAGATTGCCGAGCCCATTCCCGGCCCCACGGTCGCTCGCCTTCAAGAGAAGGCCCGCGAGCATTCCCTCTACATCGTCGGTTCGATGTATGAGCAGGGCGAGACAGCGGATATTGTCTACAACACCGCCCCGGTGATCGGTCCCTCGGGCGCAATTCTGGGCAAGTATCGCAAGACCCATCTTTTCGACGCCGGCGGCCGCAAGGACCTGCCTCTGGCGCTGATGGAATCGGATAAGATCACCCCCGGCGATCAACTGCAGGTCTACGACACCAACCTCTGCCGCTTTGGGGTCGGCATCTGCTCAGACATTCGCTTTCCCGAGATTTTTCGGGCCTATGCGCTGGCCGGTGCCGAACTGGTGATCCTGCCCACGGCCTTCTTGAGCCCACGCTTCGACCACTGGGACTGGTTGGTCAAGTCGCGTGCCGCCGACCACCAGCTCTTCCTGGCCGCTTCCGGCATGGCCGGGAAGGAGCGAGTCTCGGGCGTTGCCTTCGTCGGGCGCTCGGTGGTCGTCGATCCCTGGGGCGTCGCCTTGGCGACCGCGCCTGACGAGGAGGCCGTGCTGACGACCATCGTCGATCTGGAGCAGGTCGGCCGGGTGCGCTCCTGGTGGCCGCTGAACGAGCAGCGTCGGGCTGCTCTTTACGATGGCGTCCAGGTGCTCCGCGCCGAGGGGGAGTGAGCATCCCGCTTGCAAAAGCAGCGACGAGAGGTCAGGAGAGAAGCCGAGAATCAACTATGGCTTCTGGTACCTCGGTGAACGCATGGCACAGATGACCGCCGTACCCCGCTTGTCTGCCTGGCGGCTCACCGGCGATGCCTACGACATATGGTTCGCAAGTCTTGGCCAGTGGTTGAAGGCGGCGGCCTTGCCGCTGGCGCTCACGCTGCTGCTCGATTTTGCCTTGCGGCACTCTCAGCTGCAAGCGGGCGGCCCGGGGCCTTTCGTCGGCGGCTTGCGGCCGGTGCTCTGGACCATTGTCGAGGCGATCATCTACACACTCCTCGGCGTCGCCTGGCATCGCTGGGCGATTCTTTCCGAACGGCCACGCTTGCTGCCGCCTATCACCGGTCAGCACCTGCGCTTTCTCGCCTGGGCGCTTGCCCTGACGTTCCTCACACAGTTTGCCTGGGGCAGCGTCTTTCAGATCTTCCTGGCCTTGTCCGAGCTATCGCGCGGCATGATCGTTCTGGGCGCGATCGGGGGCGTTGTCGTCTCGCTCTACTTCCTTTCCCGTGTCTCCCTGCTCTATCCGGCCGCCGCGCTGGGTGATCGCCTCGGGTTGCTCGGCGCATGGGAGATGACGCGCAAACAGGGTTGGGCGCTGTTCTGGGCTTTCGTTCTGGTCTGCATACCGATGGTGCTGGGCTTCCTGCTTTTTGGCGCTGTGCTCGGCGGGGCGATACTGGGGGCCTTTGCCGGCGGTGTGCCGATCGGCCATGGCCTGCCCGGCAGTCTTACCTGGTTCTTTGGCGCAGCCTTCTCTGCCGTCTTCTCCCTGGCTTTGCTAACCTTGCCGGTGGGCGTTGCTTCCTCGGCCTACAGGCGGCTGAACGGCGCTGCCCGCCGCCCGGCACCGCGCCAGGCGATCTGATGCCGCGTGGCGGAGATGCGAACCTATGGCACGTCTTGAGCGTTCGAGAGCCACACGAGCCTTATCCTCGCTGCGCTGCGGGCGCGCTTGCCAAACGTCGATGAGTTCCACCCAACGCCGATTGGTGTAACAAATAATCTAGGAGAACGCTTTTCCTTGTCTCAGCAAGCACCGGTTCACCGTCTGCGCGCCAGCCATCTTGCCGGCTCTGCCTTTGCCACCTGGTTCGGCAGCTTCGCCGACTGGCTGAGAGCCATCGTCTTTCCCCTGGTGGTCCTCTTCCTGGTCTATTTTGTGCTGTGGCAGTTTCTGCTATCGCAGAGCCTGGAGGAGATCAGCCGGCAAAGCATGGCCGGCAGCTTTCGCGACACCGCGACCGTGGCCGTCAACACGATCTTCTTCACCCTCTTGGGCGTCGCCTGGCATCGCTATGCACTGCTTGGCGAAAGGCCGCGCCTGCTGCCGGCCCTCGGCATGCCGCATCTTCGCTACATAATCTGGCTGCTGATCATAGGTTTGCTGCTTTTCCTCGCGTTCGCCGTCATCGCCGCTTTGGCTGCCGGATCCTTGGCGAGGGGTGGCATGCCGCTGCCGGCCGGCGTGCTTGCTGTCGTCGGCTTTTCCGGCTTGCTCTACCTCTTCGGGCGCGTGTCGCCGATTTTCCCGGCCTTCGCCGTCGGCGATCGCTTGAGCCTGCTGGGCGCATGGCGGCTGACCCGGGGCCATGGCCTGCCAATCTTTTTCGGCTATTTGCTGGTGCTGATACCGCTCTTCTTCCTGGCAGCCCTCTTGGTCACCTTTGTCATGCGCGGTATTCTCTCCGAGCAACTGGAACCCGGACAGGTCATGAGCGCAGCCGAGCTGCAAGCGGCGCTGCTCGATGGCTATTGGTCGACGCAGTCGGTTTACGCCGCTATCGCTCTCGTCGGGGCCACATTGGGTGTCGGTGTCGCCTCTGCCATCTACCAGGATCTCACGTAATGCCGAGGGGCAGAGACATGGGCTCTAAGCGTTCAAACGCCCCGCGGGCTTATCCTCGCTTCGCTGCGCGCGCGCAGTCGCGCGTGCCGAGATCGGTGCGTTCCACGCAACGCCGCTTGGTGTGAGACCCTCGCTCAGAGCCCACCGCGAAACGGCTTGTGTCCTGCATCGCTGCGGCTCTCAGACATCCAGCGGCCGGACCGAGACCACCAGGAAGGTGTGCAGTTCCTCGTCCATCTCTCGAATCGAGACATAGTCGCCCTGATTGAAGCAGTGGCTTTCGAAATGAAAGCCGACCTCGTCCTCGTCCGGATCGCCTGCGACATCGTAGTGGAAGATCCACTGCGAGCCGCCGGCGCCGCCGGCACGATGCACCAGATGCCCGCGCATATCCTCCTCGCCACTGTGAAAGCGATGGACGGTGCAACGGGCGCGCGCCTGGTCCCAGCCCTTGAGGTCGAGGTTTCCCATAGCGTCCAAGGGGGCCACGAACTCATAGCCGTGGCGGCGATCTCCCTCCGGGTGGTCGGGGTCGCGCGCCAACTCCAGGCGAATCAGGTGTAGATTTTGCATCGCTTCTTGCCCCGCGATCAATGCACCATCAGGATGGCTAGGTCGTGCGCTTTGATTGCTTCTCGCGTGGCGCCGCCCAACAGCATCTCGCGCATGCGGCTGTGGCCATAGGCACCCATCACCAGCAAGCCGGCACCGGCCTTGCGGGTTTCGTCCATAAGCGACCGTGCGACCGGCCAATCGTCGGGCTGATAGCGCCAGGTCGATGCAGTGATGCCATGTGCGCTAAGCAGGTCGGCCAGAGCGCTGGGCTGGGCCGAGGCCGGCGCATCGGGGCCTTCGCCGGATATCACCACGACTTCCTCCGCGCGACGCAACACAGGCATGGCGAGCGCGACCGCTCGGCTGGCCTCTGCCGAGCCGTTCCAGGCCACAGCCATACGCTTGGGCATCAGCTCCATGCCCTGATCGGGGGCAAGCAGGACCGGTCGGCCACCATCGAAGAGCGTCTGTTCCAGCACCAGGCTGCTTTCGCCGCTCTTGCGGCCGGCCTGACCCAAGACTGTCAGGTCGGCCAAGCGCGCGCGGTTGGCCATCACCTCTTCTTCCACCCCAACCTCGATATCGAGGCCGACCGAGAAGCGCCCGATTGGCGCTTCTTCGCCCTCGGCCAGGGTCGGCAGGCTGCCGGTGGTCGTGATCTCCTGATAAAGCGCCCGCGCAGCCGCCTTCGACTCCTCGGCGCTGCTCTCCAGATCCTCGGTCAGCCTTGCAGCCATGGCGCCGGTCATGCCCTCGCCCATCAAGGGCATGGCCCGCATGGGATCGATTGCGACGTGCTGGAAGCGCAGGCCGGCGTCAAAGGTCTTGGCAAGGGTGACGGCCGTGGTCGCCGCTGCACGATCGGCCAGCTGACCGGCCTCGTCCTTTGCCGAGGCACCGCTCAGGTAGCAGACTATTTTCTTGATCGTCATGGTCGTTACGCCTTTCTATCGGATAGCTTAGCCGACGCCTTGTGACTGGTGCCACGAATTTGCCCGGCAGCCGGGAAGCGCGCCTTGACCTGCATCAAGGGGTTAGGGTCCAGCTGGGCTCTTAGGGGTAGAGGCGCTGGCGCCGCCAAGGTCCCTCTTGCGTCTCCAGCGTATAGCGGAAGCGATCGTGCAGGCGAAAGGGCCCGTCCTGCCAGAATTCGAAGGCCACCGGGGTTACGTGGAAGCCCGACCAATAGGGCGGGCGGGGAATGCGGCCGACGGCGAACTTGGCAGCATAGAGCGCCACCCGCTTTTCCAACTCCAGTCGGCCTTCCAGCGCGCGCGATTGCTGGCTGGCCCAGGCGCCGATGCGGCTCTGCCGCGGGCGCGAATCGAAGTAGGCGTCGGCCTCCTCCTCGCTCACCTGGGTCACATCGCCTTCGATGCGGATTTGCCGACGAAGGCTCTTCCAGTGAAACAACAGGGCGGCTTTGGGATGGGACAGCAGCTCCTCGCCCTTGCGGCTTTCGTAGTTGGTGTAGAAGACGAAGCCGGTCTCATCGACGCCTTTCAACAGAACCATGCGTTGAGAGGGCATGCCGTCGCTGCCCACCGTTGCCAGCGCCATGGCATTGGGATCGTTGATCTCGCTGTCCTTGGCCGCCGCCATCCAGATGTCGAAAAGCCGGAAGGGGTCGGCCTCTTCCTCAATACCCGCCATGGCAGTCTGCGCTCCTTGGTACGATCACTGGGCTTGCTCTCACTGAACTGGGCTTGCTCTCACTGAGGAGTAGGGCTGCCGGCGACGCTTGCCAAGCCCCGGCGGTCGTCTCGTCGCGACCCGGTCAGCCCTTTCGGGCGTTCCTCGGGTAATTCCCAGATGCGAAAAAAGCAGCTAGATTGCCGCCATGCGTGACCCCTATGCAGTGCTGGGCCTTGATGCCACCGCCACCCAGGCGGCGATCAAGCAGGCGTTTCGCCTGCGGGCCAAGGCATTGCACCCCGATGCGAACCCCGCCGACCCGGTGGCCGCCGCTGCCTTCCGCGAGTTGACGGAAGCCTATGCCCTGTTGAGCGACCCCGGGCTGAAGTCGGAGATCGATGCGGAGTTGGGGCAGGCCGGCGCGCGCCAGGACCGCGGTCATGGGAGAGAGGGAGGGCCTTCCTTCAAGGCCAGCTTTCAGGATCCGGCGCGTGAGATGTGGCCCGAACGTCCGCCGGAGCCGGTTCGGATGGCCGACCCGGACTTTCCCTACAAGGACGCCTGGGAGCGAGAAGCGAACCGACTGCATGTGGCGCCGCCTGTCCCGGGACATTGGCCGGAGGAACCTTGGACGGCGATGGAAGCGGCTGGCCTGGATCCGGAGGAGGGCAGCACCGCCGAGGCAAGACCGCCGAACTTCTCGGAGTATTTTGAGGAAGCTGGCGAAACCCCAGGCCCCGATCTCTTCGACGAGCTTTACGCCAGCCCCGACCTCGGTCGGCGCCGCAGCCGCAAGGCGCGACGGCACGAGGCCCTGGATCAGCACTATACGGCGACGATCCCCTTCATGCTGGCAGCCCTCGGCGGTCAGCATCCCGTCATTCTGGCGGGAGATCGAGACCTGAACGTTCCGATCGCTGCCGGTATCGAAGAAGGCACGGTGCTGCGCCTCCACGGCTTGGGCTCGGCCAATCCCAGCGGTGGCGAGGCCGGCGATGCACTGCTGGAGATCCGCATCGACCCGCATCCGCTTTTCGTGAGGGACGGCGCCGACCTGGTGGTCGAGGTTCCGATTGATTTGAAGGAGGCCGTGCTGGGTGGTGCCGTCCGCGTTCCGACGCTCATGGGATCGGTCGTGACCAAGCTGCCGCCTGCGTTGGGCGCGCGCGCCAAACTGCGCTTGACCGGGCGCGGGCTGCCCCTGGTGGCAGGCGATCTGCGGGGCACAAGGGGCGATCAGATCTTGGATCTTAGACTGGTGTTACCGAAGGAACCCGATCCGGCCTTGCTGGCCTTTCTGGAGAGTTGGACGCCTGGCGATTCGCCGCGCGTGAACAGCGGCTTCAATCAGCACATCGCGCCCGGACGCTCGGCTGCCAGCGATGGCGAAGAGCCCGAGTGATGCGACTGGGTAGCGGCTTTTCTTGCAGGTGCGAAGCTTTGGTGTAGGATGCCGCGCCGAGTGGTAGCGTCTCTCGGCTTGGCCCTCCGCCGGCCCCTCCGATAGGCCCATCGATGGGTCGCCTGGGTGGCTCAGGCTGGGTTTGGGGTTGGCAGGTCGGCGACGAAGGCCGCGATGCGGTATGTTGAGTGTAACGGATGAAGAGATCGAAATGACTCAGGCAGCAGCGGATACCGCAGCAACGACCGGCAAGCTTCTGGCGGGTAAGCGAGGCCTTATCATGGGCGTGGCCAACGATCGCTCGATTGCCTGGGGAATCGCCTCGGCAGCGGCTGCGCAGGGTGCTGAGCTGGCCTTCACCTTTCTGGGCGAGCCGTTAGAGCGCCGGGTTCGTCCCTTGGCTGCCTCGCTTGGCTCCGAATTGGTGATTCCCTGCGATGTGCAGGACGAAGACTCGATCGACCAGGCCTTCGCCACCCTGGCCGAGAGCTGGGACAAACTGGATTTCGTCGTCCACGCCATCGCCTTCGCCGACAAGGACGAGTTGAAGGGCAAGTATCTGAACACCAGTCGCCAGAATTTTTCCATGACGCTGGATATCTCTTGCTATTCCTTAACCGCGGTCGCTCAGCGCGCGGTGCCGATGATGACGGCCGGCGGCAGCCTTCTCACCCTGACCTACTACGGCGCCGAGCGGGTGATGCCGCACTACAACGTCATGGGCGTCGCCAAGGCAGCCCTGGAGGCCTCGGTGCGCTACCTGGCGGCCGACCTGGGCGATCGTAACATTCGCGTCAATGCGCTCTCCGCCGGTCCGATCAAGACCCTGGCGGCCAGCGGTATCGGCGATTTCCGCCATATCCTGAAATGGAACGAGCTGAACGCCCCCTTGCGCAAGAACGTCAACCTGAAGGACATCGGCGGGGCCGGGCTCTACTTGCTGTCCGAACTCTCCGGCGGTGTCACCGGCGAGATCCACCATGTCGATGGCGGCTACCATGTCGTCGGCATGATGAATGTCGATCAAGCCGGAAAACTGGCGCAGATGCTGAACGACTTCAAACCGCAAGGCGGCTAGACGCATAAGAGCAGGTCGCAGGAATGGCGGGCAACAGCTTCGGCGAGGCCTTTCGCTTCACCACTTGGGGAGAGAGCCACGGGCCGGCACTCGGCTGCGTGATCGATGGCGTGCCGCCGCTTATCCCCTTGAGCGAGGCCGATATTCAGCCCTATCTCGACCGCCGCCGGCCGGGGCAGAGCCGCTATACCACGCAGCGCCGCGAGCCCGATCAGGTAGAGATCCTCTCCGGCGTCTTCGAAGGCCAGACCACCGGCACGCCGATCCAGCTGCTGATCCGCAACCAGGACCAGCGCAGCAAGGACTATAGCGAGATTGCCGGCAAGTTTCGGCCGGGCCATGCCGACTACACCTACTGGGCCAAGTACGGCATCCGCGACTATCGCGGCGGCGGACGCTCCAGCGCACGGGAAACCGCGGCCAGGGTGGCGGCCGGCGCGGTCGCGCGCGCGACCATCGACCATCTGCGCGGCGCCGGCGGGGTCTCGATCCGCGGTGCACTCGTTCAGATGGGGCCGCATCCGGTAAACCGCAGCCTTTGGGATTGGCAAGAGGTCACGCGCAATCCCTTCTTCAGCCCCGACCCTGAGGCAGCTGCCAATTGGGCAAGCTATCTGGACGGGTTGCGTAAGTCCGGCAGCTCCGTCGGTGCCGTCATCGAGGTGGTGGCCGAAGGGGTGCCGGCCGGCCTGGGCGAGCCGCTCTACGACAAGCTGGATGCCGACCTGGCCAAGGCCATGATGTCGATCAACGCGGTCAAAGGCGTGGAGATCGGAGCAGGCTTCGGCGCGGCCAGCTTGACCGGCGAAGAAAATGCCGACGAGATGCGCCTGGATAACCAGGGCAGGCCGTGCTTTCTCTCCAACCACGCCGGCGGTGTCCTCGGCGGCCTCTCCAGCGGCCAGGACATCGTTGTTAGGTTCGCGGTCAAGCCTACCTCGTCAATCTTGACGCCGCGACGCACGGTGACGACCGGGATGGAAGAGACCGAGATCGTGACCAAGGGCCGGCATGATCCTTGCGTCGGCATACGCGCCGTGCCCGTGGGCGAGGCGATGATGGCCATCGTGCTTGCCGATCACCTCTTGCGCCACCGCGGACAGATCGGCTGAGGCCTTCTAGAGCTAGGGCGCGCGCTTACGACAGGGAGACAGCGGGGCAATGTGGAGTCCAGAGACACTCCTCATGCTGGCTGCGATCTTCCTGCTGGCCGGCGGCGTCAAAGGCGTGGTGGGGCTGGGTTTGCCGACCGTGTCGCTGGCGCTGATGACCCTGAGCTTCGGCTTGCCCACGGCCATGGCCTTGCTGCTGCTGCCATCACTGGTGACCAATCTTTGGCAGGCTTTCGCCGGCGCGCATCTGTTTGCCGTGCTGAAGCGGATCTGGCCTCTGCTGCTGCTCGCCACCCTCTTGATCCCGCTGGGTGGCTTGCTGCTGCGCGGAGACGATCTGACGTTGCTGACGGCCCTGCTCGGGGTCTCGCTGGTCCTCTATGGCGGGCTTGGCCTGATGCAGGCCAGACTGACGCTTAGCAGGCGGCAGGAGGCTTGGGCCGGGCCTCTGGTCGGGGCAGCCAATGGAGTTCTGACCGGTATGACCGGGTCTTTCGTGGTGCCCGGCGTGCTCTATCTGCAATCGATCGGTCTGCAGCGCGATGCTCTGATACAAGCCATGGGCCTGCTCTTCACGCTTTCGACCTTGGGGCTCGGCGTCTCTCTGGGCGGTCTGGATCTGCTGAGCGAAGACCTGATGCTGCTGTCTGCGTTCGCGGTGGTGCCTGCCTTGGCCGGCATGCGTTTGGGCCAAGCCCTGCGCCAGCGTATCTCCGAGGTGCTCTTCCGAAGGCTGCTGTTCGTATCGCTGCTGATCTTAGGCGTTGGCTTGATGCTCGGACGGTGAGCAAGCCCCCTCGCGAACAGGTCTAGAGCGGAGTGAGGATAGTTTGAATCGGAAGGGGATTCCGGCGCGGTCGTAAAAGTGATTCAAGATGCTGGCTGGGTAAGGAGGCCAGCAAGGTATGCCGAAACCCCTATCGATGGACTTGCGTGAGCGGGCAGTGG
>JAVJSY010000090.1:0-105885 GCA_040219175.1 Kiloniellales bacterium
GGGCGACAGACTGCTGAGGCGGGGTACGCGAGCCATTCATAGCTTGACTCATATTCCACACCCGCGCCGCAACCCCTTTCTCCAACGACAACACCCGACGCTGGGCGCACTCCCGTAAACCAACACCCTGAGCAGTTACGAGTTATCTTGAGGATCCCGCTCAAATCCGAAAGCATGATTTCCAAACCCATCTATAACTTCACCTGTTAACTCTTTATGGCAATAACTTTTCTTCAAGCAACTAGGATAAACAGAATACTCTTTCACTTCTTGCGCTGATGAAGAATATGACAGCAAGAGGAAATTTGGCGCAATTACAAAAATAGCCACTAAATTTTTGTAAGAAAATATTCTTACTTTTTGCAAAATCTTGAACATGTCACTCTCCAGTGAGAAAATTGATGACGCAAGAACATTAGGGCATGTTTTTCAGAATCATGAATCAGCCTTCAAATATAAGTGAAGTGCATTCGCGCCTCGCGTGTCAACAGCAGTAGCAAAGAGTGCTTCGAGCGGATTTTCGCGCAGTGTTTCGCGCATTTCTCAACTGGATCATAGGACAACGACAGCAACTCTACAGCGCCATCTCCTCTTCCGCATCGTCCTCCAGGCTGGCGGCGGCCAGGTTGGCGAGCAGGGCCCGAAGCTTGGCCGGGCGGAGCGGCTTGTAGAGCGCCCTGATGTCCTGTTCGGCAAGAGAGGCCAGGTTCAGGCTTTCCACATCGCCGGTGATGACGACGGCGGGCAAGCGGCTCTTGGCGAGCGCGCGGATCTCGGCTATTGCCTGGACCCCATTGACCTTCCCGGGTAGGCGGAAATCGGCAATCACCACGTCGGGGCGCAGGCCCTCGCGCAGGTAACTCATGGCGTCCTCGTAGCGCAGGCTGGCGGTCACCTGACAGCCCCAGAAGCGCAGCAGGTGCGTGGTCGCGTTCAAGACCTCCAGGTCGTTTTCGATCAGGATAACGCTCAAGCCTTGAAGACCGGTCACGATCTCCTGCGGCCGGTTCTCCGCTCTGATATCCAGGGCAGCTTGCGGCTGCGGCGCGGCGCGCTCGACCAAGACCGCAAAGCGCGAACCCTTGCCAAATGTCGATTCGTGCTCGATCTCGTGGTTCAGGCACTGCGCCAGGCGGCGCACGATCGCGAGGCCCAGGCCCAGGCCTTTGCTGCGGTCGCGCTCTTGATTGCGTACCTGGTGGAAATCATCGAAGACGGCATCGTGGTGTTCTTCGGGAATGCCGATCCCGGTATCCCAGACTTCGATGGCGACGCGATCTCCGCGCAGTCGGCAGCCGATCAGGATCTTTCCGCTCCTGGTATAGCGGATCGCGTTCGAGGTGAAGTTGGTGACGATCCGCTCCAGCAGGTCGGGGTCGGAGCGGACCTGGATCGTCGAAGCGATCAGATGCAACTGCAGGCCCTTGCGCAGCGCTTCCGGCCGGAAGGACCGGCCGACACGGCGAAAGACCTCCTGCACTGCGAAGGTCTCGAAGTTGGGCTGCACGGCGCCTGCCTCCAGCCGAGAGACATCCAGGAGCGCATTCAAGAGCCGCGCGGTCGAGTTCGACACCGCCTCGATGTCATTGACGATCGTCAGCCCCTCTTTATCGGTCACCTGATGGCGCAGGGCTGCAATATACATGCGCATGGCGTGCATCGGCTGGCGCAGGTCGTGGCTGGCCGAGGCAAGGAACAGCGACTTGGCCCGATTGGCCCGTTCGGCCTCTTCCTTCGCCGCTTCGAGGTCGCGCTCGCGCGTGCGCAGGTCCTGCTTCAGTTCGTTGAAGCTTTGGCTGACCATGCCCAGCTCGTCGCGGCGCGCCAGCAGTTGCCTTTCGTAGGCCCCCTCCTCTTGATCCTTGCTGGCATCGAAGGAGCTGATCACATGGGTCAGCATGTGCAACGGCCGCGAAATGTTGCGGCGGATGACCAGGAAGACGACGGCAATCACGCCGGAAACCAGTATCAGCGACACCACCACCGTATAGCGGGTCGCCGCCTCCTCCACATCGGCGGCATAGACAACGGAGGTCTCCTTCACCTCCTCCAGCATCCGGACCAGCCGGTCGAGTTCGATCGTCAAGGCCGTCTCGCTATCCGCCGCCTCCCCGAGCATCTCCATGCCCATGAGGAAGGAGCCATCCTCGACATGCTCGAAGATCCTGCGGACCCGCTTGGTCAGGACGCGGTTGGCCTGCCGAATCTCGGCCAACTGGCGCAGCAGCGCTTCGGAATACTTGGCAATCCGCGGTTCGTTCTCGCCCTCGGCCGAGATCGCATCGCGAATGAGGCCCTCCGACCAGTGCACCTGCTCCAGGATCGACTTGTTCGAGTATTCATAGCGCGCGCGAGAGGCCAGATAGCTCTCCTCGGCCTCTTTGTCGTAAACCACACGGCCGCCGATGAAGAGGATTTCCTTCAAAGCCAGGCGGTTTTCCTGGATCGACTGGCGTATCTTTTCGGTCGAGGAGAAGAGCGGCAGATAGATATCCGACATGTGCCGCACCTCGGTGCCGACCGAGTGAATTTGCGATATGGCGATCGTGGTGACGACCGAGTAGGAGAGCACCTCAACCAGGATCACGGTCATCAGTTTCTGTCCGACGGAGAGGTTCTTGGCCATCCGCCAGAGGTGATTGAAGGGACGCAAGGCTCTTGCTACCCCAGTGCCGCAACGCGCGCCGTCACGAGGCCGCCTTCACGATTTTCCCGGACGGCAGGTGCAGGCCGTCGGAGCGACAGACTCCACGATTGGGGTAGAGCACATAGGGTTCGGGACGGATCGCGCGTGTCTGTTCCTGCAGCAGATCGACCTGACCCTGGGCATTGAAGATGCCGATCTTGGGTGTCAGCCAGGTGTTGAAGTTGTCAGGATCGATCATCACCTCGCCCTCCGGCGACTGCTCGGCCGAGAGGGTGAGGCCAGCCGAATAGCGGCGCACTTCGGTCGGCGAGAGGCGCGCCACGCCGATGTCTTCGACCAGGTTCTCCACCGCTGCCTGGAAGAAGAGGAAGGCAAGATAGGTCTCCTCCATATTGTAGTGGGTAACCCCGCTGCCGCCGAAGGGACTGGCAAGAAAGCTATCGACGAAACGGTGGTTGGTCGGGTTGTCCAGGCTTTGGAAGTAGGGGGCGGAGAGGATGTGTCCCTCGCCGAATTCGGTGCCCATGATCCGCACCTCCATCTCGGAGGTGGTGAGCGAGGCCGTGGGCAACTCGTCCGGCCGGAATCCGGCCTCGATGTATTGCCGGCGGAAGTAGAGATCGGAATCGCCGATCACTGTCGAGAAGATCCAGTCCGGCGCGTGGTCCCTTATGTCCTCGAAGATCGGCCCGAAGCGATCCAAGCCCAGCGGCATGTAGGCCTCGCCGACGATCTCGCCTTCGGCATCCTGCAGCCAACGCTTGGCGACCCGGTTGGATTCCCTTGGCCAGATGTAGTTCGAACCCACGAAGTAGGCGCGCGGCCCATAGTTCCGCACCATGTAGGGGATAAGATCGCGCGAATGCTGATTGGCGATCGGGCCGGTGCAGATGATGTGCTGCCAGCATTCCCGTCCCTCATAGCAGGTCGGGTAATAGAAGAGGCTGCGGCTCTGTTCGACCAGCGGCATCACAGCCCGCCGACTGGCCGATGTATAGCCGCCGAAGGTCGCCAGGACATTGGCTTCGTTCACCAGATAGCGCAGGCCTTCGCGGTAGGTCTTCATGTCGGACTTGGCGTCGATCACCACCGCCTCGACCGGTATTCCGGCAACACCGCCGGCAGCATTGACCCGGTCTACCCAGTAGCGGCCGACATCGACAGACGCGCGCTCGATGACCGAAAGATGCCCGGTCAGCGACCAGAGCATGCCGATCCTGATCGGATCGCCGCGTCCCACCCAGGGCGAACTGATGTTCTTTGCGGCCTTGGTCGGCCTTGCCTGCAGCCCCACGCCACCGGCGAGCGCACCCCCTGCCGCTAGCAAGAGAGCGCGCCGAGAAGGGCCGCCTTGACCCTGGCGCAGTGCAGGCTGTCGGCGTCGTTTCAACTGCCGAACCCGCTGAAAAGCCGCCGGAAAATGCTTTTTGGGTCCACCTCTCGGCATTGAGCTCTCCTCAAATGACCCTGATCGATTGCCTGATTCTTAACCCCCTAGGTTCGTCCCACGCTTCCTCACAAAATGAGACTATCATATCGCAGGTATCTGCGTGAAGCAGGTGTTTCTAGACCTTCCGCCAGATCCGGCCAGCTGGCCAGGCAGTATTGCTACCGACTATGGATCTTGGCCAGAGACCACAAGCCTAGGTGCAGAGATTTGACCATCAAGCCTAAAGTCGAGACGTAGTTTCTCGTTGGATCCGATGCTCCCACTGGGATCGCCGAACGGCACGACGAAGCTGCCCTGAGCATCGATCCTGTCCTCGTTGTCGATCACGCCATCCAGCGAGAGGCTGACATCGCCGGCTTCATGCTCTGCCTTCAGGGTCTTGCGCAAAGCGGTCCGCAGGCCCGCGAACCAGCGCGGCAGCAGACGCAACAACTCGCCGCCGCGAAAAACGGCCCTGAGGGCCAGATGGATGCTCTCGGCCTCGCGATAAACCCTGCCCTCAAGCAACATTGTGCCTTCTGCCAGATCGAACCGCCCCTTGTTCAAGGTGAGTTCCCTCTCCAGGGAGGAATAGACCCCAATCAGCTGCAGGCTATCGACCGAAAGATTGCGCGCGGCATAGGAGGCAACCTCCAGACTACCGGCGCCGCCGGTCAGATTGAAATCCAAGCCTTGCAGATCGCGATCGGGGCCGAAGTGCATGTCCAGGCGGCCGGAGACCGGTACCTCGAAGGGGTAGAGCAGGCGCCCGCCCGGAATCACCTCGCCCAGAACGGCAGGATGGATATCCTCGGGAAACAGCGAGAGGGTCAGGCTCTTGGTCGCACAGTCCTGTCGCGCGGCGAGATCGAAACTCAAACGCTGCCCGGCGACCAGCAAGTGACTGGAGAGCGCGACTTGGCTTCCCTGCGCCTGTGGCAGCAGTTTCATGTCGCGTAGGACAAAGGTCAGATAGACGGCCGCATCCTGGTCCAGGAAGAAGAAGACACCCCTCTCCAGATGGATGGCCGGCAGTGCTTTTGAGCGGCAATCCCAAAGGGCCGCGATCGTCTGTTCGAAACCCGCCCCCTTCAGCATGGGCAATTTGGTCGCCGGCCCGTAGGGGCTGACCGACAGATGCAAACCCTGCAGGGAATCGACCGCGAGCGCGATCGTTGGTTCCTGCAAACGAATGGCCTCGATCTCTGCCCGACCCGTCAGCAGGCCGACAAGCCGCAAGTCGGCTTCCCCAAAGGGCAGTTCGCCGAGCAGTGTGCCGTCCGGATCAGTCAACCTTATGTCTGAGGCTATGAGGGTGACCGAACCGCTCGCCGGATCCCAGGTAAAGGAGACATCGTCTGCCGCCACACTCAGCGGTGCCATCGTGCGGCTGACCATCGTCGACACCAAGGATTGCAGAAATGACAGAGGCAGCGGCCAAAAGATCGCAACGACAAGCAAAGAACTCACCAGCGCAAACATCAGGCCGAATGCGACGAGAAATCCGATCAGTACCGTTTTTCCGACGCGCGTCATCTCCTGCGCCATAGCGCCCGTCCCAAAACCGCGCCCTGCGGCAGCACCGCTTCTAGGGGCTGGTTCGCTCGTTCTTCTTGAATAGGTAGACACAATCCGTGTCCTCGTCCCCCCGTAGGAGGGGCTCGCCATCCATATTCAGCTTGTCCTGAAAAAAGCGCTGTACGGTCCGACAGGCCTGAAAGGTCAGGGCCTGCTTGTAGGTCCAGGCGTCCTCGTCCTGGTCGACCTTGTGTTGCGCCGTCAGCTTGTCCTTCGGATCGGCGGCAATGCCGATGTACCAATCGCTAAAGTCGCCGCCATGCTTCTTGATGAAGGCCAAAAACTCGAACTTTATCTCTTGGACGCTGTAGATCATGGCCTTTGCTCCCTAATCGGGGATTGGCACCAAACGACCTGGCCCGCTGAAACCGACAGTTCGGCTGCGCCAGGAATTGAACAGAGCCATGCCCTCTGCCTTCTCGTCGGCCGACATTGCCTTCACCACGCCCTCAAGTGCATTGAGGGCAGTCCCGATCCCGTGCTGGGCCGCCAGTGTCAGCCAGAGGTAGGCCTGGACACGATCCTTGGGCAAACCTTGACCGTGCGCATACATGTAGCCGAGGCGGGATTGCGAAGGATAGTGCCCCTGTTCGGAGGCCTTCTTGTAGCAAGCGGCCGCTTTGGCTTCGTCCTGCGGAACATGCTCGCCCTGCTGATAGATGACACCCAGGTTGAAGAGGGAATTGACGTCGCCTGCCTCGGCGGCATCCGCCAGCAGGCCAATCGCCTTTTGCTTCTCGTCATCCGTCGGCGCCCCCATCAAGAGGAGCGCGCCTGCATTGGCCTTGGCCTGCACCTGCCCTGCCTCGGCCGCGCGCAGAAACCAATTCAGAGCAGCCTTGGAATCGCTCTTCACGCCCTGCCCTTCCATGGTAAGCGTGCCTATCCAGAGCTGTGCCTCGCCATCTCCGCCTTCGGCGAGCGGCAGCAAGCGGTCGTATGCGGCCTTGAAGTCACCCTTGCGATAGTCCTCGGTCGAGGCCTGGATCGTGGCCGCTTTGTGAGTCTCGCTTTGGGCTGCTTGGGCTGCGCTGTCGCAGGTCGCCATAGTCTTCGTCCTCCTCCAAAATACGGTCGGTTAGATAGTCTTGGAACAGCCAAGCAAAGACGTTGCGCTGCTGCGGCGCGCTATCCCTTGCGCTCTGCCGGCAGCTGGGCGTTCCCCAAGCCGAGAGGACCACCTGGTCTTGCTCTGCGATCTCGAGCGCCGGCTGCAAGGTGGCGATCCATGCCTCCAATCTGGCATCCGGCCTGGCGGCCTCCGCCGGGCCAGCACCACTCGGGCAGGCGTCACCCAAGAGCAAGACACGCAGTTGCGTCTCGGTCATGCTGAGCGGCTGCAGCAAGATTGCCAGTGTCTCCCGCGGCGTGCGCAACACCAAGAGATTGGGCAAGCACCAGACCAAAGAGATCGTACCGGCAGCATCGCAAGAGCCTTCGGGCAGCACCGAGGCCAAGTGGCTTGCCGGCCAGTGGTCGGCGATGGCGTCGGAACCGAGCGGTTCTGCCCCGCAAGACGCGCCCAAGGTCGAGAGATAGCTGTGTAATGCCGGCCCGATGAGCTTCCAGTTGGCCTTGCTCGCATGCCAGCGTTTGCCAATCAGCCTCGCGCTGGAAAGCGCGCCATCCAAGGGCTCCAGACCATCGCTCAGATCCGCTGTCCGCGGATCCAAGCAGGCAAAGAGCAACGATCCGCGGCGGTCCACGCGCACCGGGAAGAGCCTTTCGGGCACCAAGCCCAAGTACTGGTTTGCGACCGAACCGGCCTCGTCAAGCTCGGCCGACGAAACAACCTCTCGGTCACGGCTGTAGCCGCAGGAGGTGAAGGAACAGCGGGTGCGGCTGCCGGTCTGACACTGCAAGGGGACGGAGCGGCAGCCCCCATGCTGGGCCTTGTTGAAGCGACCGACGATGCCGCCCTCGGCCTCGCGCTGCAGATGAATGCCGTGATAGCCGATGGTGAAGGGCAAAAGATCGCCCGCGCCGGGGATTTCCAGATCCGATCCGACGGCAATCCAGGCTCTGGCCCAAATGCGATTGTCTTCCAGTGCGCTGAAGACCTTTGAGCGATAGCAGGCGGGCGGCAGGGTCTCGGCCGATCCGAAGACCGCGCGGGCCTGACGATACAGCGCGGCCTCTGTCAGATTCAAACCCTCATCATAGTAGCCTAGGGTTGGATCAAGGAGCATGACGCCCTCCGTTCGACCAGTGTCCCTGCACGATGGAACCGATGGGAAGCAGCACTCCCCAATACATAAACGCTGTGGTTAGTCGCGGCGACGACACCTGGTCTTGTGTCGTCGCCGCGCATCGCCTCAGCTAAGGGGGCCTCCCGACCCCGTACACCAAGGCGACAACCTAGGGTTGGCTACTTTGCCGCCTTGTTGGCCGGCGGATCGTAGTCGGCCCGACCGCGGTGCTGATAGGCATCCGCTGGCGGCTCCGGCAAGGGTCCATCGACCATGAAGCGGTTGAGCACATTGCCGACCAGCTTCGAGATGTTGTTGTCGCAATTGTTCCACGGCAGGGAGCCGCAGAATGCGATCGAACTGAAGGCGAAACAGCCGCCCCCGTTCGGGGTCTCGTGGTAGGCGATGTCGGAGCGCACGCGCGGATGCTGGGTGCCGTCCAAGCCCTGCTGGTTGAAGCCGAAGTCTTCCATGACCAAGAGGTAGGCCTCGGTGTGACGCCCGGCCGAGGTGGCAACCACCAAGGTGTGCGGCGGCGAGCCCAGCATGGTGTCGACGATATCCAGCTCGGTACCGGCAGCACCGCCACCGACCAGGCCGAAGTTGCCGAGCTTCTCGTCGTACTCGATACCCTCGAAGGCCCAGGCAACGCGCGGATCGTTACTCTCGGGCGTCCGCGAGTAGTAGCTGGAGATGTCGAAGCCTTCGGACGACATGCCGGTGCCGGCGACGGAGTGCAGATAGCGACCGCGATAGCGCCACATGCCGCCCAGCTCTCCGGTGCCCTGGTGATAGTACTCGCCAGGATCGGCACGCCAGGTTCGAATGCCCGATTCGCAACGCCGCATCTCGGTGACGATACCGCGTCCCAGGTGATCGTAGGCCGGGTGGTAGGAGTGCACCCAGTACCAGGCATCTGCGCCCATGTACATCAGCCGCCCGCCGCGCTGCGTGTAGTTGTGCAGAGCATCCAGTTGCGGACCGGTGTTGTGCTCCGGATGCGAACCGGTGATGACGACGTTGTACTGCTCCAGGCGGGCCACACCGTCGTAGGTCACGTCTTCGTCGGTGATGACATCATAGTCGTAACCCATGGTCTCCAGCCAATAGATCATGTGTAGATCGGCTGGATACTGCCAGGGCGCCTGCGACAGAAAGTGATCGTACTTCGGTCGGATCGACAGGATCGGACGCAGCCTGGATGACAGGCAAAGCCCGCTGCCGTCGGTGTGGGTGTCGTAGATCGAGCCGCCATACTCGCGATGCTCGCTCAGGAACATGTTCTGGTCCTGCATGATCGGCACGCGATAGACCAGCAACTCGGCACCGCCGGCGTTGTTGGCCAGATGCTCGTTGGCGTAGGCCATGTAGGAGATCGTCGGCACCATATAGGCGATCTTGGCCGTCGCCTTGCCGACCTCCGGCACCACCCAGAAGGGGATGTAGTCCTCGTCACCTTCCGGCGTGGTCAGCTTGGCGGCATAGAAGGCGCTCTTCTGGTCGGCTGGAACCTCCCACTCGAAGTCGACATCCCAGCGGGCATCGTCGACATCGTCATCGTGGAAGTGGATGGCGCCATACTCCTTGGGCGCATGCTTCCAGTCGAAGTTGTGGCCGGAGAAGTTGTGGCCGGTCATCGCACGGGTCGGGCAGTTCACGATCTGGAAATCGTAGAGATAGGGGCCGTGATCGCGGCCGACGATGGTGTCGATGCCGTCGGAGAAGTCCCAGGCGCCGACGATGCACTGCGAGAGCTCGCCGGTCGGGCCGGAGTTCCGGCGTTCCGTGAGGCCGGGCTGCGCGCCCAGCTTCATGGTCTCGATCTCTTGGCGCGAAAGAGCCCGGTTGCACAGGCGCGGGCTGTCGATCTTACCATTGTAAGGACCGGCCATGACGATGCCTTCGGGCCGCGACGCCTTGGCCTGCAGGCTGTCGTCCATCCCGCCGGTGTAGCATGCCAGGGTCAGCGGCACGTCGGCCTGGTGAGAGACCCCACCCGAGACTGTTTTGGTAACCGGCGGAATCTCCGGGTCCAGAGCATAGCGAAGCTGCGGCTCGTGATAGAGCGTCGCCTCGCCGGTCTCGGCATCGTAGCTGGCGGCCAGGAAGTGCCAGGCGTGATCGCGCAGCGGCGCGCCGGTGGTGATGCGCTCGCCGTTGATGCGCAGCTCGGCACAGCCTTCCTCGTTGATGAAGAGACCGAAACCTTGGTCGTTGCACCACTTGGCGACCAGGCCTTGTGTGCCATGCTTCCAATACTGCGGGTGCGTCTTGGGCGTCGTCGGCCAAATCCAGCACTGCACGGTGAAGGACTGCACCTGCAGATTGGGATTGTCCTCGACGTAGCCGTAAGAGCCACTGTAGATCACCTGCTTGCGGCCAGGCTTGGAGCCATTGCAAGCCGCGTCCACGGCTTCTTCGATATGTCCCGGTCCGCGGGGATTGGTGTCCCCATGAATCATCTTTACGATCTGTACATCGTAGGCCGAAGGGCCATCGCAATTGACGTAGAATTTGATCGTCTTGCCCGGATTCACGCCGAAGAGGTCGGCATAACCCGTCAGTCGCATGGCGCACATAGAGTCTTCTCCTTGTTCCCGAACCGTACCGTCACCAAGGCAGAATGAAGCTGGGGAGGGACGGTCCTCATGTTTCTATCGGTCGTGCGAAGCGCGCGTTTAAGTGCGAGTCCAGTTATCGTCGCGGCGCTTCCAGCCTTCGTGGAATTGCTCGGCCTGGCCGTCCTCGGCATCCATCTCGTCCAGCCGCATCAGGAAGATGTCGTGCTGGGGGTCCTGCTCGTTGTCGTAGACCTTGTCGTTGACGAAGGTCGGCGGGACACCGCGGACACCCGACAGCCGACCGATGCGCCACTCCTTCTCGACCTTGGTGCAAATCACGACCAGCTTGCGCGGCCCGTCGGCCGGGTTCATGGCGCGCATGCGCAGTAGCACGCGGTTCAAGAGGAAGTCCTCGTGAATGCCGCCGGTGACGACTGTGGTGTCGCCCGGCGTCTCGCAGCGTAAAATGGTGCAGCCGGGCACGCCCTTCATCGTCTCGATACAAGCCTTATGCTCGGCAATAAGTCGCTCGCGCTCCGGCGTTCCCTTCTTCGGTATGGTGATCATTACTCGCTCCTTTCTTGAATGAGGGGAGAAAACAGGCCCCGACGGCGGCTCATATCGTCAGGTGCTTTTGGATCAGATCGTCACTCAGCTCAGCAATCGGGCCTTGGGCCACGACACGACCGACATCCAGGATCAGGAACTTGTCGGCGAGCTCTCGGGCGATCTTGATGTGCTGCTCGGTCAACAGCAGTGTTAGGCCAAGGTCACGGTTCAGGTGCTGCATGGTGCGGCGAATGTCGGCCACGATGTTCGGCTGAATGCCTTCGGTGGGCTCGTCCAGCAGCAACACCTTGGGATCGGTCGCCAGCGCGCGGGCGATCGCCAACTGTTGCTGCTGACCGCCCGACAGTAGGCCGGCGCGCCGGTTCAAGTTCTCGCGTAGATAGGGGAAGTTCTCCAGGCAAGACTCCGGGATTCCTGACGCGCCGTCTCCTCGGGCAAAGCTTCCCAGTTCCAGATTCTGCTTAACCGAGAACTTACCCAGTATGCGCCGCCCCTGCGGGACATAGCCAAGGCCGGCCTTGGCACGAGACGCCGTCGGCGCACGCGTCAGCTTCGTCTGGTCGATCGTCAGTTCGCCGCTCATCCGGTCGACCAGCCCCATGATGGTCTTCAGTAGGGTCGTCTTGCCGACGCCGTTGCGGCCCAGCACGCAGAGGCATTCGCCCTTGCCGATCGAAAGCGAGATATTGAAGAGGATGGGGGTCTTGCCGTAGTAGGCAGTGACGCCGGAAAGCTCAAGCATCGCCAATGCCCTCCGATCCCAGATAGACTTCGGCCACCCGCGGGTCGTTCTCGATCTCCGCGATGGTCCCTTCGGCCAGGTTCGTGCCCATGTGCATCACCGTGATGATGTCAGCAATCTCGCGCACGAAGGACATGTCGTGTTCGACGACGATCAAGGTGTGATTGCCCTTAAGGTTATTGAACAGCTCTGACGTCTTGTGCGTTTCCTGTTCGGTCATGCCGGCCGTAGGCTCGTCCATCAGCATGACCCGCGGATCGTCCATCAGAACCATGCCGATCTCCAGCCACTGCGTCTCGCCGTGGGAGAGGATGCCGGCCTGCACGTGCATCCGATCCTGAAGCCCGATCAGTTCCACCACCTGCTCGAAGCGCGCCTGTCTGCCGGCGACCCGCGAGGAGAAGGTGAACATGTTGGAGAAGGGCGACTTCACCTTGGTGGCGGCCACCAGAAGATTGTCCTGGACGCTAAGGTCCTTGAAGACCGCAGGCACCTGGAACTTGCGACCGACGCCCAGGCGTGCGATGCGGTGTTCCGACAGGCCCGAGATGACCTGACCGTCCAGCTTGACGCTGCCGCTGGTCAGTTTCAGACGGCCCGTTATCAGGTCGATGGAGGTCGATTTTCCGGCCCCGTTCGGCCCCAGGAGGCAACGCAGTTCGCCTTTCTCTACCGACAGGTCGAAATTATCGACGGCGACGAACTCGTTGAAGCTCTTGGTGACCCCGGTCAGTTCGAGCATGCTCATTCGGCAGCCTCCTCGCCTGCGGTAGACCGCTTGAGGCTCGCTTTCCGGCGTATCGGGAACCGACCGAGGATCAGTTCCGCCAGGCCGGCAAGGCCGCGCGGCAGCAGTAGCACGATTCCGATGAAGATGGCGCCCAGGAAAAGCATCCAGAGCTGTTGCAGTTCATCGCCGAGATAGCTCTGCATGCCGTTCACCAGAAAGGCGCCCATGATCGCACCAAGAAGCGACAGACGTCCCCCCACGGCCGCCCAGATCACCATGCCGATCGACAGGGTTAGCTCTAAGGACGTCGGCGACACATACTGCACGATCATCACCCAGCACAGACCGGCACAAGACGCGATGAAGCCGGAGATCGTAAAGAGCGTGATCTGGTAAGTAGCGACGTTGTATCCGAGAAAGCGTGCGCGTTCGGAATCGTCGCGTATGGCCTGGACGATCACCCCGAATCGGCTCTGCATCAAGAGCTTGGCCATGCAGGTGAGCGCTGCCAGGAAGCCAACGCAGATCAGGTAGGCCGGTGCACTGTAAGGATCGAAGGAGAAGCCGCCGATAGAAAAGGGTAGTGGCGGCGATATGCCGTTGAAGCCGGCCGTGAAGGGCTGCATGTCGTAGGCCATGGAGTACCAGGCCGCCAGCATGGCCAAGGTCATGATCGCTACGAAGACGCCGGCGACGCGGGCCTGGAACATCATGGCGCCGAAGACCGCGAAGAAGACCGTCGGCACGGAGAGTGTGAGGATCAAACCCGCCGTGGTCGACCAGAAGGGTTCCCACATCAGGGGCAGCGCTTCCAGCTCGTTGGTCAGCATAAAGCTGGGGATCGGGTCGTACTCGGGATGCTGATACTGCATCTGCATGGTCATTGCCATGCCATAGGCCGCCAGACCGAAGGCAATGCCCTGGCCCAGGCTCAAGATGCCGCCGTAACCCCAGACCAGAGAGACCGACATGGCCAGGATCGCAAAGCAGGTGTAGCGAGCCAACTGATTGAGGGTAAAGGCATTCTCGACCAAGAGTGGCATGAAGGCCAGGAGCGCGAAGACGGCGAGGTAGAGCAGCCATTGCGCTGTCTTGTTGTGATAGAGGCTGGTCGTCGCGTTGTCGGTCGTCGCGTTGTCGGCCGGCGCGTTGTCGGCCGGTGCCTCTTTGTCCATCGTCGTACTCACCGCCTGATCGCTCCTTCTGATAGCAGTCCCTGAGGACGGAAGCGCAGGAAGATCACCACCAGGGTGAAGAGCACGAAGCGTGCGAAGGTATCGTTGGTGAAGTATGAGAAGACCGAGTTCAGCTCGCCCAGCAGACCGGCGCTCACCACGCTGCCAGCCAGCTGCACACCACCCACGACAACGACCAGGAAGGCCTCCACGATGTAGCCGCTGCCCATGTCGGGGAAGAGCGTCTTGACCGCGCCGAAGAGACCGCCGGCAACCCCGGCAAGCCCCGCGCCGTAAGCAAAAGTGAGGCTGTAGATCCGGCTGGAGTTGACGCCGAAAGACTGCGCCATGTCCTTGTCCTGCATGACCGCGCGAACCTTGACGCCATAAGAGGTCCGATACATCAAGAACCAGGTCAAAGCGCAGAGTGCGACAGCCATCACGACGATGAAGATGCGCAGGCCCGAGAGATTGAGGAAGCTGGTCTGCACGACGAAATTCAGCCACTCCGGCACCGCCACATACTGCGGCTCTCCGCCGAAGATCAGGCGCACGGATTGAATCAGAATCAGCGAAAGACCCCAGGTCGCCAGCAAGGTGTCCAGCGGCCTGGCGTAGAGAGGTCGTATGATACTTCGTTCGACCAGCAAACCGATTGCCGCCACCACGAAGAACGAGAGCGGCAGGCACAGCAAGAAGGGCAGTCCCAGCATCGACTGGAAAACATAGGTCGAGTAGGCTCCCAACATGATGAATTCGCCATGGGCCATATTGATGACGCCCATGGTTCCGTAAATGATCGTCAAACCAAGCGCCGCCAACAACCAAATACTAGCTAAGCTAATTCCGATGAAAAGCGCATTGATAAAGGGAATGAGAGAGAATGGTGTCCAAAAGTCATGCACACTCATGGCGACGAAGCTCCTGACAGGGGACGGCGCAGAGCACCCTAAGCCTTCCGCAAAAGAAACCGGGCACCTGAAGTCTGGAGGGGCAGGTGCCCGGTCTAGGAGTGTTAGAGAACGTTCTTACGGATACCACCGTCCGGCGTATGCAGGCCATCGGCCCGGCACACCCCACGCTCGGGATAGATCGAGAAGGGATCCGGCGCCACGTGCTCTGGGGCCGCCTTTACTACCTTGAACTGACCATCGCTCTGGCACTGGCCAATCTTCGGCTTCAGCCAGATGTTGAAGTTCTCCGAGTCGATCCAGACCGTGCCTTCCGGCGAGACGTCGTCGCCGATTTCGACGTGGCCGGAGTGGTCGCGGATCATGCGCGGCGTGACGGCTTCGATATCGCCGCTCGCAGCCAGAGCGTTCTCCAGGCCGGCCTTCCAGACATAGACGGAGAGGTAGGTCTCTTCCATGTTGTAGTGGGTGACGCCGCCGCCGCCATACTTGCTGCCCAAGTAGCCTTCCACGAAGGCCTCGTTGGTCGGGTTCTCCAGGGTCTGGAAATAGGGGGCCGAAAGGAAGTGACCGGCGCCGGCTTCCGCTCCCATGGCCCGAACCTCGATCTCTCCGGTGGTCAGAGACGCGATCGGCATCTTGTCTGCCTTGAAGCCCTCTTGCAGGAACTGCTTGTGCAGCGCGATGTCGGAATCGCCGACCACGGTGGAGAAAATGAAGCTAGGCTCGGTCTGCCGCACCTTGTTGAAGATCGGGGTGAACTCCGAACCGCCCAGCGGCACGTAGTCCTCGCCGACCACTTCGCCGCCGGCGCGCTCCAGCCAGATCTTGGCGTTCTTGTTCGATTCTTTCGGCCAGATGTAGTTCGACCCGATGAGGTAGACCTTCTTGCCGAAATTCTCGACCATGAAGGGGATCAGGTCTTTGGAGTGCTGGTTGGCCAGCGGCCCGGTGCAGATGATGTTCTGCGTGCACTCCCGGCCTTCGTAGCAGGTCGGATAATAGAAGAGGTGGTCTCTGGCCATCACGATCGGCGCGACGGCGCGACGGCTGGCCGAGGTGTAGCCGCCGAAGGTCGCGATCACGCGGTCGCGCAGGATCAGCTGGCTGATCTTCTCGGAGTAGACCTTGATGTCGGACTTGGCATCGATGACGACCGGCTGGACCTCGCGTCCGGCAACGCCGCCGGCGGCGTTGATCTCGTCGATCGCATAGAGCACGACCTGCGTGGAGTCGTTCTCGACCACCGCAAGATTGCCCGTCTGCGAGAAAAGAACGCCGACCTTGATGGGGCCGTCCTCGTCGATCCAAGCGGCATTGGCCGCATTGGGAATGACGATGGCCGGGGCAGCAAAAGCTGCCGCTGCTGCCATGGAGCCTTTCAGTACTGATCGCCGAGTGATGCTCATGTCTTTTGTCTCCCTTGTTCGATTGACCCTGCAATGCATTCCAGTGCCGGCCGATCCGAACTCCCGCGGTTTGCAACAACCCGGACCTGTAGGCCTGGCCATATGACCAGTCTGGAGTTTCAACAATTACAGGACTACTGCCATATGGGAGTCAATAGGAAAATGCACTATGCCATTCAGGATAGTCAGACCTGGTCGTTTGGCCAGAGCCAATCTCTCCATGATTCTCGGAACTTATTCTATTTTCTGTGCTCGTGACGCTCGCGCAGATTGCGTGTTGTGCAGTGGCGGTGCGGTCGATATGACATTGGTGCGTATGCCAAAAGACTGACCCGGCGAAATTCTGCTAGGATGGGTAGAGCGCTGGCCCCTATCGGCCGGAAGAAACTTTTTGATTTGGGCCAAAGGTTAAGGACAGAGGGTTAAGGCTTGCACGCCCCGATCGGGCTTTGGAGTAGAGTTTGTTGAGTGCTTCGACTGAGAGGAACCGTCTGCCACCGGGTCTTGCAAAGACCGGCACGACGGCTGATGAACGCGGGAATGCGGAGCCCAGTGCCGAGCAGCCGCTACGCATCATCCTGGCTGACGACCACGCGCTGTTCCGCGGCGGCCTGAAGCTTTTGATACGTATGATGAACCGCCCGGTCGAGATCCTGGAGGCAAACGATTTCGACCAAGCCATCGAACTGCTCGGCGGGGACAAACCTATCGACCTGCTGCTGCTCGATCTGCTTATGCCGGGCATGAGCGGTATTGAGGGTATCGGCGAGATCTGTCGCAACTGGCCCGACGTGCCGGTGGTGGTGATTTCCGTTCGCGAGGACAGCAAGGCGATACGCCAGGCCCTACAGTCCGGCGCAATGGGCTACATCCCCAAGACCTCGTCGCCAGAGGTGACGACCTCGGCGCTGCAATTCATCCTTTCCGGCGGGATCTACGTCCCCCCGCAGGTCCTGCACCTTAACGAGACGCGCACCGAAGTCCTGTCCACCAGTGTCAACGAGGGCGAGGTTGCGGATTCGGACCTGACCTCGGGCACCCCTCCCTACGGACTGACCGAGCGCCAGATCGACGTCCTGCGCCTGATGGCCAAGGGACGGTCCAACAAGGACATCGCCGCGGACCTGGATATCGCGCCTGGAACGGTGAAGATGCATGTGTCGCGCATCCTGAGGGCGCTGGGCGTCGAAAACCGCACGCAAGCAGCCTCTCTGGCGACACAGATCATGGCCACTAGGGCTCGCAGCGAGGGCGAGTCGTAGGCCAGACTTCAGAGTGCGGGAGACCTCGGCGTGAACCCGAGCTGAGGGACCAGCCTCTCGGCAAGATCGAGGATCCCCTCCTCGTCGTACCACCGCCCAATGATCTGTAGACCGATCGGTAGCCCCTCTGCGGTCCGGCCGCAGGGCAGCGACAAGGCTGGATGTCCTGTTAGGTTCAGCGGGAAGGTATAAGGATACCAGCCGGCACGGATCCGCCCACAGTTGGCGCCGGCGATCACAATATCCGCGTGCGTGTCCGTATCGGCTGGCACGGAGGCAGCAGCCAAGGTTGGCGTCACCAGATAGTCGACCCTCTCGAACTGACGCTCGATCAGCCGATAGAGCTCCGTGCGTTCGGCAGCCGCGCGCTGGACCTCGACGGCAGAGCGTTCCAGGCCCTGCTCGACCGTCTTGACGAAAGTCGGATCGAACAGCTCCGGCGCCTCCTGCACGCGGCTTGCCGTGCGGGCGGCGAGGAGTGACTCGAGATGCACCCGAAACCCGGGCTCGAAACGTGCGAAGTCGAGATCGAGAGGCTCGACCTCTGCCCCAAGACCGGCAAGCGCCTTTAGAGCAGAGCGCACCGAAGCGGCGACCTCAGGTTCGATTGCCGGATTGCCGACCTTGAGGGCAAAGCCGATGCGTAGGCTGCTGAGCGGCTCTGCGAGACCCAGCGCCTTGGACCAGGGATCGCCCGGCGACTCGCCAGCCAAGACCCCATACAACACGCGCAGATCCACCAAGCTGCGGGTCATCGGGCCGATGTAGGAGTTGTTGGCGAAGAGGTCCGGCGCTTGGGCATGGGGGATTCTTCCAAGCGTCGCCTTCAGGCCGTAGAGCCCGCAGATGCTGGCGGGAATGCGGACCGATCCGCCGCCGTCGGTGCCGAGCGCGAGCGGCACCTGGTGTGCCGCCACGGAAACCGCAGCACCGCCCGACGACCCGCCGCTGGTGTAGGCGCGATTGAAGGGATTGAGCGTCCGGCCGAAGAGCGGGCTCTCGGTGATGGCCTTGTGGCCGAACTCCGGCGTCGTGGTCTTGCCAAGAATCACGGCACCGGCAGCCCGGAGTCGCGCGACCGGGATTGCATCGCCGGGTGCTGCCGTCCCGGCATAGGCCTTTGATCCGAAGGAGGTCGGCATGCCGGCCACATGGGTCAGATCCTTCACCGAGACCGGCACACCGGCCAAGGCGCCCACCGACTCGCCAGCCGCAATCCGACGATCGAGCGCATCGGCGGCCGCGCGCGCACCATCGCGGTCGATGTGAATGAATGCCTTGGCGCTGGGCTCGCTTGCTTCGATCCGCTGCAGGGCAAGATCGATCACCTTGCGGGCCGTTATTGCGCCGGCGGTGACCTGCGCGGCGATCTCGGCGGCGCCGAGCGTGCTGTAGTCGGTGTCCTTCATAGCGTCCTTCATGGCGTCCTCAAATCATCCAACGGCCGCCGTCGACCAGGAGGGTCTGTCCGGTCATGTAGCGGCTGGCCGGACTGGCCAGGAAGACGACGACACTGGCGACATCCTCCGGCTCGGCGACATAGCCCAGCGGCACGGACTGGCGAATCTTATCAATGACTTCGGCTGGCAGGCGGTCATGGGCCCTGGTCCGGATCGCACCGGGAGCGATCGCGTTGACCCCGACCCCCGACGGCGCCAGCTCGCGCGCTAGAGAGCGCGTGAAGCCGATGACGCCCATCTTGGCGGCCGCATAGTCGGCAAGCCCGACATCGCCATAGAAGGCGGAGTGCGTGGACATGTTGACGATCCGCCCTCGCCCGCGCGCGACCATTCCCGGGGCGATGCGCCGGCTGCAGCGCATGGCCGTCAGAAGCGAGATTTCCAGGACAAAGCGCCAGGTCGCCTCATCCGACTCGATAAAGGGGCCGGCCTGGTCGCGGGCGCTCTGTCCGACATTGTTGAAGAGGACATCGACCGGACCCAGCTGCGCCTCCACTCGAGACAGCGCCGCCTCCAGCTTGTCGGAGTCGGTGCAATCGAGAGCGATAGCCTCGGCACGTCTTCCAAGCGCCCTGATTTCCGCAGAGAGACCGGTCAAGGGCTCCGCTTCCAAGTCGAGCAGGGCCAGATCTGCACCGGCCCTTGCCAGCGCCAGCGCACTAGCCCGGCCGATGCCGTTTGCGGCCCCGGTCACCAGCGCGACACCCTCGAGGTCGAAGGCTGTCATGGCATCCCCCATCAATGAAAGCTCCGCCCGCCGTCGACCGCCAGAGCCGTGCCGGTCACCATGGCTGACTCGGCAGAGCTCAGGTAGAGCGCGGCGTTTGCGATATCGTCCGGCTTGCCGATCCGTCGGATCAGATAGCGATCCAGAATAGACTCCAGTTCCGCGTCTGCATCGGCGGCCCCCTCCAGCGACTGGCGGAAAAGCGGTGTCTCGATGATACCGGGACAGATGGCGTTGACCCGGATCTCGAAACGCGCCAGGTCGACCGCGAGCGCCTTGGCAAACATGACAAGACCCGCTTTCGAGGCGCAGTAGGCCGTCCGCGCCGCCAGCGGGCGCAAGGCTGCACCGGAAGCGATTTGGACGATGGTGCCGCCCCCGGCCGCGCGCAGGTGGGGCACGGCGGCCGATGTCAGGCTGAAAGCGCCGGTCAGATTGGTGTCGAGGATCGCCCGCCACTCGGCGATGCCCATCTCTTCGAAAGGCTTCAGCAAATCGATGCCGGCCGCACCGATCAGGCCGTCCAGACCGCCGAGCGCTGCCGCAGCCTCCTCCACGGCGTCGCGCACGCGGTCATCGTTCGTAAGATCGGCCCTGCACGCGACGACGGGCAGTCCGCCGAGCGCTCCCAGCTCACCGGAGACCTCGGCAAGCGCAGCCTCGTCACGATCCAACAGTCCGACCGCAGCACCCTCGCTGTGGAAGAGGGCCGCCGTCGCGCGCCCGATGCCGGACGCAGCGCCCGAGATCAGAATGCGCCGCCCGCTCAATCGCATGACAAAAAAGGCCGACGCAGAAAGAAGACTCTAGGTGGCATGGAACGAACCTCCGGATAGGCAAACGTCAGGCAAAGCGGTGAAAGCCGACCCAGCGCTCGGCAAGGACAAGGGCCAGGCCGGTGGCCATGATCAGCATGGTCGAGATGGCGGCAATGCCGGGATCGATGCCGTGCTCGACGGCGGTGAAGATCTTCACCGGCAGGGTCGTTTGCCGCACGCTCACCAGGAAGATCGAGACCGGCACATTGTCGAAAGAGACGATGAAGGAGAAGATGCCGCCCGCGACCAGCCCCGGCCGGATCAGCGGCAGGGTGGTCTTGGCAAAGGCCGTCCAGGCATTGGCGCCAAGGGTCCGCGCGGCCTCTTCCAAGGCGGGGTCGGAGCCGGCGATGCTGGCCAGCACGCTGCGCACGACATAGGGCAAGGTGATCAGGACATGCGCCACCGCCAGCGCGCCGAAACTGCCGCGCACCCCGACCAGGGTGTAGTATTGCAGCAGCGCCACGGCGACGACAACGGCCGGAAAGACCAAGGGGGCCATCAGCGCCGTGGAGATCGCCTCGGATCCCGGTACCTTGCGGCGGATCAGGGCATAGGCGGCGGCGGTTCCCAGGGCCAAGGAGAACAAGGTGGCCGCACAGGCAAGCGCCAGGCTGAAGAGAATGGCGTCTATGTAGGACTCGTCGCCCAGCACGTCCCAATACCACTCCAGGGTCAGCCCGACCGGCGGCACGGTGAGGTAGGAGGTGGTGGTGAGCGAGGCCAGCACGATGACGACGACCGGGATCTGCAGGAACAGCAGCACCAAGGCCGCGTAGAGCGGGAGCGCCGAGCCGGAGAGGCGTCGCGCGATGCGATGGCGTAGCGGCGGTTTTGCGATCATCGGATCGTCGCGAAGTATTTGGCGAGCCGCCCGGCCAGCCACACCAGCAGCAGCACGATGGCGGTCAGGATGAAGGCCATGGCCGCGCCGCGCGGCCAGTTCAGGCTCTTCAGGAACTCGTCGAAGATCAGGGTCGACATGACCTGATAGGTCGGCCCGCCCAGCAGCCTGGGCGTCACCAGCGCGCTGATCGTCAGCATGAAGACCAGGATGCTGCCCGAGAGAATGCCGGAGAGGCTGAGCGGCAGGGTCACCTTGGTGAAGACCTCCAGCCGTGTCGCGCCCAGGGTCTTGGCCGCCCCTTCCAGATCGCGCGGGATGTTCTGGATGGTGCCGATCAGCACCAGCACCATGAAGGGCAGGAAGATGTGGCTGAGCCCGATCAAGAGGCCGGTGAAGTTGAACAACAGCTGGATCGGCTTCTCGATCAGATCGAGCGCGATCAGCCAGTCATTGATCAGCCCGCGCCTGGTCAAAAGCACGATCCAGCCGAAGGAGCGCACGACCAGGTTCAAGAGCAGCGGGAAGACGACGAGGATGATCAGCCAGGGCCGCAGGCGAGATTGCGTGCGCGCCAGGAAATAGGCGAGCGGATAGCCCACCACCAGGGTGGCCGCGACCACGATCAGCCCCAGCGCCAGGGTACGCCCGATGATCTCCAGGTAGAAGCCGTCGCCCAGGATGTGGGTGTAGTTCTCCAGGGTCCAGCTGGTGCCGATCCCCTGCCCCGGCACATAGGGATGCAGGCTGGTGGGAACCAGAAACAGCAAGGGGGCCACGAAGACCGCCAGCAGCACAAGCAGCGCCGGCGACAGCAGTCCGTAGCCGGAGCGATCGAGCCAGCGGGTTGCTCTTCCCGTCATGCCGCGCTGCTCACGATCGGGACATCACGATGACGTCGGCCGGGTCGATAGCGATCCGCACCGGGGTTCCCGCGGTCGGCAGCGCACCGCCGCGTCCGACGCGCGTCTCGGCATTCAACTCGATGCCGCCCGGCAGGCGGACGACGAACTGTGCCGTGGAGCCGGCGAAGGACACCATCTCCAGCCTGCCCAGGACTCCCTCGTCCGCTGCTTGGTCAGCCGCGAGCAGCTTCACGCTCTCCTGGCGAATGGTGACATGGACCGGGTCGCCGGCCTTGGCGCCTAGGGGCAGATGCGTCGTCGCGAAGACCACCCCCTCGGCAAGCGCGACCGTCGCCGGATCGCCGGCCTGGGCCACCTTGGCATCGAAACCGTTCGAGCGGCCAAAGAACTCGGCAACGAAGGGAGTTGCCGGATTGTCGTAGATCTCTCGTGGGGTGCCGTACTGCTGCAGCAGCCCGGAAGAGAGGACGCAGATTCGATCCGACATCGTCAGCGCTTCCTCCTGGTCGTGCGTGACGAAGACGGTGGTGATCGAGAGCTCCTGCTGCAGACGCCTCAATTCGAAGCGCATGACATCGCGCAGTTTGGCGTCGAGGTTGCTGAGCGGTTGGACCAGCAGCAGGAATGCCGGCTGGGGGGTGATTGCCCGCGCCAGCGCGACGCGCTGCTGCTGCCCGCCGGAAAGTTCACGCGGCAGGCGGCGCTCCAGCCCGCCCAGGCGGACCAGTTCCAAGGCCTCGCCGACCCGCTTGCGGATCGCCGCCTCTTCGACCCGCCGTCGGCGCAGGCCGAAGGCGACATTCTCGAAGACGCTCATGTGCGGGAAGAGGGCATAGGATTGGAAGACCAGGCCGATGTTGCGCTTGTTCGGCGGCAACCAGGTGACCTCCCGGCCACCGACCCGAATGACGCCGGCATCGGGCTCCAGCAAGCCGGCGACCATACGCAGGATCGTACTCTTGCCGCAGCCCGAGGGACCCAAGAGCGAGACGAAATCGCCCTGCTCGACCTCGAGCGCAAAGGCATCGACCGCCCGGACCGTGCCGAACTGCTTTGTCAGATTGCTGACTTCTAAGGTTGCCATGCTCTCACCGCCAAAGGGTGGCGGCGTGCAAGCCGCCACCGCTCTGTGGAAGGGGACAGGGGGGTGACGGCCTAGCGCGCCACTTCCTTCTGCCAACGCTCGGTCCAGCCCGGACGCAGCTTGGAGACCGCGTCGGTGTCGGGGTACCAGAGATTGTCGTAGCTTTCGCCGAAGGGGACGATCGCCTTGACCTTGTCGCTGAGGTCGACCTTGGTGTTCACCGGGCCGGCGTACTTCTTTTCGGCGAAGCACTTCTGGCCCTCCGGCGACAGCAGCACGTCGATGAAGGCCATCGCCAGCTCCTGGTTCTTGGCGTCCTTGGGCACGACCACGGTCGGCTGGATGCCGACAGCACCCTCCTTGGGATAGGCCACGGCCACGGGCACGCCCTTGTCTGCGGCAGAGCCGATGCGGTCGGGATACCAGGGCGCCATCACGATCTCGCCACGCTCGAAAAGCTGCACCAGCTGATCGGCCTGGGTATAGAGCATCACCACGTTCGGCATCAGGCCCTCGATCGCCTCGAAGCCGGCATCCTGGCTCTCGAAGTCGCCGCCCTTCATCTTGTTGACCGCGACCAGGAAATGCATGCCCGAGGTGCCGGTGATGTCGCCCAGCGCGATCTTCTCGGCGTACTTCGGATCGAAGAGATCGTTCCAGGAGGTCGGCGGCGTATCGATCTCGTTGGGATTGTAGGCAATTACCGTCGCCGCGGTCATGAAGTTGACGAACTGGTTGTCCGCATCGAAGGCCTGCTTGGCCACGTCGTCATAGTTGGAGAGGCTGGCGAAATCGACCGTCTCCAGCAGTCCCTCACTCTTCATCTGTTTGGCAATGGAGATGTCCATATAGGCAACGTCGATCTCCGGATCGCCGGCGGTCGCGCGAATCTTGGCGGCATTGTCGACGGAACTGCCGAAGGTCACGATGGCCTCCGCGCCGGTCGCCTTCTCGAAGACCTCGACATGGCAGGTCTTGGTGTCGTCGCCGAAGGAGCCGCCGAAAGTCGAGATGACCAGTTCGCCGTCCGCCTGTGCGGATCCGGCAGCGCCGGCGATTGCCAGGATCGCTGCCCCGGCCAGGCTGGCCTTGAGGTACCCTATCGTTTTCATTGGTGCTCTCCCTCTTCGTTGATGGTTACGGGTTCTTGGATGCGGCTCCTGGCGGCGGGTGGTGCCGGGCGCGGCTGCAGCGAGGCGGTCGGCGCACTGTTCGCCATCAGCATGCAGCTCAGCATGGCCGCAAGCTGCGACTGCTCGGCTTGCGTGAACATGGAGACCAGGGCGCGCTCCATTGCCGCCTGGTCCTGCATACAACGATCGGCAAGGTCCCGGCGTGGAACCTGATGTTGACGAATTGCTCTCGCACGATCTCCCCCTTTCGCGCTATTCTTCCACGACCGCTTTGTGCGATCGCAGGGTGATGTCGTAGGGACCCACACAGGTGTTGCAGGCCTTCTGTGGGGTATTCCAGTAGGTGGCCTTGCACCCGCTGGCGGCGATCAGGATCACCAAAACGGCAGCCAGGACCCAGAGTGCGCGGGTCGGCATCACTCGGAGACCCCGGGTACGCCGGCGCTGAAGGCCGGCACGTATCCCGCCTCTTGCACGGCCGTCTTCAAGTTCGCCGTCCGCCTGTGCGGATCCGGCAGCGCCGGCGATTGCCAGGATCGCTGCCCCGGCCAGGCTGGCCTTGAGGTACCCAATCGTTTTCATTGGTGCTCTCCCTCTTCGTTGATGGTCACGGGTTCTTGGATCCGGCTCCTGGCGGCGGGTGGTGCCGGGCGCGGCTGCAGCGAAGCGGTCGGCGCACTGTTCGCCATCAGCATGCGGCTCAGCATGGCCGCAAGCTGCGACTGCTCGGCTTGCGTGAACATGGAGACCAGGGCGCGCTCCATTGCCGCCTGGTCCTGCATACAACGATCGGCAAGCTCCCGCCCTGCCGGGGTCAGCTCGACGATGACGCCACGCCCGTCCCTCGGATCGGACAGACGGCGGATCCAGCCGATGCCTTCCAGCCGTCCCAACAGGTTGGAGGTACCGCCGGACGTCAGGAGCAAGGTTTCTCTCAGGCGGGACGGCGACATGCGGAAGGGTGCACCGGCGGCCCGCAAGGTCGCCAGCACGGCGTAGGAGGGGTAGCGCAGACCATGGCGCTGCAGGGTTTCGTTCATGGCGCGCAGAATGACCTCCTGCAACGCCAGGACACGGCCGACCACCGCCTTGCCGGAACAATCGATGTCCGGGCGCTCATGCCGCCACTGCGCCATCCCGCGCCCGACAAGATCGAACGCAGGGCTAATATCGCCTCCCAGCGCATGATCGCCCTCGTCTCCTTGCACCCACGCACCTCCAGCCTCTTGCGATAACGAGGAGGAAAGTAGCTCATTTTTATCTTTTTCAAAAGGTATCTTTCGACACCCTGTCCAAGATCAGGGCCGAGGGCCGCTTCTCAGCCGGTCTCTTCCGGGTAGTGACAGGCGATGAAATGGCCGGGCAGCAGTTCGCGAAAGTCGGGCACGGCCTGGCTGCACAGCGGGCTGCTTTTCGGGCAGCGGGTGCTGAAGACACAGCCCTTGGGCGGGTTTGCCGGGCTTGGGATATCGCCCTTGAGGATGACCCGTTGGCGGCTCTCTTCCAGCTCCGGGTCCGGCAGGGGAACGGCCGAGATCAGCGCCTGGGTATAGGGATGGCGCGGCTGCTCGAGGATGGTCTTGGCGTCGGACAGCTCCATGATCTTGCCCAGATACATGACGGCGACGCGGTCGCTGATGTGGCCGACCATGCTGAGGTCGTGGGCGATGAAGAGGTAGGCCACGCCGAGCCGTGCCTGCAGATCGACCAGCAGATTGACGATCTGTGCCTGGATCGAGACGTCGAGCGAGGCGATGGCCTCGTCGCAGACAATCAGGTCGGGTTCCAGCGCCAGGGCCCTGGCGATGCCGATCCGCTGGCGCTGGCCGCCGGAGAACTCGTGCGGGTAGCGGCTGGCGTGCGTTGGGTCCAGTCCGACCAGATCGAGCAGCCCGCTCACCCGCTGGCGCAGATCTGCGCGCGTGAGGCCGCCGCGCACCTCCAGCGGTTCGCCGACGATCTCACCCACCCGCATCCGTGGATTGAGGGCCGCATAAGGGTCCTGGAAGACCATCTGGACACGCTGCCGGGCCCGCTTCAGCGCGTCGCCTCTGAGGGCCAGAAAGTCGCTTCCTTCCAGCAGCACCTCGCCGGCCGTTGCGGCCTGCAGACCGACCAGGGTGCGCCCGACCGTGGTCTTGCCGCTGCCGCTCTCGCCGACCAGGCCCAGGGTCTCGCCCTTGGCGATGGAGAAGCTGACGCCATCGACGGCCTTGACGTCCCCGACCTTGCGCCCGAAGAGCCCCCCGCTGGTGACCGGGAAGTAGGTCTTGAGATCGCTGAGTTGGAGCAATGCCGGAGCCATCTCAGACCTCCGCAGCCAGCTCTTGCCAGCGCCAGCAGCGCACCTGACGCGCCGAGCCCTCGGGCAGCATCGACGGCGGCATCTCGGCAAGGCAGCGGCTCTCGGCAAGGGCACAGCGCGGCGCAAAGGGGCAGCCGCTCCCCAGTCCGCCCAGGTTCGGCGGCCGTCCCGGGATCGAGGAGAGCTTGCCGCTGGAGGGCCGATCCAAACGCGGCACCGATGCCAAGAGGCCCTTGGTATAGGGGTGATAGGGCTGGCGATAGATCTCGCGCACCGGACCGCTCTCGATCAGGCGGCCGGCATACATCACGTTCACCCGATGGGCCAAGCCGGCGACGATGCCCAAATCGTGGCTGATCCAGATGACCGTCAGCTGCAGTTCGCGGCGCAACTCTTTAATCAGTTCAACGATCTGGGCCTGGATGGTGACATCCAGGGCCGTCGTCGGCTCGTCGGCGATCAGCAGTTTCGGACCGCACGCCAAGGCCATCGCAATCATCACCCTTTGGCGCATACCGCCCGAAAGTGCGTGCGGATAGCTGCGCAGCCGCAAGTCCGGATCGGGAATTCCTACCAGATCCAACAACTCGGCAGAGCGCCGCCTGGCAGCGCCAGCCGTCATACCCAGGTGCGCGCGCAGAGTCTCTGCCAGCTGGAAGCCGATCGAGTAGACGGGATTGAGAGAAGAGATCGGATCCTGAAAGATCATGGCGATCTCCTTGCCGCGGACCCGGCGCATCTGCGGCTCCGGCAAGGACAGAAGGTCTTGGCCCTGAAAGCGCACCCTGCCAGCCACGATACGGCCGGGCGGTGTCGGCACCAAGCGCATGATCGAGAGCGCGTGCACCGACTTGCCGGAGCCGCTCTCCCCGACCACACCCAGAACCTCGCCCTCATCCAGCCTGTAGGAGACGCCGTCGACGGCTTGCACAGGCCCGGTCTCCGCCTCGAAGCAGGTGGTGAGGTCCTCGACCTCCAAGAGTGCCGTCATCGATCCTCGCTAAGCTCTGTGGCTAGGGGGTGACCCGGCCTGCACCCCTGGCAATGCTAGCTCTCGGCAGATGCCTTTTCAAAAAGTATCTTTCATCAAACATACCTCTTGACCCCGATTTGAACCCTACGATAGCCTTCCTGCAGTCTCCGCCAGCCGCCTATCGGAAGAGGAACGTATGCCATGACCAAGAGTCTAACGACAAAAAGAGGGATGGCTGCGGCACTGGTCGTCGCCGGTTTGGCGCTGTCCGGCTGGTCTGCACCAGCTGCCGCCGACGAGGTCTGTCCGGTGCGCGGCGGCACCTTCACCATTCCCTTCGCCGTGGAACCCTCGGACCTCACGCCCGGCAAGAACGCGCAGTTCCCGCCGAGCCTGATCTTCGAGCAGATCTACGACACCCTGCTGGTGCTGGACGCAGAGGGCAATCTGCTGCCGGGCCTGGCGACCGACTATCAGGTCGCCGACGACAACCTTTCGATCACCTTCGACCTGCGGCCGGGCGTCATGTTCCACCATGGCCGCGAGTTCGAGGCCAAGGACGTGGTCTTCACCTTTGAGCGTCTGCTGGATCCCGCCTTCGCATCGCCCTGGGCCGCGCAGCTCGGCTCCATCGAGTCCGTCGAGGCCTTGGACAAGTACAAGGTCAAGATGACCCTGAACGAGCCCTTTGCGCCGATCCTCAGCATCGTGGCAACACCTTGGTACACGGCCATCGTGCCTTACGACTTCGCACCGGATCACAACCTGAATGAAGAGGCCTCGGGCACCGGGCCCTTCAAGCTGGTGGAATACGTCCCCGACGACCACATCACCTTGGAAGCCAACCAGGACTACTGGGAGCCCGGCTATCCCTGCATCGACGGGGTGCAGCTCAACATCATCCCCGATCCGCAAGGGCAGATCTCCGCCTTCCGTCAGGGCAACGCCGACATCGTCATCCTTGCCGATCCCAAGTTCATCCCGATCCTGCAGGGCCAGGAGGGCGTGCAGTACATAGAGCCGGCCGGCGCCGTCAACGAGTCGGGACTGGGCATCAATACCGCCGAGGGTCCGACCGCCGACGTCCGCGTGCGCCGCGCGCTCAGCCTGGGCACAGATCGCCAGGGCCTGATCGACACCATCCTCTTCGGCCAGGGCGAGATCGGCACCAAGATCTCCTGCGGCAAGGTTCCCTATGGCTGGTGCGCGGGCAAGGACGAGCCCCTGCCCTATCACGACTACGACCCCGAGAAGGCCAAGGCCCTGCTGGCCGAGGCGGGCTATCCCGACGGCCTTGAGCTGACGATCCAGGTCAGCCTGCCGCTCGACGTGCAGACCGCCGAGATCCTGGCCGAGCAGTGGCAGAAGATCGGCGTCGACCTGAAGATCGAGCAGATTGCCGACTTCAACCAGCAGCTGGACAACTACATCAAGGTCAACCACCAGCTATCGATCGTGTCCCTGGTCTGGCAGCCGGACCCGCATTCCGACGTCTATCAGATCTACTACTCCACCTCGCCGATCAACCTGGGCAAGTTCGCCGACCCCAAGCTGGATGCGCTGCTGGATGCCGGCAAGGTCGAGCTGGATGTCGACAAGCGCATCGCGATCTACAAGGACGTGCAGGATCTGATCGCCGACCAGGTCTATATGCTCTACCCCTTCACCAAGCCGGCCAACTGGCAGTTCGTACGCGATAACGTGAAGAACTACGAGGCCATGCCAAGCGGTTCCTATCGCCATCTGCGCTATCTCTGGCTGGACGGGCAGGACTAGCCTTAGTCCGATACGAGGGATGAGCCGCTATCTGCTGCGCCGCCTTCTGTTGCTTGTCCCCGTTCTGCTGGGCGTCACCTTTCTGACCTTCGCCCTGATCCGACTGGTGCCGGGCGACATCGTCACCAGCATGATGGGGGTGACGGCCGCCAACGACGAGGCGCTGAGGACGCAGATCCTGCATGAACTGGGCTTGGATCGGCCGCTGATGGAGCAGTACCTCTGGTGGCTGGGGCGGATCGGCCAAGGCGACTTCGGCCATTCCTTCATTCACGGCGGGCCGGTAATCGACCAGATTCTGCGCCGCCTGCCGATCACCCTGCAGCTTGCCACCATGTCGATGCTGATCGCGCTTCTGATCGGCGTGCCCTTGGGCGTGCTCAGCGCGATCCGCCGTGGCTCGACGGTGGACTTCCTGGCGCGGGTGATCGCGCTGATCGGCATCTCGGCCCCCAGCTTCTTCATCGGCACCCTGATCGTGGTGCTGGGCGCGATCTACTTTCCCGGCATCTCCACCTTGGGCTACGTCCCCTTCCTGGAGGACCCGCTGGAGAGCCTGGAGCGGATGATCTGGCCGGCGCTTTCGCTCGGCGTCGGCATCGGCGCCATCATCCTGCGCTACACCCGCTCCAGCGTGCTGGAGGTGCTTGGCGAGGACTATGTGCGCACCGCGCGGGCTAAGGGCCTGGCCGAAACACGCGTCATCTTCATCCATGCCCTGAAGAGCGCGCTGATCCCAATCATCACGGCGGTCGGCATCTGGACCGCCTTCCTGATCAGCGGGACCGTCGTCCTCGAGGAGGTCTTCGCCATCCCCGGCCTCGGCCGCTTGGTCCTGAGCGCCATCGAAAACCGCGATTACCCCATCATCCAAGGAACCGTGCTGTTCCTCTCCTTGGGCGTCGCCTTGGTCATGCTGTTCAGCGACCTGCTGGTCGCGGCCGTCGATCCGCGCGTGAAGTTCACCTGATGACCGACCAGCCCGCCACGACCGCAACCGCACTGCCTCCCGAGCTCTCGGAAAGGCGCCGCTTCCTGCGCTACCTGTTTCGCGATGCGGCGACCCTCACCGGGTTCTCGATCGTGCTGCTGCTGGTTCTGGTCGCCCTCTTCGCGCCGGAGATTGCACCCTACGGCGCCAACGAGAACACCGGGACGATCCTGGCCCCGCCCAGCCTCGCGCATCCCTTCGGCACCAACATCCAAGGCCGCGACCTCTTCAGCCGCGTCATCCTGGGCAGCCGCAACTCTCTGGGCGTCGCCTTGCCCTCGGTGCTGCTGGCCGTCTGCATAGGCCTGCCGATCGGCCTGCTGGCCGGCTTCATCGGCGGCTGGTTCGACAGCATCGTGCTGCGCCTCTTCGACATCATGTTCGCGATGCCGACGATCCTTTTCGCCATCGCGCTGGTGGCCTACCTGGGCCCCAGCCTGCAGAACCTGATCATGACCATCGCGGTGCTCTACATACCGCGGGTCGCGATGGTGGCGCGCGGCCCGACCCTGTCGCTGCGCAGTCGCGAGTTCGTGCTGGCGGCGAAGATGTACGGCGCCGGGACCTACCGGATTCTGCGCCGCCACCTGCTGCCCAACGTCATGGCCCCGGTGCTGGTCGAGAGCTCTCTGCTGCTCTCGACGGCGCTGCTGACCGAGGCCGCGCTCAGCTTCCTGGGGCTGGGCGTGCAGCCGCCGAACCCCAGCTGGGGCGCCGATCTGGGGCGCGGGCGGCAGTTCATGGAATTGGGGATCCACCAGGTCTTGTTCCCCGGCGTGATGATCATGCTGGCCGTGCTGGGCTTCAACCTGCTCGGCGACGGCCTGCGCGACTACTTCGACCCGCGCATCCGCAAACTCCGTTCGTGAAGGAGAGCACTATGACCGCACTAAAGGTCGCCGCCATCCAAGCCGTCTCGCTCGCCGAAAACTGGCAGGCGAAGTGGGATGGTGCCGACGTTCCGCACGCCCTGGCGCTGCTGCGCAGCGCTGCCGAGCAGGGCGCTAAGCTGGCCTGCTTGCCGGAGCTCTATCCCCTGGTCGGCGAGGCGGAGCTCTGCCGCGAGGCGAAAGCGCTGGGCCTCTATGTCATCGCCGGGCTTGCCGAGGGCAGCCAGGGCAGCTGGCACAACACCAGCAGCCTGATCTCGCCCAAGGGGCAGGTCATCGGTCGTCAGACCAAGAACTACCCGACCGCCGGCGAGGAGGACAACGGTGTCGTCCCCGGTGCGCGCTTTCAGGTCTTCGACACGCCGCTGGGCCGTCTGGGGATCGTCATCTGCGCCGACTTCGCCTTCTTCGACGACGGCGTCAAGGCCTGCAAGAAAGCCGGTGCCGATATCCTCTTCAATCCGGCCGTCTGGTTCGCCCTTTCCGAAGTCTATCCCGCCACCGTTATCGGCCGGCACATGGAGTATTCTATTCCGATCGTCGGCGTAAATCTGGGACGCAACGATGTGACCCAGCGCGACTCGCCCTTCCCGCCCGCCGGTGGTTTCAGCACGGTCTGCATCCCGCCGCCGATCACCGACATGGATCAGCTGTGGGACTGGTTCTGCAACAAGCCCGGCGGCATCGATTCCGGCGAGGGCTTCATCCAGACGATGGGACGCGGCGAGGAGATGCTGGTGGTCGAGATCGATATCGAGGCGGTGCGCCGTTTCCCCGGCTACTTCTCGACTCGCAATCCGGTGACGACTTAGGCGCGAATGGGCACTAAGCGCGGATACCGCCGCTCACTCCCGCGTCAAGATGAGCTGGCGCAGAAGGTCTCCCAGCGCGCCGCGATCGGCCGCCGAGAGCTCCGCGATCAGCTCTCTTTCGGCCTCGGCGTGGGCCACCATCGCTCGATCCGCCAGGGCCTTGCCGGCCTCGGTCAGGCGCACGTGGACCGCGCGGCGATCTTGGCGCGAGTTGGTGCGGGTGATGAACCCCTGTCGCTCCAGCCTGGCCAGCAGGTTGGAGGTGCCGCCGGAGCTGAGCAGCAGACTGTGGGTGAGCGCGCCCGGCGTCATCTCGTAGGGCGGTCCATTGACCCGGAGGGTCGCCAGCACGGCATAGGCCGGATACTTCAGGTCGAAAGGTTTGAGGGCGGCATCGACGTGCCGCAGGATCACCCCCTCCAGACGCAGGATCCGACCGATGACGGCCTTGCCCTCGCAATCGATATCGGGCCGCTCGCGCCGCCAGCGCTGCATCCCCGCATCGACGATGTCGCCCCGCGCAGTATCCTTTGGGACGGCTGGCTCTTGACGGTGACGCGCTCGGGTTTGCTTGGGTGCTGAGGTCATTGAGATTTCTGAGAGAACGAGGGGTCTGGATTTCGGGTCTGGATTTCGGGCACTTGCTAGACCAGCTCACGAGTCATGGCAAACCGGCGAACATCTCTTTGTTGAAAGTTATTTTCATGAAAGATACAATTTTGCCTCCGCCCGAGCAAGCCATGCGCACAGCGAATCCGGGCTATTGTCCTGCACAGAGCGAACAGGAGACGAAGCGGTGCCGATGACTTCCAAGGGCTTTCCGGTCCAGCTGACCTTCGACCTCGATGCCGAGACCATGTGGACCAGCCGAGACCCCAAGAATGCTCAGCGTCCGATCGTAATGTCGCAAGGCGCCTACGGCTGGAAGGTCGGTGTCGGGCGCATCCTCGGCCTGCTGGCGCGCTACCAGGTGAAGGCCACCTTCTTCGTGCCCGGTCTGGTGATTCAGCAGCGTCCGGCGGTGATCCAAAGCATTCTGGATGCCGGCCACGAGATCGCACACCACAGCTGGTCGCATGCCTGGATCGTCGGCCTTAGCGAGGCCGAAGAGCGCGAGGAGATGGACAAGGGCTTCGAGATCATCGAGCGGGTGACGGGCCGTCCACCGGCCGGCTATCGCTCGCCGGCGGCCGAGTTCAGTGCCCACACCATGAAGCTGCTGCTGGAGTATGGCTTCGGCTATTCCTCGAACTACTTCGACGACGATTCCCCCTACCTGCATGTGGTCGAGGGGGTCGAGACCGACCTGGTCGAGTTCCCCTTCCACTGGGTCCTGGATGACGCCCCCTTCTTTCAGTACTCGATCACCCTGCCCGGCCGCACCATGCAGGCGCCCTCAGCCGTGCTGGAGGCCTGGAAGCTGGAGTTCGATAGCCTCTATGCAGAGGACCGCGCCTTTACCCTGGCCCTGCATCCCCAGATCATCGGCCGCCCCTCGCGCCTGGCTGCCTTGGAGGGCCTGATCCAGCACATTCAGTCGCACGAGGGCGTGTGGTTCGGGCGCTGCGATGAGGTGGCCAACGATCTGCGGCCGCGCCTGAAGGACTCGGGACTCCAGGCAGCGCAATAGCGCTCGTAGACAGCCTGGATAACGCCTCATAGACTGAGCGCCACAGGACGCTCACGGCCGGTTGGAAAGGATCGATCCGCATGAAGCTGGGACGCATCGAGAGCATCTGGCGCTATCCGGTCAAGGGTATGCGCGGTGAGGAACTGCCGCATGCCTATGCTGGCTTTGCCGGCCTGATGGGCGACCGCGTCTATGGCGTGATCGCCGAGGATGGCGACCCGGCCTTCCCCTGGCACACCGGCCGCGACCAGGAAGAGTTCGTCCTCTACAAGGCCCGCTATAAGTCCGGCGAGGACCTGCTGTTGCCGCAACACCTGGATGCCTTCGAAGGCTTGGCGCCAGGGATCAAGCCGGTCGATCCGGCAGACGAGGCCTTCAAGGTCGAGGTCGAGACGCCCGAGGGCAAGACCTTCGACATCGAGAGCGCCGCCTTCCTGGAGGATCTCCAGAATGCGAGCGAACGCTCGCTTCGGGTGCACTTCAGCCAGAAGGGACAGCACGACTGTCGTCCCTTGTCGATCTTCTCGCTCTCGGCTGCGGCCAAGCTGGGCGAAGAGACCGGCATGGAGGTCGATAAGCGCCGCTTCCGCGCAAACTTCTATGTCGAGTGGGAGGACCAGTCCGACCCCTTCTACGAGTTCTCGCTGGTCGGCAAGACGCTCAAGATCGGCGAGCGGCTGGAGGTCGCCGTGATCGAGCGGGACCCGCGCTGCAAGATGATCACCCTGGACCCGGACACCGCCGACGAAGCGCCCAAGCTGTTGCAGCACGTCAGCCGCAATCACGGCGGCGATGCGGGCGTCTTTGCGGCGGTCCTGCAGGAAGGCCGGGTGAAGCAGGGGGACGCGATCTTCCTCACATGAGCGCGCGGAGTGTGCAGGACGAGGCTGCTGCCGCCTTCCACCGGCTGACCGTCAAGGCGGTGCGCGAGGAGACACCCGATGCGCGCAGCTTCGTCCTGGTGCCCGACGCTGGCGAAGAAGCGCTCTATCACTACAGGCCGGGCCAGTTCCTGACCTTCCGCGTACCGCATGAGGAGGGTGAGATCCTGCGCAGCTACTCGCTCTCTTCGGCACCCTGCAGCGATCCCGACCTGACTGTCTGCGTGAAGCGGGTGGCCGAGGGGCGCGGCTCCAACTGGTTCAACGACCGCCTGATCCCCGGTGCGCGCATCATGGCACGCCCTCCCGCCGGACGCTTCGTCTTGCGCGCCAGTGCAGCACCGCTGCTGCTGATCGCTGGCGGCAGCGGCATCACGCCCTGCATCTCGCTCGTCAAGCAGGCCCTCTTCGAGACCGAGCGGCGGGTGAAGCTGGTCTATGCCAACCGCGACGAGGCCTCCGTCATCTATCGCGACCAACTGACCCTGATGGAGCAGCGCTTCGCCGAGCGTTTCACCTGCCAGCATTGGCTGGACAATGCGCTTGGCTTCATGACGCCCATCGACATCACCGGGCTCGCCAAGGGCTGGGAGGGGGCCGAGAGCTACGTCTGCGGCCCCGACCCGCTGATGAGCATGGCCGAAGAGACACTCGCCAATCTCTTCGGCCCGGAGGCCGTCATCCTGACCGAGCGCTTTGTCTCGCCAGAGGACACGCCGCTCGAGGGCGCACCGCAAGCGGGCGGAGAGGCCGTCGACAGCTACCGCGTGACCTTGGACGGCGAGGATCACAGCATAGAGATTACCGCCGGCCAGACCCTGCTGGAAGCAGCGCTCGCCGCCGGCATCGACGTGCCCAACTCCTGCACCGAGGGCCATTGCGGCACCTGCATGAGCCAGCTGAAGAGCGGTGAGGTGAGCATGGCCTCGACTCGCGCGCTGTCGAAGCGCAACCTCGCGCGCGGCTATGTGCTCGCCTGCCAGGCCCGCCCCACCACAGCCGATCCCATCTGGTTGGACTTCGATTTCTAAAGGAACAGGAAATCGCTTGCCGTGAGTTGGCCGGCTCTGCTGAGGCCACTCATCTCGAAGGCGATATCGGCGCTGCCGTCGCCGTCCCGATCGACCTGGACCTGACGTCCGCCGGCAAAGCGTGCCTCGCTGTTCCCGGACCCGCTAAAGGCTTGGCCGCGGATGTAGTCGAAGCTGCCTGCCTCAACCCCGGTCAGGAACACCAACTGATCTTCGCCCGCGCCGCTGCCTAGGAACGCGCCATCGAAGTCTCTGATGACCGGCCCGCCGCTTCCTTCTTCGCCCAGGTCCTCGCCCCTAAAACGAAACTCGTCCGCACCGGCGCCGCCGAAGGCGACATCGCCGCTGCCGAGCACAAGCGTGTCGTTGCCTGTCTCCCCCTCCAGCCGGTCAGCACCCTTGTTGCCGAACAAGCGATCGTCGCCTGAGCCGCCGCTCAAGTGGTCGTCGCCCGCGAAACCATGCAGGTCGTTGTCGCCCTCGTTGCCCTGGATGCGGTTCTCCAGACTGTTGCCGCCGCCGTTGATCGAGCCGAACCCGCCTTGCAGGCGCAGGTTCTCGACGAAGTCCCGGGCGCCGCCGTCGGGCAGGGTGAAGCTGACCTCGGCGCGAACCAGGTCGGTGCCCTCGCCGGCGCGCTCTTCCACCCCGTCGCTCGCGGTATCGACGACGAAGGTGTCGTCTCCTGACCGTCCGAACATGCCGTCTGCGCCGCCCTTGCCATTCATGATGTCGTCTCCGTCGAGACCGAGCAGTCGGTTGTCGTCATCGTTGCCGATGATCGTGTTGTCGGAGTTGTTGCCGATGAGAAGGGCCGCGCCCGCCGCCTCATTGGCAATCAGGACCTCGACCTTGCCCAGGAACTCGTCGTCGGCGAGTTGGAAGAAGGTGGTGTTGATCCGGGCAACGTCACGGTCCCCCTGATCGAGCAATTCGTCCAGGACATCGCGAAAGTCATCGACGATAAAGGTATCGTTGCCTAAACCGCCTGACATGAAATCGACGCCGCTTCCTCCGTTCAGAAGGTCGTTTCCATTTCCACCCAGCACTAGATCCTCGCCCGACCCGCCGACGAAGCGATCTCTGCCCTCACCGCCGTCCAGGCGATCATCGCCCTCGCCGCCGAAGAGCCGATCGTTGCCGAGGCCACCGAAGAGCGTATCAACCGCAGAGTTGCCGCGCAGTTGGTCCGCACCGCTATCACCGTAGAGCGCGTCGATGCCCGAGCCGCCGAAGAGGCTGTCTACCGCCGAGCCGCCGAAGATGCGGTCGTCGTTGGTGTTTCCATAGAGAAGATCGCTGCCGGATTCGCCATAAACCTGATCGTTTCCCGGACCGCCGTATTGAGTATCCTCGCCGGAGCCGCCGAACAGTACATCATCTCCTGCACCTCCGAAGATCAGTTCCTCGACATCCCCACCGTAAATCCGGTCGGCCGAGACGGATCCGAAAATCGTAGAGCTTGCAAGAGCGACAAGCCCCGAGCCACCGTCCGCCGCCGTTAGTTCCAAGTTTCTTGACATGATCGTCGTCCTTCCTCGTTTGCTGTGCCTGTCGCCCGCCGATGCGGTCGGGGCGAGCTTTGCGGCATTGCCGGGGGAGATGGCGCGGCGGGCCTGTTCGCGTTAGAAGAGGAACAGACGCGATCGGTGACAAACGGACAGGCTGAGATGGATAATCCGCAGAAAACGATCCAGACTGTTGTGCTAGCCTCTCCCTGCGCTGGAACCTCGACAAGCTTCGCGATCCTCGATGTTCTCTCGTCGGTGGGGCGGGACTGGGAGTTGCTACACGGGAAGGCCAGGCAACCACCGCTCTTCGTGGTGTCCTTCTTGTCGCTCGACGGCCAAGCCTACCAGGACGCCAACGGACGAACGATCACGCCGGAGGGCACACTGACCAGCTGCCAGCAGCCGGATCTGATCATCGTTCCCGACCTGCATCTCGACCCTGCCGCAGCGTTACCGGAGGAATTCCCGGCGCTGGCCGCTTGGCTCGCAGCAAACTACGAGCGCGGCGCACTGGTGACCTCGGTCTGCTCGGGATCGCTGTTGCTGGCCGCCGCCGGCCTGTTGGACGGCATCGAGGCGACGACTCATTGGGGCTTCGCCGATCTGCTGACCCAGCGCTTCCCTCATGTGCAGCTGAAGGCCGAACGCATCTTGGTTCCCGCCGGAGACGGGCATCGCTTGATCACGGCCGGCGGTGCATCGGCCTGGGCAGACCTGATGCTCTACCTGATCGCGCGGCTCGCCGGCACCGAAGAGGCGCGACGGATCGCCAAGATCTATCTGCTGGAGCCGCACAGCGGCAGCCAGCTCTGCTATGCCTCCCTGACCGTCGGGCGGCAACATGACGATCAACTGATCGCCGCAGCACAGGTCTGGGTAGCGGAACACTACGACACGCCCAACCCGGTCAGCCAGATGGTCAGCCACAGTGCCCTGTCGGAACGCAGCTTCCTTCGCCGCTTTCGCCGCGCGACCGGGCAGTCGCCGTCAGAGTACGTGCAGACGCTGCGTGTCGAAGAAGCCAAGCAAATGTTGGAAACCACCAGCGTCCCCATCGATCGGATTGCCCTGGAGGTCGGTTACACCGAACCCTCCAGCTTCCGCGCGGCTTTCCGAAGGCATGTCGGCATTTCCGCCTCGGCCTATCGCAAGAAATGGTGCAGCACCCTGTTACGCGGGACAGCGTAGCGGTCTGCCTGGAAGTCAGTCTGACACACGGTGCAGGCACGCCAACGCCGGCCAGGTACATCTCCCCAGGTACATCTCCCCGTGGCCCACCACTAATTCCAAGCCGCGTTGAGTGCAACTCATCGCGGGTTGGCAAGCGCGACTGCGCGCCCGCAGCAAAGCGAGGATGAGCCTGCGTGGCGTCTGAACGCAAAAGAGAGTTTTATGGGTCATCGCCTACGCCGCTCGGTATAATTGCGAGCGTCAAAGGTCCAGAGTCACCTCGACCTTCTCAAGCGTACCTGGGAAGTCGAAGGGCACGTGGTATACCACACGGCAGAGATGAAGACTCATTGCATCTGTTTGAGCGTTCAGACGCCATGCGGCCTCCTCCTACACCAACTCCTGGGACACGGCCCGCTTCGCAGGCTTGGCATCGGCCAACAGACGCGTCGGCCAGGAGCGTTTTGCCTTGATCTCCTGTCTGACTGGCTACACTGTCTGTGAAAGGAAGTAAATTGGATGGAAGGGGAGGACATTGGGAACCCGGATTAAGACGGCGATCCTCTTCTTTGGAATGACCGGAAGGTGGTGGGAGCCGCCAGCGCTTCCCTTCCTGGAGGTCGTGCATTGAAAGAGACAGCAGAGCGTGGCGACAAGCCCTATCCTGTTGTTACGATCGTCCTCACCCTGACCGGATTCGGCGTTGGTATTGCCCTTCTCTACTTCGGACGTCAAATCCTGATACCCCTAGTCCTTGCATTGTTTCTGACGGTGCTGCTCACCGCCGTGATCGAGCAGGTCGAGACGCTTCGCCCCTTCGGTTGGACCATACCACGCTGGGTGGTGTATCTCGCGAGCCTGCTCGTACTCCTGATGGTGATCGGTGGCAGCGTCATGATCTTGGCCGACCAGGCCGAATCCGTCGCTGCGGCCGCGCCGCGCTATGCCGAGCGCCTGGAGGCGCTCTTTGCCAGCTTGACCGCTCTGGCCGGCGAAGAAATCGCCAGGCGCACGCAGGAGGCTTTGGCACAAGTCGACTTGGGCGAAGGTGTATCCTTCGCTATCGGCTCGGCCAGCGCCTTCTTGAACGGCCTCTTTCTGGTGCTGCTCTTCCTCACTTTCCTGCTTCTGGAGCGGCGCCCCTTTCAAAAGAAACTGGCGCTCCTCTCCACGGACCCACGAGAACGGGCGCGACTGGTTGACATGGCTCGCTCCATCTCCTCCAGCTTACAGCGCTATGTCGGCATCAAGACCCTGGCCAGCCTGCTGACTGCGGGCCTGTCGTATGCGGCGATGAAGCCTGTCGGGTTGGATTTCGCCGAAACCTGGGCGCTCTTGGCCTTCTTCTTGAACTTCATTCCCACCGTCGGCTCGATTCTCGGGGTGTTCTTTCCGACCCTGGCAGCCATGGTACAGTTCGACACGGTGACGCCGATCCTCGTGGTGTTGCTTGGCTGTGGCGCTGCACAGTTCTTGATCGGCAACATCGTAGAGCCGTCGATGACGGGTAAGTCCTTGAACCTCAGCACCTTTGTTGTGATTCTCTCCTTAACCTTCTGGGGTTTCCTGTGGGGCACTGCGGGGGCATTGCTAAGTGTTCCCATCGCCGTGGTGGTGATGATTGTGCTGGCCCACATCCCCAGCCTCCGCTGGATCGCCGTCTTGATGTCCAGCGATGGCAAACTCTCCGTTGGCGCTGACTTTGTGGTGAAGACCGGGGGCGAGTTGACTTCGCAAGCCGGCGACGCGGAGAACGGGCAGCAAAGGGAGAGAAGGCGGGAGTGATCGCTGGGAGGCTCCGGCAGTCGGTGTGCGGGCGTTTGGCCGGGTACGAGGCTGTCAACGATGCCGAGCGCCTGTCTCGCGATCCAGCGATGCGTCGGACGGTCGGCGGCAAGGCAACGGATCTGGGTGCGGCGTCATCGAGCCAGATGGGCTGCTTCGAAACGCAATGGCTGATGGCTGACGCCAAGCGCGCCCAGCTGGTCGATCTGTTCGGGCTGTGGATCGACCAGATCCACCGGCGCACGCCCCCGAAGTCCATCGTGCTCGACATGGACAGTTCCGTCAGCCCGACCCATGGCGATCAGGAAGGCCGGGCGGAGACGCCGGTTGCGCTCGCACCATGCCTCAGGCAATGTTTTCGCTACGATGTGGCGTCCATATGGGGAATCCAGGATGAACACAAAGGAGAAGAAAGAACTAGAGGCGCTCCGCGAGGAGCTGGACGCCGCGCGCGCCGAGGCAGCCGCGGCCACGGCCGAGAGCCAGGACAGCAAGCCGGAGGACGGCGGCGACCCGGAAGAGGCGGTCGAGCGCGCTTCGGTCGACGAAGCCAAGGCAAAGCACAAGCGCCTGCTGCGAGAAGTGGAACTGCTGGCGAAGCGGAACCCGTTGGCGGTTGCCGCAGCGGCCCTGGTCATCGGCCTCCTGCTCGGTCGCGCCACGCGTTGACGGCATCACCGAAGTAGGAAACGCTCCATGACGCGCCTTACCCGTAACCTTTCGATTGTCTGGCGGATGGAGCAGTTGATCGCCCGCCGCCGCTTCGCAGTCCTGCGCAAACAAGCCGGCGCCTTCGCTCTGGCCGGTCTGGTCGCGCTCTTCGGACTGGTGCTGCTCGACATGGCCGCCTTTTTTGCGCTGGCACCACTGATCGGCCAGGCCTATGCCGCTCTGGCCATCGCCGGCGTTAACTTCCTGCTGGCAGTTCTTCTGGCCGTCTGGGCCTCTGGCCTCAGCGCCGACAAAGAGATTTCGGTCGCCGTCGAGGTCCGGGACCTCGCCCTGACCGACTTGGAGGCCGAGGCCGAAGCTGCGGTGGAGGACGCACGCGCGCTTGCCGCCGATGTGCGCAAGGTGGCCCGCGATCCCCTGGCGGCGCTTCTCCCCGGTCTCAATAGCAGTGTGATCGCCGCAATTCTCCGCAGCCTGCGCAGCTATGTGGACAAGCCCTCGAAGAAGCCGTGACCGGCTAACTGACGTGTCGCCGCAAGGCCTCAGAGCCCAACCCGAAACTGCTTGTGCCCTGCACTGACTTATCACGGTCTTGGGCAAGGAGAGCGTCGCGAGGCGATGCCGGGCGCATCGTAAGCGGCGCTCGACGCAGTCCCAATGGGGCAGTCCCAAAGGCTTGATAAGTCAGCCCTTCGGGTCGCTGCCGGAGCCACGATTGCCGCCCATGTCACGAACGGGGGGCGCCGGCTTGACGATGCGCCCGGCATCGCCGGCACCACCGCTCCTAACGCTCGCAGCTCCGGCAGCGATGCAGGGCACAAGCAATATCGGGTTGGGCTCTAAGGCACTAACTCTTGCGCGCCGCCCAGGCCATGGTGCCGACCGCGATGCCGTCGGCGATAAGCTGCAGGCCGATGAAGAGCCCCAGCAGCCAGATCGCCATGCCGGGATTGGCCAGCAGAAAAATCGAGAGGAGGATTCCCAGAACGCCGGTCAAGAGCACCCAACCCCAGTTCTGCAAGGGCCTGACAGAGAGCGCAAAGGTGACCCGCGAGATGCCCTCGACCAGGAAGTAGATGATCAGCATCAAGGTCACCGTCGCCAGCGCCGCGTCCGGGTTCATTACCAGCAAGAGGCCGACGATAAGGGCCAAGGCCACCGAAACCAACTGCAGCCAGAAGTTCGGAACCTCGCTCGCCCCGATCAGCCCGATGCCTCTGAGCCCGCCGGCGACGATCAGCACCCAGCCGAGGAAGACGGCAAGGACGGCCGCCGAGAAGAGTGGATAAATCAAGGCTATGACCCCGGCGACGATCATCAGCGCCGCCTGTATCAAATACCAGATTGAGTATCTCTTCACTGCGTCGCGCATGGCGTCGCGCATTACCAGCGACGCTTCTTTCACAGAGACCTTGTTGGCCATCCTCGTCTTGCTCCCCTGATTGCGGTGAAAGAACCTTATCTTTCACCGCAAGAAAAGAAAACCGCGTTGACGTGTGAGCGGTGACGGGTGAGCGGTGACAACCAGAGTATCTGCCGTTCAGGCTGCAGCGGTGCCGGTCGTCATCTCCGTCCGACCGCCCAGGAGCGTATGTTGGGCTGGGCGGTCGGGTGAGGCTGCGGGCCGTGACGTCACCGGCAAGCTCCAGCTCCCAGTGGGCCGGTTCACTGGTTGCCCCACCAGAGCGCCGTGGAGCCCTTGTGAGCGGAGGCCTCACCATCAAAAACAACGGCGATCTTCGTATCGAATACCGATCATTTACTCTCATTGAGACCCAGGCTGTATTTCCTTATCTGCATCGCCTGAACTCTATCAGCCGGAAATGCCCACTAATACCACACGGCAGAGATTAGGACTCATTGCATCTGTTTTTAGCGTTCAGACGCCACGCGGGCTTATCCTCGCTGCGCTGCGGGCGCGCGGTCGCGCTCGCCAACCCGCGATGAGTTCCACTCAACGCGGGTTGGTATAAGCGCCCGCTCGCGACGTCGATACTGCCTTGGTCACAGGCCGTCGATCTGCTCCGCATTGTCGAGGGACGAAATGGCAAGATGGCAGCGGTCGAGGAATACCCGAACGAGGCTCAATTGGGCCGCAAGGGGGACGATCCGGCGTTCGCAAGTTCGGTCCACTAAGCTAGAATTCGATACACCTTGAGAGAATAGACTCTCCATGCTATCGTTGAACCTGAGCGTGGGCGATGTTTAAGAAATCCAACCTATGATAAAAAGGAATAACATCAACTATAGCGAATGAACATTCGGAAGAGGGATACTGAAAATGTTCCGAGGACGCTGGGTGGGGTCTCTCATGCTATGTTGCGCTCTAGCCAGTTGTTCGTTTCTGCGGCCCTTGCCGCAACCCTCGTCATCCAACGAACGCCTTGCCGCGGTCCCGCAGCAAGACCTGCCGCTGAAGGGCCGTACCGTCATCTAATGGGACGAATACCAGATCCCCTTCATCGAAGCGGAACACGACGAAGACGCTGCCTTCGCGCTGGGCCTGGTGCAAGCCCACCTGAGGCTGGGTCATATGGAACTGGCGCGGCTGGTCTCGCAAGGGCGCCTTTCAGAGGCCATCGGATCCTCCACCGTGGACGTCGACCACGCGATCCGAACGATGGACTTCGACCGCGCCGTGCCGGAGACCGTGGCCTCCTTGCCACCCGACACGCGGGTCTGGCTTCAAGCCTACATCGACGGCGTCAACCACTATCTGATGAACGTCGAGGACCTGCCGCAGGAGTTCAAGGTCGCCGGCCTGGAGCGGCAGCCCTGGACCATCGCGGATCTCTTGACCATCTCTCGGATTGGCGGGTCCGATGCCAACTGGTCGGTCTGGATAACCTTGCTGAAGCTGCGCGAGCGCGAGGACTGGCCGCAGGTGTGGGCACGCATCGTCGAGACCGGAAGCGGCGCGCGCTCGACCTTCGACGGCATGGAGGTAGACGAGTTCGATTCAGTCCTGGGCGCCTACCGGCGTGCGGGTAGCAACGCGCTCGCCATCGCGCCGCAGCGAACCCGAACCGGAACGGCGCTCTTTGCCGCCGATCCCCACGTCGGCTATCTGGCGCCGACCATCTGGCTGCTGGCCGGGCTGAAGTCGCCCTCCTACCACGTCGTCGGGATCATGCCGACCGGCCATCCCTTCTTCGCGCTCGGCCGCAATCCCGTCGCCGCCTGGGGCGGCACCAACCTCTACGCTGCCTCCAGCAGCTTCTACGACGTCTCGGCGGTCAGCGCCGAGGATATCAGCGTGCGTGTCGAACCCATTCGCGTCGGATCCGGCAGGACGGTCGATGTCGAGGTGCGCGAGACGGAGTACGGGCCGATTATCTCCGACATCCCGCAGTTGCAGGGCTTCAATCTGCCCGACACGGCGCTCAAATGGGTGGGCCATCTGCCGAGCGACGAGACAAGCGCGATGCTGGCGGCCAACCGCGCCACCAGCTTCGAGGAATTCCGCGCCGCCTTTGGCCCCTACGCGGTCTCCAGCATGAACATGGTCTACGCCGATGTGAACGGCAACATCGGCCAGATTCAGGCCGCACGCCTGCCCCGCCGCGAGCTCGACATTCCCGATGACATCGTCCGGCCGCCGCACGAGGTCGAGCCCTACTGGCAGAGCTTCGTCGATGCGACCGACTTGCCTGCTCTGCACAATCCGCCCCAGGGCTACGTCGCCACAGCCAACAATCGCCCGCCGCAGGGCGATGTCCCCGTCGGCATCTTCTTCTCCACCAACGACCGTATTACCCGTATCAACGAATTGTTCGCGGGCTGGGACAAGATAGGCGTCGAGGAACTGCAGGCGCTGCAGCAGGACGTCTACATGGCCGGGTCGGTCAGGCTGCGCGACGTCATGATCGCCAAGATCGACGAGCTTGGCCTCGCCAGGGGCGCCAGCACTGACGAACGCCAGCTGCTCGAAGAGGTGAGAGAGTGGGACGGCCACTACCGGGCAGAGTCGAAGGGTGCCTTGGCCTACGAATTGCTCCGTCGGGCAGTGATTGCCGCCAAAGCGGGCGAGGCCTTCGGGTCGGAGAACCTGACCGGCCTGACCGACGTGATCGGGGACGAGTTCAGCCTCGAAGCCTACCTTGAGGAAGGCAACCAGCGCGAAGTGGCCACGGTGCTGCGCAGCGCCATTGCGATGGGCGCAGAAGAGGCAAAGGGGAAGGCGGACTGGGGCTCGGTGCATCGACTGCAACTGGTCCATCCCTTCACCGCCATTCCGCTGGTGGGCGACCGGTACCGCTTCGGCGATGAGCCGATCGGCGGCAGCACCCAGACCTTGATGAAGTCGGGCCACAATCCCGGCGGCGAGGACTTCACTCCCTATCACGGCGCCTCGGCGCGGTTCATCTCCGACCTATCCGACCTCGACGCCAACTACTTCGTGCTGGTGGGTGGACAGGACGGCTGGCTGAACAGCGCCAATTTCCTAGACCAGATGCCGCTTTTCCTGGCTGGCGAGTACATCCAGCTTCCCTTGCGCTTGGAGAAGGTTCGCGCGCGCGCCGTGGAGACGCAGGTACTGAACCAAGGGGCGGGTGCGGTCAACTAGCCCGGCAAAGCACTGCTGGCGGTTGATGGGAGAGGGAACAGCTGCGCTGCCAGGGTGCGCGCGTCGGGTGCGCGCGTCGGGTGCGCGCGCCGGGCTACCGGCAGCAGCCACTTCCTTGAGGAGAGTCGGCATCCATGTTTGCGCGGTTTCGTGAATCCACATACGGAAGTGAGAACCTGACAAGCGAGAATCCGAGACACGTCGGGATGAGTTCTGGCTTGAAGGTAGCGTCAAAGATCTTTCGCACTTTTCTCATGCGACGGCGGTCCCGGATCGATTGGATAGGACAGCTTTGAGCGGTTCCATGTTGATGTACTTTCTGGTCGACCACTGAGTTCCAGCGATGTGGCGCAGTCGGGCCGCAGCCAGCTTGAGGACGGATCGTCCGTCCGGGAAGGCCCCGACGATGCGCGTCCTACGCGACGAACCTGGAGTCAGTAAGAGCGCGGCAAGCCCAGCACATGCTCGGCCAGATAGCTGAGAATGAGGTTGGTCGAGATCGGCGCCACCTGATAGAGGCGCGTCTCGCGAAACTTGCGCTCGACATCGTACTCCTCGGCGAAACCGAAACCGCCATGCGTCTGGATGCAGGCATTGGCCGCCTCGAAGGAGGCGTCGGCTGCCAGCATCTTGGCCATGTTCGCCTCGGCACCCGGATTCTCGCCCGCCTCATAGAGCGCAAGGGCTTCCTTCACCATCAGTTCGGCCGCCCGCATGTTCGCATAGGCCTTGGCGATGGGAAACTGGATCCCCTGGTTCTGGCCGATCGGTCGGCCGAAGACCCGACGATCCTTGGCATAGCCAGAGGCCTTCTCGATGAACCACTTCGCATCGCCCACGCACTCCGCGGCGATCAAAATACGCTCGGCATTCATGCCCGAGAGGATATAGCGGAAGCCCCTGCCCTCCTCACCGATCAAGGAATTGGCGGGCACCCGGAGGTTGTCGAAGAAGACCTCGGTGGTCGAGTGGTTCATCATCGTGCGGATCGGGTGGATAGAGATGCCATTGCCCAGGGCCGCGCGCATGTCGATGAGAAAGACGCTCAGCCCATCGCTGCGCTTCATGCCCTCGGTGATCGGCGTGGTCCGCGCCAACAGCACCATCAGATCGGAATGTTCGGCCCTGCTGGTCCAAATCTTCTGGCCACTGATAACGAAATGATCGCCGTCGCGCTTGGCCGTGGTCTTGAGGGCCGAGGTGTCGGTGCCGCTGGAGGGCTCGGTTACGCCAAAGGCCTGCAGACGCAAGCGTCCTGCGGCAATGTCGGGCAAGTAGGCTTGCTTCTGTGCCTCCGAGCCATGTCGCAGCAGGGTCCCCATCGTATAGATCTGCGCGTGGCAGGCGCTGCTGTTGCAGCCGGCGCGCTGGATCTCCTCAAGCAGCGCTGCCGCCGCCGACAGCGGAAGACCGGCTCCGCCATAAGCCTCTGGAATCAAAACCGAAAGCCAGCCAGCCTCGGTCAGGGCATCGACGAAGGCCTCGGGATAGGCCATCTCGCGATCGAGCGCGCGCCAATAGGAACCCGGAAAGCGCGCACAGAGCTTGGCAACCGCGTCGCGAATGTCGGCATAGGGATCGGGTTCAACAGCCATCGGCATCTCCAGGAACAAGCAAGGCGCATTTTCAGATCACCCGGCCTTCACCGCTAGAGGATCGGGCAGGCGGCCGCCGCGAAGAAGCATCCCAGCTCCGCGGCATGACTTATGGTTCTAGGCCGATCACCCTGCGCAGCAATAGGTTATCGGCATAGCTGATGGAGCAAAAGGATCGATGCTATCCATGGGGCGCAAGGCTAACCAGACAGAGACTGCTCACTGCATCGGGAGATTCGAATCGTGACGACACCTGCAGAAAGCCGCTTGGCGGGCCGCGATCTGGCCAGCGAGTGGCCGCAAGCGCTTTACGAGACCCTCAGCAAAGCCAATGTCCGCCACATGTCCTATGTGCCCGATGCCGGGCATACGACCTTGATTGGGCTTCTCGAGGCGGACAGCGCGGTCACCTGCAACCTGCTGACCAGCGAAGAAGAGGGCATCGCCATTGCGTCCGGCGCCTGGCTGGGTGGCCTGCGCAGCGTGGTGCTGATGCAGTCGTCGGGCGTGGGCAACTGCATCAACATGCTCTCGCTGCCGATCCAGGCCCGCATACCGCTCTTGCTGCTGGTGACCATGCGCGGCGAATGGGGCGAGTTCAATCCCTGGCAGGTCCCGATGGGACGAGCGACGCAGGCAGCACTGGAGGCCATCGGGGTGCGGGTATTCCGCAGCGAAACCGGCGCGGATCTGGTCGAGACCGTCGCCCAAGCAGCGGTCATGGCCTATGAAGCCGACCAGCAGATTGCGGTGCTGATCGGGCAACGCCTGCTCGGCAAGAAGAGATGGTGACCGGCATGAGCGACACAACGATGGATCGCCGGGCGGCAGTCGCGAAGCTCTTGGCAGCACGCAGCGAGGCGCTGGTCGTCACCGGCCTGGGCTCGCCCAGCTACGACGCCCATGCCGCGGGCGACCGCGACGGCACCTACTATCTTTGGGGGGCGATGGGGGGCGCTGCCCTGCTGGGCCTCGGCCTGGCGCAGGCCCAACCGAAGAAGCAGGTGATGGTGATCACCGGTGACGGCGAGCAGCTCATGGCCTTCGGATCACTGGCAACCATCGCAGTCGCCAAGCCCCGGAACCTCGACATCGTCGTGCTCGACAATCAGCACTATGGCGAAACTGGCATGCAGGAGAGTCACACCGGACGGGGGATCGACCTCTGGCGCGTCGCGGAAGCCTGCGGCTTCGCCGAAACCGGTCTGGTGCAGACCCTCGCGGAGGTCGATCGCCTTTGCAGCGCCCTGAACGAACCCGCCGAGGGACCGCGCCTCTTCGTTCTCAAGATCAAGGCCGACAACCAAGCGCGCTCCCTACCGTCGCGCGATGCAGCCTTCATCAAGAACCGCTTTCGCGCCCACCTGGGGCTCAAGACCTGCTGACGGCAAGACACCGGACTGTCGTCTGCCCTTATATATGGCCGTAAAAGTCCCTATGCGACGCAGCGGACCAAGCAAAGTCAAGCAGGGTTGACCAGGAGAAGACGGGTAGGCCGGTCGCCTGCTGTACCGCACGGCCGAAGGGCGGATAGCCGGTGCACTCCAGCACCATCGCCCCCAAGCGGGGCTCTGCCTTCTGCATGGCCAGGGCGGCTTCGACCATCTGCGCCTCGCAGAGATCGAAGTCGCAGCCGGGCGGATCGGGACGCTGACCGGCCGTCCCCCAGAGCTTGCGGGTCTCCGGCATGTCTGTCGAGGTCACGCAGTCGTAGAAGTTAAAGAGCCGATAGTTGGAGCCTAGGCGCACACCGACCGCTTCCAGGTGCGCATCGCTCAGCTCCTCCGGCCCGCCGGTGAAGACGCCGACCACCCTATCCGGACCGATCAGGGTCTGCGCCCAGCCGATCTGCAGCAGGCTGGACATGAAGACCGGGATTTCCAGCGCGGCTGCGACATGCCTTTGATAATAGGCAAAGAAGCCGCATTCGGCCGCGATCGCCCGACAGCCGTAAGTGTCCTGCAAGACCTTGGCAGCCTCGACGATCGGCCCGACGTGAGCGTCCAGATCCTTGTCCGGCCCGTCCACCAGGTTCCAGATGTCCAGGTCCTTGATCACCTGGTACTGGATGGGAAAGCCCCAGCCGCTGGCGTTGCGCACGTCTCCCGGAAAGCCCGGAAAGACATCGTCCAGCAGCAGGACACCCAGCCCGGCGCCATAGAGCAACTGGCCGGGCTTGGCACGGCTGTGGCGAAGGAAGCGGTCTTTGTTCATCGACTGCATGTCTCTGTTTCCCAATCCTAAACGCCCAGTTCCGCACCGCCCTCGGCAGTACGGCGGACGGTAAACTGCTCGATTGCGGCCTTGGCCTCTTCCGCCATTGGCGGCGCGCGGTACTCTCCAAGCGCGCGCCGATAGATGCCGTGCGCGCGCGTGGTCGCGTCCTCCGCACCAGCTTCCTGCCAGGCTTCGTAGTTCGTCGTGTTGGTGATCAGCGGGCTGTAGAAGGCTGTCTCGAAGCTCTCGATCGTCCTTTCGGTACCGAAGAAATGCCCACCCGGGCCGACCGAACGAATCTCCTCGATCGAGAGGACGTCTTCGTTCACCGGAACGGGCTGCAGCCAGACCGCCATCATCTGCAGGATCTCGACGTCGAGGATGAACTTCTCGAAAGAGGCGCAGAGGCCGCCCTCCAACCAGCCGGCGGCATGCATGACCACGTTGGTGCCGCCGGTTACGGCCGCCCAGAGCGAACCCTGGGCTTCGTAGAGCGCCTGCGCATCGGGCAGATTGGCGTTGTTGAAATTGGCAGCCCGGAAAGGCAGGCCGATGTGGCGGGCAAGCTGTGCGCCGATCTGGACCGCCTTGTTCGATTCCGGCGTGGCAAAGGCCGGCGCACCGGTCTTCATGTCGACATTCACCGTCTTGGCAGCGGTGACGACCGGTGCACCCGGACGCACCAGTTGCGCCAGCACGACACCCGCCAGCGCCTCGGCACTGGACATGGAGACAGCAGCTGCCAGGGGAACCGGCATGGTAGCACCGGCCAGCGAGAAGGGCGAGATCAAAGCCACCTGGTTGTGCCGTGCCAACTCGATGACCCCGGCTGCCATGGGGCCGTCGTACTGCAGCGGAGAGTTGGTGTTGATGATGGAGTAGGTACGCGGCCGCTCGACCAGCGCCTCGCGTCCCTCGAGCCCCAGGCCCAGCGCCACCAGGTCCAGCCCGTCCCACAGTCGCTGTCGGCCTTGTGCGAAGAGATAAGGCACCTTGTCGGAGAGCGTCAGCATGGTGCGCGTGCTCTCCAGATGGCGGATTTCCACCGGCACGTCGTTGGGCTCGACCGGTGAGCCGGCGATCATGTGAATGATGTTGAAGTATTGGCCCAGGCGCACGAAGTCGGCGAAATCGGCGAGCGTGCCGGGACGCCGGCCGCGGTCCAGGTCGGAGCAGTTGGGCGGCCCCAGCACGGTCGAGAAAGCCAGTGCATCGCCGCCGATCTCCACCGCCTTCGCCGGGTCGCGCGGTGTCAGGGTGAAGCAGCTGGGCGCGGTGGAGAGTGCCTGGGTCACCAGCTCCTCGCCGATGCGCACCCGGCCCTGCCCATCGACGGGCGCGCCGGCCGCGCGAAAGATCGACAGCGCCTCCTCGTCGTTGAAGACGATCCCGATCTCCTGCAGGATGCGCAACGAGTTGCGATGGATAGCGGCGATCTGGTCGGTAGAGAGGATCTCAACGAAGGGCGCGCGCAGGCGCAGTTGCGACCAGGCCAGCTGCTCGATCGGCAGCGCGCGGCGGTCCGGGGTGCGCCGACGGCGCGTTCTGGGCGACGCCATCCGGCTAAGCCTCTGCCAGAGCGGGCGCGAGGCCCAGAATGGCGCGCGCCTCGACCGGGCTGGCCGGGTGGCGGTCATAGTCGGCGCAAAGTGCGGCGACGCGGGCCACCAGTTCTGCATTGCTCTCCGCCAGGCGCTGCTTGTCGTAGCGGATGTTGTCCTCCAGCCCGGTGCGGCAGTGCCCGCCCATCTCCAGCGCCCAGTGGTTGACCTCCAGCTGATGGCGGCCCAGGCCGGCGGCGGTCCAGGTGGCGCCGGGCAGCAGCGCCTGCATCTCCGCAACTTCGAAGGCCAGGATCTGCCGCCTGGCCGGCTGCGCGCCCTTGATCCCCATCACGAACTGCAGGTGCGGCGGTGTCGTCAACAGCCCCTCGGCCACCAGATCGGCGGCGTTGTAGAGCATGGCCAGGTCGAAGATCTCACACTCCGGCTTGATCCCCTCCTCCAGCATCTGCGAGGCCAGCGCGCGGATAAACTGCGGTGGGTTCTCGTTGACGAAGGTCGGAAAGTTGACCGAGCCGGTGGCCAGCGAGGCCATGTCGGGGCGCAAGTGCAACATCCCGCCCCGCTGCTCCAGTGCACGGCCCCGCGCACCGGTGGAGAACTGCACGATCATGCCCGGACAGTGCTTGCGGATGCCGGCCTGAACGGCGGCGAACAAGTCCGGATCGGAGGAGGGCCTCTCCTCGCCATCGCGGACATGAATGTGAACCAGCGAGGCGCCGGCTTCGAAGGCGGCATGAGTCGATTCGATCTGCTCGCTGACGGTGACCGGCACCGCCGGCGTGTCGGCCTTGCGCGGCACCGAGCCGGTGATCGCGACCGTGATGATGCAGGCTGTGGTCATAATTCCTCCAGATCTGGCAGCGTGTCGGGGACCGGGACGGTGTAGTTGAGATGGGCCCGGCCGCCATCGGGGTAGAGGGTTTGGCCGGTGACGTAGGAGGCCTCGTCGCTGGCCAGGAAGGAGACCACGGCGGCCACCTCCTCGGCCCGGCCGAGCCGCCCCATGGGCGTGCGCGAGAGGATGCGCCGATAGGCAGCCTCGTTCTTTCCAAGCCCCGCTGTCAGCGGAGTGAGGATCGTACCCGGCCCCACCGCATTCACCCGCACGCCCTTGTCGGCGAGCGCAATGGCGAAGATACGGGTCAGCTGATTGATTCCGGCCTTGGAGATGCCGTAGGGGACGCGGTCCGGGATCGCCAACTCGGCTTGGGCGGAGGACATGTTGACGATGGCGCCGCTGCCTTGGGCGACCATCACCTTCGCAGCCTCCTGCGTACCCCAGAAGGTCCCCTTGAGGTTGACGTTCAAGACCCGGTCCAACTCGTCTTCGCTGAGCTCGAGCGCTGCCGTGCTGCAGGAGACCGCGGCGTTGTTCACCATGATGTCCAAGCGGCCGAAGCGCTGCACCACGGCTTCGACCAGTCCGACCACAGCAGTGCGGGAGCCGACATCGCAATCCAGCGCTACGGCGCGCGCGCCGTCGGGATCAAGTGCGGCTGCCCGCCGAACCGCGGCATCCCCTTGCACGTCGGAGAAAACGACCGTGGCGCCCTCGCGAAACAGCAGCTCGGCGCAGGCCGCGCCGATCCCCTGCGCCGCACCGGTCACCAATGCGATTTTGCCGTCATGGCGCATGCTCATCCCTCCTCTTTGCCGAAACCGCCGCCGCCGCCGGTCTCGATTGAAATCAGGTCTCCACGGTTCAGCAGATGCTGGCCGGAGGCCGGCAAGACCTGGTCGTTGATCCGAAAGCTGGCTGCTTGCCCCGCCGCACCGCCCATCAAGCCGGGCGCCGGACAGCGCACCCGGTTCACCATGAAGGAGGCGATTGCCGGGACCTCGCCCAGAAAGCGGAAACCGAAGGAGATACCGTCGCCGCCGCGCTGCCTGCCGGCCCCGCCGGATCCCCGCCGGATCGACCGCTGCAACACCTCGATCGGTGCTTGGCCTTCCATCACCTCGATCGGCGTGTTGGAGAGGTTCGAGGGAAAGCTGACGGCACTGGCGCCGTCCTGGCCGCCGCTCGCCCCTTGTCCGGCGCCCAGGAAGGCATTGACGGCATAGTGGGCCCCGGCGCCCAGGCTGGCGATCTGCAGATTGTTCGAGGGCGAGCCGGGTGCAGCCTGCACCCGCTCCGGCAGCGCCTCTGCCAGTGCCCCGAAGATGGCCGGAGGCAGCAGGTGTCCGATCATCCCGCGTGCGCCGCAGGGTGCCGGGCGGCGTGGGTTCAGGATCGAGCCCTCGGGCGCCCTCACCTCGATCGGTCGAAAGGCGCCCTCGTTGTTCGGGATCCAGGGCGCAAAGAGCGCCTTCAGCGCGTAGGCAGAATAGGCGAAGGTGTAGTTCAAGACCGTGTTGATCGCCAACGGCAGCTGCGGGGAAGAGCCCTCGTAATCCACCGTCACCCGCTCACCGGCGATGGTGACGCGCACACAGATGGTGACCACGCCCCCCGGCAGTTCCTCCGGTCCATCGTTCTCGATCCGATAGCGCCAGGAGCCGTCCGGCGCCTCGGCAATGGCACGTCGCATCGCCGTTTCGGTGCGCGCAATCACCTCCGCGGCGAAGACCTCAAGATCGATCTCCATCTCGTCCAGCAGGCCGTTCAGGCGCTGCCCCAGGGACTGCACGCAGGCGACCATGGCCCAGACGTCGCCCAGGGTCTCGTCCGGGACGCGCACGTTCCGGCGCAGCAGCCGCACCAGGGTCGCATCCTCCTCGCCGGCCCGCAGCAGGCGCATCGGCGGAATCTGGAAGCCTTCCTCGAAGAGCTCTCTATTCGCCGGGTTGCGCAAACGGCCACCAATATCCGGCAAATGACTGACCACGCCGGCGAAGGCCACGACCCGGCCGTCGCGAAAGATGGGGCAAGCAATCGAGGCGTCGTTCAGGTGGCCGGAGCCGTGCCAGGGGTCGTTGGTGATGAAGACATCGCCCTCGCGCATACTCTCGAGACCATGCTCTTCGATGAAGACGCGGATCGTAGCCGGCATGGTGGCGATGAAAGAGGGGATCGACTGCGAGGACTGCGCCAGGCTGCGCCCCTCGGCATCGGTCAGGACCACCGCGTAATCGTTGGCCTCTCGCACCAGGGTGGAAAAGGAGGCGCGCACGAAGGCGGCAGCTGCCTCGTCGACAACACTCACCAGGCGAGTCCAGAGGATCTCGATGGCGATGGGATCGAGCCGCGTCATGCCGCGACCTCCTCCAGCAGGACTTCGATTGTCGCATCATCCAAGACCCTGACATCGGCGGGGCGCGCGATCACCAAGGTCGATTCCGCCTCGCAGATGACGCAAGGGCCGCGCAGGACGCATCCAGGCAAGAGGCAGCCGCGGTCGTACTCCGGCACCGAGGCAAAGTCGCCCTGGTCGGGTAGATAGATCGAGCGCGCGCGCGCTGTCCTCTCTTTTGTCTGTGCAGTTTCGGCCAAGCGATAGCGACGGAGGCCAAGCCCGGCGAGCCCCCAGACTCGCCAGGTAACGGCCTCCGGTAGGCCGCCGGGAACGGTCACGCCGAAGACCTCGGCATAGGCCTCCAGAAAAGCCGCTTCCAGATCGCTCGCGTTCGGTGGCCGACGTGGGTCGATCGCCACCTCGACGTTGGCGCCCTGGCCGCGATAGCGCAGCTCCGCTGCCGCTTGCAGGCTGTCGGCGGCCATACCGCTATCCGCCAGCTCGCGCTCGATCTCCTGACAGGCCTGGTCCAGACGCGCTTTCAGAAAAGCATGATCGAGGTCCTGCAGCATCTCGATCCGCGACCAAGAGCGATCCGCTCTGGCGGGTGCGGCAAGGAAGCCGAGGCAAGAGCCGACACCGGAGGCGATCGGGCAGAGGATGCGGCGAATGCGCAGCCGTCTGGCGACCTCGACCGCGTGCAAGGGACCAGCGCCACCCGTGGCGACCAGCGCGAAACCTCTTGCGTCCAGCCCCTTCTCGGCGATGTGGGTGCGTGCCGCCGAGGCCATGGCCTCGTTCACGATGTCATGGATGCCCCAGGCAGTCGCAAGCGCATCCAAGCCGACCTCTGCGCCGACACGGGCCAGGGCCGTGCGCGCCTGCTCGGGATAGAGCCGCATGCGTCCGCCCAGGAAACCATCGGGGTCGAGGTAGCCCAGCAATAGATCGGCATCGGTGACCGTGGCCGCCTCCCCGCCTAGGCCATAGCAGGCCGGGCCCGGCTCGGAGCCGGCACTCTCCGGCCCGACCTTCAAGAGGCCGAGCGCGTCGCAGCGGGCGAGCGAGCCGCCGCCGGCGCCGATCTCGATCAGGTCGATGGAGGGCGCGACGGCCGGCAGGCCGCTGCCCTTCTTGAAGCGTTTCTCGCGGGCGAACTCGAAGACATGGGTGATGTCCGGTCGCCCCTCGACCGCGACGCAGGCCTTCGCCGTCGTGCCGCCCATGTCGAAGGCGAGTACCTGCTGGGCGCCCTGTGCGCCGGCGCAGTTGATGGCACTGATGACGCCGCCGGCCGGCCCCGATTCCAGCAGGCGGATGGGATAGCGGGCGGCCTGTTCTGCCGTGGTGAAGCCGCCGTTCGACACCATGATGTCGAGCCGCCCTGCGATGCCGAGCCGACCCAGACGCTCCTTCAGGCTATCCAGATAGCGCTCGACCAGCGGGCGGACATAGGAGTTGGCCGCGGTGGTGGACATGCGCTCGTACTCGCCGATCTCACCGGCAACCTCGGCCGAGAGCGAGACCGGCAGGTCCGGCGCCTTGGCCGCCAGCGCCTGGCGCACCTGTTGCTCCTGACGAGCGGAAACGGGTGCGTGCAGCAGACAAACGGCCACCGAGAGAACGCCGCTGTCGGCGATGGACGTCGCAAGCGCCTCCAAGTCCTCGCTGTTGGCTGCCTGCCATTCGCTGCCGTCCGGCCCCATGCGAACGGCCAGCTCGAAACGGTCCCCGCGCGCAACCAGCGCCTGGGGATAGGTCAGTCCCAGGTCGTAGGTGTCGTAGCGCAGCTCCCGCCCGATATCGAGCGCGTCGGCCATACCGCAGTTGGTCACAAGCGCCGTGCGCGCGCCCTTGCGTTCCAGCAGGCTGTTGGTGATCAAGGTGGTGCCGTGCACGACCTGCCCGACTGTGCCGTCTTGCGCAGCAAGCAGGTCCTCCGCGACCCGTGCGAGTCCCGCGCCGGGGTCGGCAGGCGTGGTCAGAGACTTTGCAAGCCGGATCCGTCCGCTCTCCGGCTCCAGCAGCACACCGTCGGTGAAGGTGCCGCCAATGTCGATGGCAATGCGCAGGCTCATGGGAATCAGGCGCCGATCGTAAAATGGGTGAAGGCCGCAGCCTCGCTGCGTGCCTTGGCCAAGGCATTGGCTAAGGCCGGCGTGACCAAGATGCCGTTTCGCTCTGCCTCTCGTCTTGCTGCTGCCGCCCGCGCGCCCGGCAGGCGGACCGGGCTGTCGGCCTCGACCGGCTCTACGGATTCGATGGCCGCAGCGATCTCGGCGACCCTATCGGACAAGGCAGCGGCACCGCCGAAGGCCTCGGGATCGAAGGCAAGGAAGAGGTGACTGACGTCGGCGGGCTGGCTGCTCGGGTCCTGCGGTGGCCTGACCTCGGCGCCGAGCGCACCGCCGGAGAGCGAGACGCAAAGCAGTTCCACCAGCAGGCAGAGCAAGGTCCCCTTGGCGCCGCCTAGCGCCTGCATGCTGCCCTGAAGTGCCGCTTCGGCCGAGGTCGTCGGCTGGCCCTCGGCATCGAGCGCCCAGTCGGCCGGTATCTCCTCGCCCGCTGCCGCCGCCTTGCGTATGCGGGCGCGCGAGCCAAGCGTGCTGGCAAGATCGATGACCAGCGGCTGGCCGTCTGCGCGCGGAAAGCCGGCGGCGATGGGATTGGTCCCGAAGAGGGGCTGACGTCCGCCGCGCGGCGCAACGCTGGGCGAGGCGTTGGAAAAAACCAGGCCGACCTGCTGCTGGCCGAGCATGCGATGGACGAAGTAGGAGGCCACGCCGAAATGGCCGGAATTGCGCACGGCAACGGCCCCCACCCCGGCCTGCTTCGCCAAGGCGCTCGCCCGGTCGGAAGCCGCAAGAGCTGCCAGGATGCCCGGTGCCTGCTCGGCATCCAGGCTGGCGGCAGCCGCGCGCTCTGCGGTAAAGACAAAGCGCGGTCGGGGATTGAGCGCAGAGCGCCTAAGGCCATTGAGGTAGGCAGGCAGGTGCATCAAGCCATGGCTGTCGATGCCGCTGGACTGCGCGAAGACCAGGCAGTCGGCCATAGCACGAGCGTCATCGCTGCGAAGGCCCGCGTGCACCAGCAGACTGGCGGCGAAGCCGGAAAGCTGGGCGATCCTGGCGCGTTCTCCGGACATTGGCGTCAGTGGCAGCGAGGGCATGGTTCAGCCCACCCCTTCCAGATCATAGACCGGGCTGATCCAGCCATGGTCTCGCGCGCTGTCGCCCAAGGTTGCCGAGAAGTAGGCCTGCTGCAGCAGCCGGGTGACGGGACCAACGGCGCCCCTGCCGATCGCCAGTCCGTCCAACGCGACGATCGGCAGAACCTCGGCAGCCGACCCGGCAAAGAAGAGCTCGTCGGCGGCATAGAGTTCGCTGCGATCGACGCTGCGTTCCTCAACTGCGATGCCGTTCTCGACAGCCAGTGTCAGGACCGTTGCCCTGGTGATGCTCTCCAGAATCCCGCTGGTCTGGTCCGGAGTCACCAAGCGACCCTTGCGGACGAGAAAGAGGCAGGCGCCCGGCCCCTCACCGACCTTGCCGGCTTCGTTCAGCATGACTGCATCGTCGTAGCCATCGGCCCTGGCCTGAAAGCGGGCAAGCCGTGCGTTGGCATAGTTCGCACCGCACTTGATGCGCGGCGGCATGGCATTGTCGGAGAGGCGCCGCCAGGAAGAGATCTGGGCGCGAATGCCGCTCTCGACCTTGGCCGAGCGCGGTCTCGCCCCGGCATAGACCATCCAGCTGACCGGACCGGCAACATGGTGCTCGGAGGCTTCGGCCAGATAGGCGGTCGCACGAATGTGGCAGTTCTCGCGATGCCCATGGGTCCGAAGCAAGGTGACGATGGCGTCGCCCACCGCCTCCACCTCAACCTCCGGGGCAAAGCGCAGCAGCTTCATCGATTGCGCCAAGCGCTCCAGGTGTTCTTCCAAGCGAAAGATGTAAAGCTGTTCCTCTTTTGGATTCCAGTAGGCGCGCAGGCCCTCGAAGACATTGAGGCCATAACGCATGGCGGCCGACATCAGGTGCACGGTCGCCGCCTCATAGGGCACCAGAGCCCCATTCACGATCATGGGTTTCTTGCTCATGACGAAGCCTCCCTATCGGCCAGCCGAAAGCGGGCGAGCCACAGCCCTTCCTCTTCTTCGAGCGCGAGGGACACGCGGGCGCCGACCGCAAAGCCTTCGCCCTCGGCGGAATCGATGATGTTGGTCAAGAGGCGCGGTCCTTCGTCCAGCTCGACGATGGCGACGTTGTAGGGCAGGCGCTCTTTCAGATGATCGGCATAGGCTTGGCGATAGACCACCCAGGAAACCAGGCGTCCCTGCCCGCTCGACACCGCCCAGCCCGGCTCCGGCGCCAGGCAAGCGGGACAGGCAGCGCGTGGCGGCAGCCAGGCCGTATCGCAGGCAGAACAGCGCTGAAACTGCAATCGGCCCTCCGCGAGGCCCTCCCAATAGGCGCGGTTCACCTCGGTGATCTCGGGGTGCGGGATCATGTCGGCTGTCCCAGAATCAAGGTCGCGTGGGTGTGCATCGAGCCGCCTTGGTTGGAGACGATGCAGGTCTTCGGGTCGCGCACCTGCAGGCGGGCATCGCCGCGCATTTGGCGCGTGCCCTCGATCACCAGCTGCAGACCCGGCGTGCCACTTTCCGATAGCAGACCGCCCGAGGTGTTGAGCGGCAGGGCGCCCTCCGGCCCGATCCCCTCGGCCAAGGCGAAGGCGCCGGCCTGGCCGCGCGGAGCCAGCCCGTAATCCTCCATGGTCTGCAGCACGGTGACGGTGAAGCAGTCGTAGAGCTGGGCAACATCGATGTCTTCCGGCCCCACGCCCGCCATGCGATAGGCGGTATCGGCCGAGACCTCGGCCATGGTGTGGGTGAGGTCCGGGCGCAGGTGCACGTCCCAGCTTTCCTGCCCCTGGCCGAAACCCAGGATGGGGACGGCTTGCGTGAGTCCAAGCGCGCGCGCCCGCTCGGCGCTGGTCACGATCACGGCCGCGCCGCCGTCGGAGACCAGGCAGCAGTCGTCGCGCCGCAGCGGATCGATCAGCAAACGGCTCTCAAGATAGGCCTCCATCGACAGCGCCTGGCGCAGGTGCCCGGCCGGATTCTCCAGACCGTTCGCGCGGGTCTGGACGGCAACGGCGCCGAAATGCGTGTCGGGCGGCGTGTAGCGCTGCTTGTAGGCCTGGTGGATCATGGCGTAGCCAGCCGCGGTCGCATACCAGCCATAGACCGCATCGTCGCCGCGCGGCCGGTGATAGACCGCGCGAGAGCCGCTGCGCGGCGTGTCGCCATAGCAAATCAGCGCCATCTCCATCAGCCCGGCTTCGATCGCCATGGCTGCATAGGAGATAAGCGCGATGTTGGCGGCCCCGCCCTGATCCAAGGCCCCCCCCACACGTGGGCGCAGGCCCAGGGCCTCGGCCACCTTCTGGCCATAAAGGATCGAGGGCGCGGAGTTGGCCATCTTGACCAGCACGCCGTCCAGGCTGTCCTTCTCGATGCCCGCGTCGGCGACCGCATTGCGCGCGGCCTCGACGATCAGGTCGATGCGCTCGCGTCCGGGATGCTTGCCATAGCGGGTATGGCCGACGCCGGCGATGACCGCGCGCCCGCGCATCAGATCACCCCCTCGCGCGACAGCGCCTCGAGATCGCAGCCCAAGTCCCCGAAGATCGCGGCATTGTCGGCGCCATAGGCGGGACTGGGGCGATAGTCGGCCTGGGGCGTGTCTTCATAACGCAAGGCCGAGCGCATGACGGTGATCGCGCCATAGTCGGGATGATCGATATCCAACAAAGCGTCTCTTGCGCGCAGGGTCTCGTCGCCAACGACCTCCGGCAAATCCCTTACCGGCGCGCAAGGCACGCGGTGTCTTGTGAGCAGCTCGGCGATCCGGGCTTTCTCTCGCGCAGCGGTCCAGTCGGAGACCAGGGCGTCGACCATCTCCATGTTGGCGACGCGCGCGCGCATGCTGCGGGTCTCCGGCGCCTGCTTGAGATCGGGCCGCTCGATGCAGTCGGCCAGGGCCTGCCAGTGCTTGTCGCTGTTGCATATGATGGCGACGTGACCGTCCTTGGCCGGATAGACATTGTAGGGGCAGAGGCTGAGGCCGCCATGGCGATTGCCGGTGCGCAGCGGGATGTCGTCGCGCGCGCCGTAGGTCATGCCGATGTTGGAGGCAAGCGATGGATAGACCGCCTCCAGCATGGAGACGTCGATCCGCGCGCCCTCGCCGCTGCGTTCGCGGCGAAAGAGCGCCGTTGCAATGGCACCGTAGAGATGCACGCCGCCGAAGAAATCGCAGAGCGCCGCGCCGGACTTGACCGGCGGATTCTCGGCAAAGCCGGTGACGCTCATGACGCCCGACAGCGCCTGCACCGTCAGATCCATCGCCGGCAGGTCGCGATAGGCGCCGTCCTGGCCGTATCCGGATCCCGACGCCAGGATCACCCCCGGATTGCGCGCCTTCAAGGCTGCGTAGCCGAGGCCGAGGCGGTCCATGACACCCGGCGCATAGTTCTCCGCCACCACATCGGCGGTCTCGACCAATCGCAGGAAGAGGTCCCGTCCCTTGTCCGTCTTGAGATTGAGCGAGATCGAGCGCTTGCAGGCATTCAGCATCGCAAAGGGCACGCCGGCGCCGGAGCGGGCATCGCGGCGGCGCAGGAACTCGCCGCCCGGCGGCTCCACCTTGATCACCTCGGCGCCCGCCATGGCCATCAGGAAGGTGGCGTAAGGACCGTTGTAGATCTGCGTCAGATCGAGAACGCGCAGGCCGGCAAAGGGAAGGCTTCCGACCATGCTCACCGCCCCCGAAAGCTGGGCTTGCGCTTCTCGGCGAAAGCCGCCTTGGCGGTCTTGGTGTCCTCGCTGTGGTGCAGAATCCGATTGACCAGCTGCTCCATGCGCAGGCCCGACGCCAGGTCCATGTCCTGCGAGCGGACGGCCAGCTCCTTGGCCGCCTGCACGGCAAGCGGCGCGTTCTCGGCGATCTGCAGCGCCATGTCTCTTGCCGTCTGCAGCAAGGCCTCCGCCGACACCACGCGGTTGATCAGGCCCCAGCGCGCCGCCGTCTCGGCATCGATGCGCTCGCCCAGCAAGAGCATCTCCATGGCGACTGCGTAGGGCAGCTGCTTCATCACCCGCTGCGTACCGCCGTTGGCCGCAATGATCCCGCGCTTGACCTCGGCCAGGCCGAAGCTCGCGCCCGTAGCGGCGACGCGCAGATCGGTGCCCAGCAACAGGGTCATGCCGCCGCCGACACAGAAGCCGTTAACCGCGGCGATCACCGGCTTCCAGATCTCCAGGCCGCGGTTCAGCAGCGGGTCTTTCTGCGTCAGCCACAGCTCCGAGAGTTCCTGTTCGCGACCGACGAAGGACTTGATGTCCGCACCGGCGCAGAAGGCCTTGTCGCCGGCCCCGGTGACGATGGCGACGCGGATCTCCGTCTCGTCGCGCACCCGCTGCCAGGCAGCCGAGAGCAGCTTGTAGTGCTCGGCATCCAGCGCATTGCGCCGCTCCGGCCGGTTGATGGTGATGGTGGCGATGCCTTGGCTGACCTCGAAGTCGATGGGCATGGCGCTCAGCCCCGCAGCAGGTCGCGGGCCAGCACCATGCGCTGCACCTCCGACGGCCCCTCGCCGATGCGCTTGATGCGCAGTTCGCGGTACCAACGCTCCAGCGGCATCTCCTTGGCCAGGCCCATGGCGCCCAGGATCTGCACACAGCGATCGATCACCCGCCCGGCGGTCTCCGTCGCATAGACCTTGGCGATCGAGGCTTCGGTCTTGATATCGCGACCCAGGTCGCCGTTCCAGGCGGCCTGCCAGGTCAAGAGGCGAGCGGCGCGCAGCTCCATCTCGCTGTCGGCGATCATCCACTGGATCGCCTGCTTGTCGGCCAGCAAGGACTTGTGGACCTTGCGCTGGCGCGCCCAGTCGATGGCCAGACGCAAGGCCTCCTGGGCGACGCCGATGACACCGGCGGCATAGGGCAGCCGGGCATGGATCAACCACTTCTGGCATATGGCGAAGCCTTCTCCCTCTTCGCCCAGACGGTTCTCCAGCGGCACGCGGACCCCGTCGAAGACAAGTTCATAGGGCGAGTAAGAGCGGATGACGCCGATCTCGCTGGCCGACAGGCCGGGGGTGTCGCGATCGACGATGAAGGCGCTTATGCCGGATCCCTTGCCGGCCTCGCCGGTGCGAGCGAAGACCAGGCCCCAGTCGGCGTCGCCGGCGGCGGTGATCCACATCTTGGTGCCGCTGATGACATAGTGATCGCCGTCGCGCACCGCCCGGGTCTGGATCTTCCGGGCCGGGTCGGACCCACCCGATGCCTCTGAGATGGCGACGAAGCACTTGCGGCCCTTCTGGATGGCAGGCAGGCCATAGCGCTCCCGCTGCTCCGCGCTGCCGAGCCAGATCACGCTGGGCGGGTCGATGCCGAAGGCCCCGCAGGCCGGCACGTAACAGCCCATCCGGCATTTGGCGGCCTCTTCGGCGACCAGCACCTGGGCCAAGAGGCCAAGGCCGCCACCGCCGTACTGGGCCGGGGAAGCCAGGCACCAAAGGCCCAGCGCCCTGGCCTTCGCCTGCACCGCGGCGAGATCGTCCGCCGGCAGTGCGTAGGCGTCGTGCGCTTGGCGCTCGTCCAGCGGGCGCACCTCATCGGTCATGAAGCGCACCACGGTCTCGCGCAGCATTCGTAGCTCTTCGGGCAGCTCCCAAGCGCCGCTCGGCAGCTCGCCCAGGGTCGAGGCTCCATCCATCGCCGCACCTACACTTTCATCGTATAGTGAACTATCGTGTCTTTATTCGGTCTCGTCAATCGTTCTGAGCGACAGACGACAGGGCAATCGCTCGGCGCCAGCCTTGCGGATCGGCAGAGCGTCCCTCGACCAGGTCGAGGTAGCGCTGCTGCAGCTTGCGCACGAAGGGGCCGGGCTTGCCCGTACCGATCGGCAAGCCGTCGATTGCGACCACCGGGCAGACCTCCTGGTGCGTGCCGGTGATGAAGGCCTCTTCAGCCAGATAGGTCTCGCTGCGGTCGACGGCGCGTTCTTCGACGGTGATGCCATCCTCGGCGAGCAGAGACAGCACCGTATCCCGCGTGATGCTCTCGAGAATGTCGGAGGTGACGGAGGGGGTGACGACCCGGCCACGCTTGACGAGGAAGAGGCAAGAGCCGGCGGTCTCGGCCACCTTGCCGGCTTCGGTCAGAAAGAGCGGATAGTCGAAGCCCTGCTGCTGGGCATCCAGGATGCCGAGCCGGCCGTTGTGATAGTTGGCGATGCACTTGACCCGCGGCGGCATGGCGCGATCGGCCACCCGCACCCAAGAGCTGACGCCCAGGCGGAAGCCACGCTCGAACTCGACGCCGCGACCCAGTGGCGCCTGGGTGACGATGAAGCTGACCGGTCCGCGCGCGCCCTGATCGCCGCGGCCGTCGATGAAGGCCAGAATGCGGAAGTAGAGACCCTGGCGCTCGCCCTGGCGTTGGATCAGTTCCAATACCCACTTGGTCAGGGTTTCGCGATCGATCTCGGCCTCGAAACGCAGGATGCGCATGCCGTCGAAGAGGCGGTCGATGTGATCGGCCAGGCGAAAGGCCAGCAGCGTCTGCTGTTCCGCGTTCCAATAGGCGCGGCAGCCCTCGAAGAGGGCCGAGGCATACTTCACCGCCGGCGAGAGCGCATGAATCTTCGCCTCGTCTTCCGCAATGATCTGGCCGTTGTAGCTGGCCAAGCGCTTAGAGGATGTCATGCCAAGACCTCACTGCCGTAGCTTGATGCCGTCGGGATCGTAGGGCGCTTGCGCCAGCAAGCGGGCCGGACGCAGGTCGCCGACCACGGGAATGCGATAGTCGGCACCGCAGTCGGCATCGGCCCGCGAGACATAGGCCAGGGCCAGGCTCTGCCCGACCGCGAAGCCATAGCCGCCAGAGGTGGTTTCGCCGACGATGCGGCCGTTCTTCCAAACCGGCTCGCCGCCGATACAGTCGGCCGCCTCGCTCTCGACGGCGAAGAGCCGAAGGGTAACCGCACTTTCTTGTTGGGCCGCTTGGGCAAGTGCATCGCGCCCCTGGAAGGGTCCCTTGTCCAGCTTGACGAAGCGCTCCAGGCCGGCATCGAAGGGGCTGTAGTCTGCGGTGTACTCGCTAAAGACCGAACCATAACCCTTCTCGAGCCGCAGGCTGTCTTGCGCGAGGGTTCCGCAGAAGGCGATGTCGAGTTTGGCTGCAGCACGGCGCATGGCGGCATAGACCGAAGCATAGCCACGATCCGGCGTATAGACCTCGAAGCCCAGCTCGCCGGTGAAGGAGAGCCGCAGGATGATTGCCGTTTGACCTGCCACCGCAGCCTCGCCGCCGGAGAGAAACGGCAGGGCTTCGCCCGAAAGGTCGCTGTCCGTCAGTCGCTGCAGAAAATCCCGCGCGCGCGGGCCGGAGACGGAGAATCCGGCCCAGCTATCGGTCAGGTCCTGGAAGAAGATGCCGGGACCGGACAGCCGGTCGCACAGGAGGCGCTGGTGGAACTTCACGGCAGAGCCGGAGCCGACCAGGAAGAAGCGTTCCGGCCCCAACCGCGTGACGGTGAAGTCGGCGACCAAGCCACCCTTCTCGTTCACCATGGGGCAGAGCGTGATCCGGCCCAGGCCCTGCGGCAGCCGGTTGGTGACCAGACCGTCCAGCCAGGCCTCGGCGCCGGACCCGGTCACCAGATACTTGGCATAGGGCGAGGTATCGATGATCCCGCCGGAGCGGCGCAGCGCACGCACCTCGCGGCCGACAGGCTCGAACCACTTGGCGCGGCGGTAGGCATAGCCGGAATCGCGCTCGGCCTCGCAGGCGGCGAAGTACTGCGGATTCTCCCAACCAAACGAGACGCCGAAGACGGCCCCCTGCTCGACCTGCTGGGCATAGTTCTTGCGAACCCGCTGCGGCCGGCCGCTGGTCAGTTGCTCCTTGGGGAAGTGCATGCGGAAGCGGGTGCCGTAGTTCTCGGCCGAGCGCGCCAGCAGGAACTCCGGCGTGAAGTAGTCGCCGAAGCGCGCGATATCCAGCGAGGCGACATCCCATTCCGGCGTGCCCTCGACGATCCACTCGGCCACACACTTGCCCAAGCCGCCGCCGGAGCCGATGCCGGTCATGATGCCCACGGCTGCATAGTAGTTCCGCAAGCCCGGCACCGGCCCCAGCATGCCGGAGGTGTCGGGCGACCACATCATCGGCCCGTTGATGACCCGCTTGATGCCGACCTTGCCCAATGCAGGCGTGCGGGCAATTGCACGCTCCATGTTTTCCGAGATGCGCTCCAGGTCGTCGGGCAGCAGCTCATGGCCGAAATCCCATGGCGTGCCCTCGACCGACCAGTGCTTGCCGCGCCGTTCGTAGGCGCCGACCAGCAGACCTTGGCCTTCCTGGCGCATGTAGTATTCGGCATCGCGGTCCGAGACCGAGGGCAGCTCGCTGTTGAGCGCCGCGATCTCCGGGATCGTCTCGGTCACCAGGTACATGTGCTCCATCGGGATGATGGGTAGCTCCAGGCCGGCCATGCGCCCCACCTCGCGCGCCCAAAGCCCGGCCGCATTGACCAGGTATTCGGCAATGACCGTGCCCTTGTCGGTCACGATCTCCCAACTGCCGTCACCGCGCGGATTGGTCTCCACTACCTTGGTGAAGCGGTGCACCTCGGCCCCCAGTTGCCGGGCGCCCTTGGCCAATGCATGGGTCATGCCGGAGGGGTCGAGATGGCCTTCGTCGGGCTGATACCAGGCGCCCTTCAGGCGGCTTGCATCGAGCAGCGGATGGCGATCGCGAATCTCGTTGGGAGACAGCGGCTCGAAGGCGAAACCCAGGTGGCGCGCCTTGGCCTCCATGATGCGCAGCTGGTCCATGCGGGCCTCGGTCTCGGCCAGGTAGAGCGCACCGGTGGTGTGGATGCCGCAGGACTGCCCGGTCTCCGCCTCCAGCCCGCGATAGCAGGAGATGGTGTAATAGTTCAGCCGGGCCATGTTGGTGTCGTCGTGCAGCACGCCGAAGCCCGCCGCTGCATGCCAGGTGGAGCCCGAGGTCAGCTCCGAACGCTCGAAAAGCGCGATGTCGGTCCAGCCGAGATGGGCCAGGTGATAGAGCGTCGAGCAGCCGATGACGCCGCCGCCGATGACCGCCACTCTCACGTGAGACTTCATCTGGACCTCCCCCGCCTTTCGATGACTCCCAGGTACACGAGCACCTTCCGGCGATCAATCAAATAAATCACTATTCAATGCATTAGATCTAATATTGCATCATCGCCCAAGACTCCACGAACCAGTCGACAAGCGCGGCGGCGAAGCTGGTCGGTATGAGCAGGCGAAAACGCTCTGGCGACAGCCGGTGAACAAGGATGCTCGCGTCGTGCAGCCGGGTCTGCGCAAAGGCGCCGGGGGTTAGGCCTGCCGGTCCCAGATCGATCGCTATCCCGCGGGTCAGAAGAGAGACCGCCTCGCTGCCGTCGAGATCGAGGATGCGCTTGGCGTGACCGATGTCGCTGACCGCTCCGTCCTGCCCGACGGCAGACCGGCATTCCTGCAGCAGCGGTCGCGCCCGATCGCTCAAGAGCAGCAGGCGGTCCGGCGCGATGCGATAGGCCCAACCGTCAGGGAATCCGGCAACCTGCCGGCCGTCCGCAGGCATTTCGAACGCCAAGGCTTCTGCCAGCCGCAATGCGGCCGCGCCGCGCGCACCACGCCAGAAGCCGACCTGCACCAGCGGTCGGCAGGGTTGGAGCTGCAGCTGAAGGGCGGCGCCCTGGTCTAGGATGCTATGCCTATCATCCACGCTGCCGCACTCCTTCGGGATCGAGGAAGTGCGGATCGCGAACCAGCGCCTTGCAGAGGCGACCGCGCGCCGGGTCGTGCACGGCGACCTCGCGGCCATGCTGGGCGCGCCCGTCGCGCAGGAGCGCCAAGGCCAGATAGCAGCCAAGCGAGGGCGACCAGGTGGCCGCTGTGATGCGCCCCTCGCCCAGGCCTGCGAAGGGCCCAAAGGACAGCACCGCACCGCTGCTGAGCGGCGTCTCGGCGGTCAAGCCGACCAGTTGCTTGCGATCCTTTGCCTGCAGACCCGGCCGCTCGGCCATGACCTGACCGACGAAGGCTTTCTTGCGGCTGGCCATAGCGGCCAGACCGAGATCGTCGAGGGTGGTGCGGCCGTCCAGCTCTCCAGCGGAGACATGGCCCTTCTCGATCCTGAGCGCGCCCAAGGCCTCGAGGCCATAGGCACCGGCGCCGGCTCGCCGCAGGGCCCGCCAAACGCTCGGTGCATCCTGCGCAGGGCAGTAGACCTCATAGCCAAGCTCACCGGAAAAGCTGACCCGGATCAACCGCACAGGCGCGCCCGCCAGCTCTGTCTCAAGCAGACCGAGAAAGGGCAGGTCACGCGCCTGCTCTGCACCGATCAGCTTGGCCAGCACCTTGCGCGCGTTGGGTCCGGAGAGCGCGATGGCCGCCCAGTGATCGGTCACATCGCAGACCTGGACTCGAAGATCGCGCCAGGCAGTCTGCAGAAGGAACTCTATTCTGGAGAGCACTTGTTCGGCCTTGGCGGTCGTCGTGGTCATGACATAGCGGGTCTCACCCAGCCTTGCCGTCGTGCCGTCGTCGAAGACATAGCCATCGTCGCGCAACATCACCCCCCAGCGCGCCTTGCCGACGGCGAGCTTGCTCCAGCCGTTGCAATAGAGCCGGTTCAACAGTTCCGCGGCATCGGGGCCCTCGATCTCGAACTTGCCCAGGGTCGAGACGTCGGAGATGGCGGCGTCGCTACGCACTATCTCCATCTCCCGACAACTCGCGCTCTCCAGGTCCGGGCCGTTCTCGCGAAAGTACCAGGCGCGCTCCCACAGGCCTGAGTGGGTCATAACGGCCCCCTCCTCTCGAAGGAGCGAGTCCAAGGGCGTGCGGCGGCGCAGATGAAATGCGCCGCCGACCTCAGCCCCGGCGAGCGCGCCGAGCGAGACGGCTGCATAGGGTGGGCGGAAGGTCGTCGTGCCGGTCTCGGCAATCGTGCGCCCGCTGGCCTCGGCCATCAGGGCAAGACCAAGGACATTGGAGGTACGCCCCTGATCGCTGCCCATGCCAAGTGTCGTGTAGCGCTTCAGATGCTCGACCGAGACAAAGCCTTCGTCATGCGCCTGGCGAACATCCTTTGCCGTCACGTCGTTCTGCAGATCGACGAAAGCCATAGGTCCTTCGCCGCTGCGCCAGAGCGGCTGTAGCGGTCTGGACCAGCCTGTTTCGGGTACGACCTCGCCGTCCGCCACTCGGCGAAAGTCGCCGGCCGCGGCCCCGACCACAGCCATTCCACCGGGCAAGGATCCCGGCAGGAAGGCGGCATGGGGATCGCTCCAGCGCGGCCTCGCACCGGCTTGACTGGCCAGGTGCAAGACCGGCGACCAGCCGCCGGCAAGGCAGAGCAGATCGCAAGGCAGACGTGCCCTGTCGCGCGCGCCGCTCACCTCCACCACACGCAAGCGCCGACCGAATGCGGCGGTTATTCGACTGCCGAGCCGCAGGATGATACCAGCCGATTCCAGGCTCTTGCGCCGCTCGGCGTCCAGATTCTCGCGCGGATCGACCAGCGTCACCGCAGCACCTGCCTGAGCCAGCTCCAATGCGACGGCCTCGCCGCTATCGTTGTTCTGGAAGACAACGGCGCGCTCACCGCAGAGAACGCCATAGCGATTGAGGTAGGTTCTGGCCGCACCGGCCAACATCACGCCCGGCCGATCGTTGCCGGGAAAGACGAAGCCGCGTTCAAGGGCACCGCTGGCGAGGACAGCCCGCTCGGCCCGAATGAGCCACAGCTGCAGGACCTCGCCCTCCTCCACAGCGGCAAAGCAGCCGTGGTCGTAGGTGCCGAAGACCTGCGTGTTGGTTAGGACTTGCACGTTGGACTGCGCGGCAAGCGCCGTCAGCAGCGTCTCAAGATGCGCACGCTCTTGACTGCCGGGCGGTGTCGAGAGCGCAGCCCCACCGAGAAGGCTATCGCGTTCGACCAGGAGGACACTGTCTCCTTCCCGCGCGGCTTCCAGCGCGGCCGCAATGCCGGCGAGGCCGGCACCGACGACCAGGACCCGGCAGTGCGCATGCAGGGTCTCGGCCGGACGCGGGTCGGGGCCTGTCGGCGGAGGACCGAGGCCGGCGGCCTTGCGGATAAAATGCTCGTAAAGCATCCAGGCGCGCGCATTCGGGCCCATGAAGGTCTTGTAATAGAAGCCCGCGCCGGTGAGCGGCGCTGCCAGCCCGGTCAGCGACTGCAGGTCCAGATGCAGGCTGGGCCAGCGGTTCTGGCTTACCGCCTCCAGGCCTTCACTCAAGGGCACTGCAGTTGCCTGGATGTTGGGACGACGCGCATCGCCGCGGCCGATGCTGACCAGCGCGTTGGGCTCCTCCAGGCCGGCGGCATAGATCCCGCGCGGGCGGTGGTACTTGAAGGAGCGCCCGACCAGGCGCACGCCGTTCGCCAGCAGCGCCGAGGCCAGGCTGTCGCCGGCATAGCCCGTGAGCGCACGACCATCGAAACGGAAGCGCAGGGGACGCGCGCGATCGATCTCGCCGCGGTCGGGAAGGCGCCTCACGATCCCACTTCCTCGGCGAAAGTGACCAGGGTCACCTCATGCGTGCGCGTGTCGCGCTCGACCAGCAGCCAGCGGCGGCAGCCAAAGCGATGCTGCCAGTATTCGCGGTGCGGCCCACGCGGATTGTCCCGCTGGTAGAGGTAGGCGAGCCAGGCCTCTGGATCGCTCTCCGCCTGCGCGGGCCGCTGGGCCCAGGCATCGCCGCCATAGGCGAACTCCTCGCTGTCGCGCGAGCCGCACCAGGGACAGATCAAGCGCATGGCATAGCCTCAATGGAGATGCGGATAGGGGCCGCTGCCTTCCTCGTCCAGCTCGCGCCCGGTGGCGAAGCGGTCGAGGCGGAAGCAGGCGCTCAAGGGGTGCGGCTCGTCCTTGGCGACGGTCCAGGCGGTGCAGAAGCCCGAAGCCGGAATCGCCTTGAAGCCGCCATAGCACCAGCCGCCGGTCAGGTAGAGGCCGGGGACGGGCGCAGCAGAGATGAAGGGGGATCCGTCCATAGTCTGATCGACCACCCCGCCCCACTGCCGAAGCAAGCGGGCCTTGCCCAAGGCCGGGATAAGCGAGACGGCGGCGGCCGCGGCCTTGCGCGCGACTGCGATCCCACCCCGCCCGCTGTAGGAGGCATGACCGTCCATATCGCTGCCGAAGACCAGGCCGCCCTTGTCGGATTGCGAGATGTAGAAGTGGCCGCCGGACCAGGAGATGACATGGTCGATCATCGGCTTCAGTCCCTCGGTCACGAAGGCCTGCAGCAGGTGGCTCTCCAAGGGCAGGCGCAGCCCCGCTTTCGCCGCCAGCAGCGAGGTGTGGCCAGCCACAGCGAGCACGACCTTGTCGGCCCGGACCGGGCCCTTCCCGGTCTCGACTCCGGCAATGCGCTGGCCCTTCCACAGGTAGCCGGTGACCTCGCAGCCTTCGACGATGTCGACGCCCAGGCGGTCGGCGGCTCTGGCATAGCCCCAGGCCACGGCATCGTGCCTTGCCGTCCCGGCATCGTGCTGGATCATCCCGCCCACCACCGGAAAGCGCGCGCGCTGAGAATAGTCGAGGTAGGGCAGCAGTCTCTGCATCTGCCCCAGATCCAAGAGTTCTGCGCGCAACCCGTTCAGAGTCATGACATTGACCCGCTGGGCATAGGCATCCATGGCGTCCGGGCTGTGCGCCACACCGACCATGCCGCGCGGCGAGAACATGACGTTGTAGTTCAGGGTCCGGCTCAGATCCCGCCAAAGGTCGAGCGAGAAGCGATAGAACTGGAAGTTGCCCTCTTCCATATAGTTGGCGCGCACGATGGTGGTGTTGCGTCCGGTGTTGCCGCCGCCCAGCCAGCTTTTCTCCAGCACCGCGACACGGCGAAGACCATGCTCCTTCGCCAGGTAGAAGGCTGTTGCCAGGCCATGACCGCCACCGCCCACGACAACGACGTCATAGGCCTCCGCCGGCTCGGCGGCGCGCCACTGGCGCGGCCAGGCACGCCCGCTCAAGGCATGGGACAGCAGTGAGAAGGCAGAGAAGGTCACCGGCGCGCCAATCCTTCCAGCGGTGAGCCGCAGCATACGGCAATGCAATCCGATTTATCTTATATCGATGCATTGCGTCAATTTCCGATACATGCATCAATGACTGAAGGATCGAATTTGTGGAGGAAGGCACGGTGGAGGAAGACAGGGTGGAGGAAGGCAGGGTGGAGAAAGGCGGGGCGGAGGAAAGCGGGGCGCGCGGCGTTCGCATCGAGGATGACCTGCGGATTCCCCTGACGGACGGGACGGAACTCTCGGCCCGGGTTTGGTTCCCGGAAGGCGATGAGCCGCAGCCGGCAATCCTGGAGTATCACCCCTACCCCAAACGCTATTCGACCGCCGAGCGGGACGAGATCGCCCACGGCTATTTTGCCGAAAAAGGCTATGTCGCCATCCGGGTCGACACGCGCGGCTCGGGCGACAGCCAGGGTCGGATCTCGGACGAATACAGCGATCAGGAGCGCGCCGATGCGATCGAGGTGATCGACTGGATCGCGGCGCAGGAATGGTGTTCGGGCGCGCTCGGCATGTATGGCCTTTCCTGGGGCGGCTTCAGCGCGCTGCAGGCAGCAGCCGCGCCGCCAGCCGCGCTGAAGGCCGTCGCAGTGGCCGGCGCGACCGACGACCGCTTCGCCGAGGACTGCCACTTCATGGGCGGTGTCATGGCCAGCGAGCACATCGGCTGGGCCGCGACCCTGCTCTCCTTCCTGACGCGGCCACCCGATCCCGCGATCGTCGGGTCCGGCTGGCGCGACCTCTGGCGCGATCGCCTGGAGCACTTGGACTGGGTGCTGCCCGACTGGCTGGAGCACCCCAGTCGCGACAGCTTCTGGACCAAAGGCTTTCCTTGCGACGCGCCTGACGGGCTGGCCGTGCCGACCCTGGCCGCCGGCGGCACGGCGGATGTCTTCGCCGCCAGCGTGCTGCGCATGGTGGCGCGCCAGCCCGATCTGGTGCGCGGGATCGTCGGCCCCTGGGCGCATAAGTTCCCGCACATGGGCATCCCCGGGCCCGCCATCGACTGGTGCAACCTCTGCACCCTCTGGTTCGATCGCTGGCTCAGGAACGCGCGCAACGGCGCCGAGGAGGCACCGGCACTGCGAGTCTTTCTCGCCGACAGCTATCCGCCGGAGGAGAACTCCGAGAGCGAGCGACCGGGGCGCTGGGTGGCGCTGCCTAACTGGCCGCTGCAAGAGGCAAGCGAGACCTCTCTGCATCTGGGCGACGCAGGCCGCTTGGGTCCGGCGGCCGGCAAGGGCCGCTTCGAGATCGCCACGCCGCCCGACCTCGGCACCGCCGGTGGGGAAATCATGCCGATGGGCTGGGGGGCCGATCTACCGGGCGATCAGCGCTGCGACGACGCCCGTTCCCTCTGCTTCGAGACCGAGGCCTTGAGCGCACCTTTGACCATCCTCGGCACACCCAGCCTGGCCCTGCGTCTGGCAGCCCAGCAAAGCGCCGGCTTCTGCGTGGCGCGCCTGTGCGACGTGGCACCTGACGGGCGCTCGACCCGCATTGCGCTTGGCGTGCTCAACCTCGCCCTGCGGGACGGCTATGGCGAGCCGAAACCGATGGTTCCCGGCGAAGAGATGGAGGTCACCTTGGCCTTCGGCGCCGTCGCCCATCGTCTGGCCGCCGGGCACCGCCTGCGCCTGGCGCTCTCCACCAGTTACTGGCCGCTGCTCTGGCCGAGCCGTGAGCCCTTGGCACTGACGCTTGCTGCAAGTGCAAGCAAGCTGACCCTGCCGCAGATGCCCAGCGAGGCTGAGGATTGGACCGGCTTTGGTCCGCCTGACGGAGCCGAGGCTCTAGCGCGCCGTCGCTTGCGGCCGGCCGAGAGCAGCCGAGAGGTCACGCGCGACATCGCCAATGCCATGACGATCTATGCCGTGACGGACAAAGCCGCCGTCACCTTGGCCGAAGACAACGGCCTGCAGACCGGCGGCGAGACCATCCGTCGCTACAAGGTCAGCGATCGCAATCCCGCTGCCGCTCGGCTGGAAACCCTGCGCCGGCTCTCGGTGGAACGCGGCGACTGGAAAGTCTCCACTGAAACGGAAGTCACCTTCTTCGGCGACCGGGAGCACTACATGACGGAGGCGAAGATCGCCGCCTGGGAGGGCGAGGACCTCCTGATCGAACGCAGCTTCCGCTCCCGCACCCCACGGAGCGATTGAGGGAGTCTGCCCATCTATCAATCCCGCGCTGGCGCGGGTTTTCTTACCGCTTGCCTGGCCAGTGGCCGCCTCCCGCACCCCGCAAGAGACGGCCCATCGGGTCTGTCCTAGTGGTGCAACCCAGAGGGATGGTTCCCATCCGCCTGGATGAGTTGCCCCACCAGATCAACACGTTAGTGGGCCGATTCACCGAACGCTTGGGATCCAAGCGTTCGGATCGGGCCACTCTAGCTGGCGAACCACCAGCGTTCTGCTGCGCGCGAGCCATCCAGCGGAGAGATGCCGCTGATCTTGGCCTCATGCTCGACGTTGGTACGCCTGCCCATCACGCGGTTACGGAAGAAGGGGATCACCACGCCGCCGTCGTCGCGCACGATCTGCATCATCTCGTGATAGAGCTCGGTGCGCTTGACGTTGTCGAGTTCGCTCTTGGCCTCGGCCAGCAACTTGTCGAAGCGTTCGTTCGAGAACCGGCTCTCGTTCCAGTCCGCGCCGCTCTTGTAGGCGGTGGAGAACATGACGTCCGGCGTCGGCCGGGCGCTCCAGGTCGAGACCACGAAGGGTTTCTTCATCCAGACGTTCGACCAGTAGCCATCGTTGGGCTCGCGCTTGACCTCGATGTCGATGCCGGCCTTCTTGGCGTCCTCGGAATAGAGCACGGCCAGATCGACCGCCCCGTTGAAGGCGGAATCGGCGGCCGAGAGGGTGACCTTCAGGCTGTCGAGCCCGGCCTTCTTCAGATGATGCTTGGCTTTCTCGGGATCGTATTCGCGCTGCGGCAGCGGCGTATAATAAGGCATGCTGGGCGAGATCGGCTGATCGTTGCCGATCGACCCGAAGCCGCGCAGCGCACGATCCACGGCGCCTTGCCGGTCGATGGCCAGCTTCAAGGCCATGCGCACATCGTGATTGTCGAAGGGAGCGACCCGCATATCCATCGGCAGGGTCGCATGCGCGCCGCTGGGGACGTCGTCGATGACGACCTCATCCTGCTGGGCAAAGAGACGTGCCGTCTTCAACTCGATGTCGCTGATCGCGTCGACCTCGTCGGTCAAAAGCGCATTGGCGCGCGCGGCCGGATCGTTGATCGCCAGGAACTTCACGCCGTCGAAGTGTGCCCGCCCGTCTTTGAAGTAGTTCGGATTCCGGGTCAGGTCCGCGCCAACGCCGGCCTCGAACATCTCCACGACATAGGGCCCGGTTCCGGGTCCGGAGACATCGATCTTGCCCGCGCCGTCCGAGGGGCAAACGGTGAAGTGGAAATCCGCCAGGGCATAGGGCAGGTCGGCGTAGCCGCTGCTGGTGGTGATGATCACCTTGTTGCCGTCGGCCTTGATATCCGTGACCGTGGCCAGCAGGGCCTTGCCGCCCGACTTGGAGTCTTCGCCCAGGTGATAGAGGAGCGAATCGCGGACGTCGGCTGCGGTCAGCGGCTTGCCGTTGTGGAAGGTGATGCCCTCGCGCAAGGTGAAGGTCCATTGGGCCGCGTCTGACGAGGCCTCCCAGCCCTCGGCCAGCTCTCCGACCACGGTGCCGTCCGGCAGGATCTCGGTCAGGCAGTTGCGGATTGCATAGGCCATCTCCACCGTGAACTCGCCGTTTGCGGTTGCCGGATCCAAGGTATCTGCGGTGTTGGCGTCGTGCAGGCCGACGCGGAAGATACCGCCGCGTTTGGGCGTTCCGGCCTCAGCCTGGCCCGGCCGCCAAAGCGAGGCAGCACCCAGGGCTGCACCGCTGGCGACTGCGCCTTGCAGAACTCTGCGGCGTGACCAGCGTCCGCCCTCCACGCCCGCAATCAGGGCACCAAGTGGCTTTCCGTCGTACCGATCAGACATGAACTGGCTCTCCCATCGTTAGCCCACGGTCCAAGCACCGTGGATCGTTGCCGGTGGCCCGGATTGTAAGGGTCAAAACTCGATGCTGTAAATCACATTCCGACAAACAATGCAAAATAATGACACTTTATCGTGGATACAGCCGTGGCGCTTCGCCAGACTGGACGCCAGCCGCGCTTAGAGCCCGTCCGGACCACAGAGCGTTATGAGAAGGAAAATCGAACCGTCAGGCGGTGAGCGCCTGTGCGTTCCGCTGCAAGGTGGCACCACCCAAGGCCGCGGTCGCGTCGTCGGCCATGCCGGCTACCATGGCGCCAACCTCTTCGAAACGCTCCTCCGTCAGCTTCTGCTCGTCGGCGGTCAGGATGAGAGAGCCATAGGGCTCGGTTTCGCGCCACCAGATCGCCGCGGCGACCGAATTGACACCGGGCTTCAGGCCACCCGCCGAGGTGGCGTAGCGTCGCCTGCGCACCTCGGCCAGCTCCGCGCGAAGGCCCGAGATGTCGCCCGACTTGAAAGGCAGATAGCCGGTCCAATCGGTGTGCGGCTCGTCCAAACGCGCGATGTCCTCCTCCGGCAAATAGGCCAGAACAGCCTTGCCGGCGGCCGTGGTGGTGATCGGGACGCGGCTGCCCGGCTCTGCGGAATAGGGGCGGCCGTGCGTCCCCTCAACCTTGTCGAGGTAGACGATGAAGGGAAAAGAGCGATAGGCGAGAAAGGCCGTGTAGCCACTGTTCTGCGCCCCGAACCTGAGGATGGGATGCAGCAGGCGGCGTGCCTCATGGCGTTCCACCACATGCGAACCCAGTTCCCAGATCGAGAGCGTCAGCTGGTACTTGGAGGTGCCCGGCGCCTTCTCGACGTAGTCGGTGGCGTGCAGGGTGTTCAGGATCCGCTGCACGGCGCTCTTGTTCAGATCGATGGCGCGCGCGATCTCCGACATGCCCTGCGGCGCTGGCGCGTGGGCAAGATATTGCAGAACCTGGAGACCTTTACGGATCGTGGTGCTCATCGTTCCTCCAACGTGACCCTGTTCCCTGCTCGTGTCGTATCGATATTCGACACGCGCCAGAAGCCTCTATCGCCACGGACCTCAGAAAATCATAGACATAGTTCAATATGCGCTCCATTAAGTCAATTAACGATCCAATCTCTGAAAGACTCGACGGCATGTACGATGTGGCGATCGTCGGTGGCGCGCTCACCGGATGCAGCACGGCCTACCACCTGCTGACGCGCGAACCGGGCTTGAAGGTGGTCGTGATCGAGAAGGATCCGAGCTACGAGTACGCGGCCTCGGCGCGCTCCAACGCCATGGTGCGGCTGGTCTTCTCGCAGCCCGAGAACCTCTTGATGTCGCGCTACGGGCAAGACTTCTACACGCGCTTTCCCGAACTGATGCAGATCGGCGCCGAACGGCCGCCCTTGGACTATCGCCGCGGCGGCCTCTTGATCGTGGCCAATGACCAGGCGCAAGCGCAAGACATTCGCATCAATGCGGAGTTCCAGCGCGGCATGGGCTGCAGCCTGGAGCTGCTGGATCCCGACGCCATCGCCAGCCGCTGGCCGGCCTTGCAGACCGAGGACATGGTGAACGCCGTCTTCTCGGCCGATGCCGGCTGGATCGACCCGCACGGCGCGCTCACCGGTCTGCGCAAGAAGGCCAAGGACCTCGGCGCCTGCTTTCTCCAAGCCGAAGTCACCGGGTTCCAAAGCGATGGAGAGAGGCTTTCGTCCCTGCAGCTGCGGGATGGCAGCAGCCTGTCCGCCGGCACCTTCGTCAATGCAGCGGGCGCTTGGGCCGGCTCCCTCTGTCGCAGGCTCGCCATCGCGCTGCCGGTCGAACCGCTACCGCGCATGGTCTTCTATTTCGAAACCGAGGACCCGGTGCAGGGACTGCCCTACATCCGCGACGGCTTCGGCGTCGGCTTCCGGCCGGAGGGGCGCGGCTTCATCTCCGGCATCACCGATTTTTCCCTGGCCGGCGACTTCTGCTTCGACGTGCGCCACGAGTGGTTCGAGGAACGGGTCTGGCCCGGTCTGGCGACCCGCGTGCCCGCCTTCGAGCGCCTGAAGGTCAAGAACGCCTGGGTCGGCCACTACGCCCAGTGCCTCTTCGACGGTAACATGGTGATCGGTGCCTGGCCGGGGGGGCCGCAGAACTTCCTGATCGCCACCGGCTTCTCCGGTCACGGCCTGCAGCACGCGCCGGCCGTCGGCCGCGCGCTGGCCGAGCTGATCCTGGACGGCGGTTTTGTCTCTATCGATCTCAGCCGGCTGACCGGACAGCGGATACTCGACAATGCCCCCTATGCCGAGCGTGGCTGGAAAGCCTAGCTTGCCCAGTCTCCGCCACCCTCGCGCACTTCGATCAGCGTCGGCCCGTCTGCCTGCAAGCCACCTTCGACCAGGTCTGCCAGGTCTTCTAGCGATTGCGCCGCCTCGGCACGCCAAGCGAAGGCGCGGGCCATGGCCAGGAAGTCCGGGTTCCGCCCCTCGACCGCCGCCGGTGCGATCTGTGCGGCCGTCATGGCATCGCGGATTTCGCCCAGCGCCTCGTTATTCCAGAGGATCTGCACCAGCGGCAGCTTCAGTTCCGCTGCGGTCGCCATCTCCTGACAGGTAAAGAGGAATCCGCAGTCGCCGGCCAAGGACACCACCGGCCGTCGGGGCGCGGCCAGCTTCGCGCCGATGGCCGTCGGTAGCGCGTAGCCCAAGGTGGCGTAGGAGGCCGGATGCAGCCAGGTCCTGGGCTGGTCCACCGGGAAGGCGTGGTTACCGCTGTAGGCCAGCTGCGTCATGTCGCCGACGACGATCGCGTCAGCCGGTAGCGAGCGGCGCAAGGTATCGAGCACCCGACGATGCTCCCCGGCCTTGGGTCCGCCAAGCCGACTTAGGCAGTCGCGCGCGTGAGCCAGGTCGTCTCGCCAGGCTGCTGCCAAACCGGAGGTCTCAGCAGTCGCGAGCCTCTCCGCCAGGGCCTGGGCGGCGAGACCGGCGTCCGCCAGGATCGCCAGGTCGGCGGGATAGCGGTCGACCATCTTGCGCGGATCGATGTCCACCCGAATGAGCCGCCCGCTGATATCGAGGGTGTTGTTCGAGGCGTCGACCGTCGAGAGCTCGCTGCCGATCGCCAAGACCACATCGGCCTTGGCGACCAAGGCGCGGGCTTCCGGCAGGGAGAGGGCCGCGCCCAGCACCTGCGCGTGGCCTTCCGGCACCACCCCCTTGCCGCAGAAGGAAGTGATGACAAGCGCACCGCTGCGTTCCACCACCTCCAACAGCGGCTCGGCAGCCTCTGCGGCGCCGGCGCCGACCAGCATCAGCGGACGCTGGGCCTCCCGCAGCATAGCGGCCGCCTGGTCGATGGCCTCCAGCCGCGGTGCGGGACGGGCTGCGGGAAGGCGCGGCGACCAGTCGCCTGCCGCCGGCTCGGAGAGCAGATCGCGCGGCAGCTCGATGTAGACCGGCCTCGGCCGCCCGGCCATCGCCGCGAAGGCTTGCGCCACGACGTCCGGGATATCTTCAGGCGAGAGCGCCTGGCCGGCATAGGCGGTGAACTGCTCGGCGATCAGCCGCTGATTGCGCAGCTCGTGAAAGGGACCCCAGCCCTTGCCGATCTCGCGCCGCGTGTTGGTGGTGGCGACGACCAGCATCGGCTGGCTGTCGGAATAGGCCTGTGCGATCGGCGTGGCCGCGTTGGTGAGCCCCGGCCCGGAGATCAGGAAACAGGCCGCCGGCCGCCCGCTCGCACGCGCGAAGCCATCGGCCATGAAGCCAGCCCCCTGCTCGTGCCGGGTCAGCACATGGCGCAGGCCCTGCCGTTCCAGCCCGCGATAGAGCTCGATCGTATGCACGCCCGGAATGCCGAAGGCCGTGTCGATCCCATAGTCTGCCAACAAGGCTACCAGCGCCTCGCCACAGCGCCTCTCGTGCACTCCAGTCATGACCACCTCCTGAAGAGTAGATTGGCTTTAGATCATATTTCGCTCCGCCAAATCAAATAGTGATTAGCCTTTCTCTGAGATTTGGCGACACCGCTGTGCCGGGCTAGGGGGCGTCATCCAGGGGACTGCGCTTTCGCTCTTTCGGTAGGGGCCATGCGCCTCTAGCGATCCTGCACCTGGCTGAATTTGCTATAGAGGGAACAGCGAGCTTGAGACGAGGAACGAGATGCGCGCCAAAGCCATGATCAGCACGCCGCAGCCCGAGGCCAGCGAGACCGGGGTCGAGATCCTCCGCCGTGGCGGCAATGCGGTCGACGCCGCGATCGCGACCGCATTGGTCCAGGGGGTTGTCGACCCGCAGATGTGCGGCATCGCCGGATTCGGCAGTATGCAAATCTATATGCCGAAGAAAGGCTTCCACGGTTTCATTGACTTTCACGGCAAGACACCGGCCGCCGCCAGACCCGACATGTGGGAGGATCTGATCGAAGGCGAGACCCGCGACGGCTTCGGCTTTATCCTCAAGGGGCGGGTGAACGATGCCGGCTATCAGTCGATCACCGTTCCAGGCAGCCTGAAGGCCTATTTCGAAGCACAGACGACGCACGGTCTGATGGATTGGACGGATATCGTCCAGCCGGCAATCGAGCATGCCGAGGCCGGGGTTACCATCCGTCCGCACGTCCACCACTTCTGGACCGTGGAAGACGACTTTGGCCGAGTCCTGACCTCGGAACGCCTGGCGCTGACTCCATCCGGCCGGCGCATCTACTTCCATCCCGACGGCCGCCTGAAGCGCCCCGGCGAGCGCCTGGACAATCCTGACATGGCACGAACTCTGCGCCTTATTGCCAAGGAGGGTGCGGATGTTTTCTACAGAGGCGAGATCGCCGAGAGGATCGCTGCCGACATGAAGGCCAACGGCGGCCTGCTATCTGCCGAAGACCTCAAAGCCTATCGCACCAGCAATCTGCCACCACTGCGCGGCCGCTTCCGCGGCTATGAGGTGGCGAGCAACCAGCCACCCGGTGGCGGCATCATGCTGATCGAGATGCTGCAGATCCTGGAGGCCTTCGACCTCAAGGCCATGGGGCACAACAGCGCCGACTATCTGCGCACCGTCTGCGAAACCATGAAACGCGCCACCTCCGACAAGGATAACTTCGTCGGCGACCCGGACTTCTATGACGTACCGGTCGCGCGCCTTACCGATCCGGCCTATGCGCGCGAACAGGCCGAGCGGATCAAGGCCGGCGAGGTCGCCCATGTCGAGCGTCACGGCGGCGGCTTCGAGGAATCCAAGAACACCACGCAGATCTCTGTGGCCGATGCCCAGGGCAACATCGTCTCCATGACCCACTCGCTGGGCATGCCGTCGGGCGTCATCACCGAGGGCTTGGGCTTCATGTACAACGGCTGCATGGGTGTCTTCGACCCGCGCCCGGGCCGTGCTGGATCGATCGCACCGGGCAAGGCCCGCTTCAGCTCCGTGTGCCCGACCATCGTCTTCAGGGAGGGCGAGCCGCAGCTGGTGATCGGTGCGCCGGGCGGCACCCAGATCGCCATGGGGGTCCTGCTTGCAACCCTGAACGTGCTGGAGTTCGACATGTCGATCCTTGAGGCGATCGTCGCGCCCCGCTTTTCCGCCACCAGCAACTTGATCGACGTGAGCAACCGCATCCCCCGCTTCGTCACGCGCGAGCTGGAGAGGCAAGGCTACCAAGTCGCACGCAGCTACCAGAGCTATGGCTTCGCCGCTGTGCATGGCCTGAAGCGCCACGCCGACGGCACCTGGTCCGGCGCCGCCGATCCTGGCCACGACGGCATGCCACTCGGCGTTTGATGCGGGCGCCAGCATCACTGAAACAGCCGTCCAGACAGCGTGACCGGGAGACCCCCTTATGAGGCGGAAAGCCATCGTACCCAATGAGTTGCAGGCCTATTATGACGACTGGAGAATGTCGCCCGGCCATCTCTCAGGCGATCATGTCTTCTTGACCGGTTTTACCGGTGCGAACACTGACGGCACACTTTCGGAAGATCCCGAAACCCAGATGCGCAGCGCATTCGATAAGATCGGTCTTGTGCTTCGTGAAGCCGGACTGGATTTCGGCGCATTGGTTGAAATGACGACATACCATGTCGGCCTGAAAGACCACCTCGCACTCTTCAAGGCCGTGCGGGCTGAGTATGTGGTGGAACCCTATCCAGCATGGACCGCAATCGAGGTTGCAGGGTTCGTCCGCGATGGGGCAATCATCGAGATTCGAGCCATCGCCCGACAGGAATGAACCCGGACCCTTGCCCACCATCAGCCAAGAAGGCCCCCAACTCGGGGGCCTTCTTGCGTTTTGGAGCAGAGGACCCGTGATCTCAGCCGACCCGGTTTGCTGATCCGTACTGACATCATAGCCGCGAAACAAATTCAACATTAACCACAAATTCCAAAATTCCCTTTGACTCCTTTCGGTCAATTAGATTAACCACATAATCAACAAAACCCACAAAACTGCACATTGCTCGCTGATACAATGGAACCACTCACACATACAACCACGAACTCCCGCTCTTCTGTGACGGTGGTTCGTGATTCCATAGAGTCCATAAATACCAGAAACAGCGAGATTAATGCTTTCGTCGAAATCTACGCTGACGAAGCCTTGCAGATCGCAGCCGATTGCGATGCGGAGCGTGAAAGGGGCATCAGCAGAGGCCCGCTCCATGGCCTCCCCTTCGGCGTCAAAGACCTCTTCTTGACGAAGAACCGGCGGACGGCGCGTGGCTCGCGGGCTTTCCGGAACTTCGTCCCCAGCGAGTCGGCGCCGGTGGTGGAGAGGATGGAGAAGGCCGGCGCGATCCTGCTCGGCAAGACCACCACCACGGAACTCGGATGGTCCGGATCCAGCGTCTCCGAACTCTACGGGCCGACGCGCAACCCCTGGAACACGGCGCTGACAAGCGGCGGTTCGAGCAGTGGCTCTGCCGCGGCCATCGCTGCCGGAATGGTGCCCTTCACGCTTGGTTCCGACGGCGGCGGCTCGGTGCGCATCCCGGCCTCGTTTTGTGGAATCTTTGCCATGAAAGGCAGCCTCGGGCGCATCCCGGCCTATCCCTGGAGCGCCACCGAGATGCTCTCGCACGCGGGTCCGATGACCAGAACGGCAGCCGACAGCGCGTTGCTCTTCAACATCCTGAAAGGGCCCGACCCGCGCGATCACCTGGCCCTGCCCGATGACGCTCTCGACTACGTCCAAGCGGGCATCGACCCGAAGACGCTGAGGATCGCCTATGCACCGACGCTGTTCGGTTTCCCGGTCGACGACCAGGTTGCCAGGGTCGTGGGGGAGGCTGTCGAGAGGCTCTCACAGGCTTTCGGCGTCGCGCCGCAACCCGTCCTGCCGGACTGGCAGGATCCCATCCGCATCTTCGAAACGCTTTGGGTCGCCGGCCGCGGCGTCGCTTACGGCCGTGACGCCGCCAGCGCGGATTTCGGCACTGGATTTGGCGGCCTTGTTGACCGGGCGGCCGCCTACAGCCTCGCCGACTACCTGGATGCGATGAAGGCCAGAGCCCGCTTTGCCGGGCAGGTTCACGCCTTCTTCGAAGACCACGACCTGCTGCTCCTGCCGACAGTGCCGATCCAGCCCTTCGAGGCCGAACTGGAGAAGCCGTCCTGGCTTGCAGCCACCTCGGAAGCGCTGCCTTGGACGGCTTGGACGCCCTTCACCTACCCCTTCAACCTGAGCGGCAATCCGGCAGCCTCGATTCCCGCAGGTCTCTCCGCGTCCGGCCTACCGGTCGGCCTGCAGGTCGTCGGCCGGCGCTACGCGGACTGCACGGTCCTTTCCTTCTGCCGACTGCTGGAAGAGCAGGCCGGCTTTCATCTTCCACTGCTCGAAACCCTGCCCACACAGTCGGGCGTCACCCAAGGAGGTATGTCATGAAGTTTGATCGTCGTCAGTTCCTCTCCGCATCGGCAATGGCAGGCGTCGCTGCCGGTCTCCCCGCCCTCAATACCGGCTTCTTCTCCAGCCCGGCCTTTGCCGCCCAGGACAAGCCGCTGACCTTCCTCTCGGCCGAGAACCTGACCGGGAACTGGGACCCCTCCTCCCACACGACCTTGGCCCAGATCAATCTGGAGAGCTTCGTCTTCGGATACCTGACCCGCGCCCCGATGCGGCCGGAAAACCCGGACGAGCTGGTGATGGAACTGGCAACCGACATGAAGATCATCGGTCCGCACACCTTGGAGTTCAAACTGCGCAAGGGCGTCAAGTTTCACGACGGCAAGGATTTCTCCGCAGAGGACGTCAAGGCGACCTACGAGTATGCATCAGGGCCCGACCGCCCGGCGCAGTGGTATCCCGGCCAATGCAGGGTGGATATCGTCGACCAGCACACCGTCCACATCCAGACCGGCGACTACAACTACCCCGCCAGCCTCTTCTGGTTCCTCTCCGCCTTCCTGCCGATCATGTCGGCCAAGGACATCGCCGACGGTCAGGCGCTGGCCAAGCGACCGAACGGAACCGGACCCTTCAAGTTCGATCGACAGGACGGCAACACCACGGTCCTCACCGCCTATGACGGTTTCTATCAGGGCAAGCCCAAGCTGCCGGGCATCAACTTCAGCTTCGTCGGCGATGCCACGACCAGAACCCTGGCGCTGCTTTCCGGCGAGGCCGATCTGATCGAACGGCTGGAGACCGAGCAGGTCGAGACCATCTCGGAGAAAGGCGGCTTCAAGCTGAACAAGGCGATCTCGGTGGAGAACAAGTACCTCTGGTTCCGCTGCTCCAAGCCGCCCTTCGACGACGTGCGCCTGCGCAAGGCCGCCTGCCATGCCATCGACAGGTCGATCATCCTGGACATCCTGGGAGTCTCGGGCGCGCCCTCGAACGCCTTCATCTCGCCGGTCAAGTTCGGTTACGTCGATACCCCGAACTATCCGGACTACAATCCCGAGGAGTGTCAACGCTTGCTGGCCGAAGCCGGATTTCCCAAAGGCGAAGGCCTGCCGGAGCTGGAGTACATCACCTCTGTCGGCTTCTATCCCAAGACGAAAGAGTACGGCGAGGTCATCACCTTCATGCTGCAGGCGCAAGGCTTCCCGGTGACCTTGAACGTCATGGAGGTGGCGGCCTGGAACGAGCGCCTCTACGACCGCCCCGGCGGCGGCCCCGGCAACATGATCGACTGCGGCTGGTCGACCGGATCGCCCGAGCCGGATCTGGTGCTGAGGACCCACTTCCACTCCTCTTCCAAGCGCATCGCCGGCATCGACGACCCGGAGATCGACGCCGCCCTGGACAAGGAGCGCAACGAGATCGATCCGGCCAAGCGTCAGAAGATCATCCAGAGCGAAGTGATGCCGTTGCTGGCCGAAAAGGTACCGGCGTTCTCTCTCTTCACCTCGGTCTTCATCCACGCCATGCGCGACGATCTGGATGGGATGTACTTCTATCCCAACGGCATGATGGACGCCACGACGGCAACGATCGGCGCCTAGTGGTGCAACCAGTCGGTAGGCCGTTTCACCGAACGCTTGGGATCCAAGCGTTCGGATCGGACCGCTAGCAAGCAAGGCTGCTCCCGGCGACCGGGCCGGTCGCCGGGAGGCTGCGCCATCGAGGATTTACAGTCTTGTTCGTTCTAAACTTTCTGCTGCGGAGGTTGTTCCAGGGAAGCATCATCATCTTCCTCGTGACCTTCATCATTTTCACCCTTCTCAGGGTCGTTCCCGGCGATCCGGCGCGCCTGATTGTCGGCGGCATGGCGCCGGACGACGTCGTCATCCAGAAGGCCGAAGAGCTGGGCCTGAACGAGCCGATACCGATTCAGTTCATCGCGTACCTGGGAGACCTGCTGAGCGGCGATCTCGGCAACTCCTTCATCAGGCCGAAAAGCGGAGCCAGTTTCGGCGGCAGCTCATTCGACGATCCGACACGTGCCGAGCGCGCTGCGGTCCTGGACCTGATCGTCGACCACCTACCGCTGACCCTGCAACTGGCGGCGACGGCCATCGTCTTCGGGCTCTTGATCGCGCTGCCGCTCGGCATCGCCGGCGGGCTTCATCCGGGCCGCTGGCAGGACCGGCTGGCCTTCTTCTCAGGCTCGGTCTTTGTCTCCGTTCCCAACTTCTGGCTGGGGATCGTGCTCACCCTGCTGTTTTCCGTACAGCTCGGCTGGCTGCCCTCGATCGGCTACAAGGGCTATGCCTATACGATCCTGCCGGCCATCGTGCTGGCAATCGAGATCGCCCCCTTCGTCATTCGCACCCTGACAGTCTCGCTCGCCCAGGTCATGCAGGAGGAGTTTGTCACCATCGGTGCGCTCCGCGGCCTGCCGCGCTGGCGTGTCGTCACCTTCCATGCCCTACGCAATGCCTCCATTCCGCTGATGAACCTCTTCGGCATTCAACTGGGCACCTTGTTGGGCGGCGTCCTCGTCATCGAGTACATCTTCGATTACCCGGGGCTTGGTCTCTTGACGATCAATGCCGTGCTGCAACGCGACTTCCCTTTGATCCAAGGCATCGCAATCTGCATCAGCGCCATGTTTGTCCTGATCAACATCGTCGTTGACCTGGCTGCCACGGCCGTCGATCCGAGGCTTGAGTACTGACATGGCCAACATCGAACACCCGCAGACGAGCGGCAGCGCGCGCGCGCTGGAGAGCTTGACGCCGACCCAGCGCATGATCCGGCTGGCCTGGTCGAAGACCTTCTTCAAGCTGGGCTTCTTCGTCTTCCTGGCGCTTGCGCTGGCAACCGCCTTCTATCCGGAATTCAGCGGCATCGACCCGACTGCCATGGACTTCAAGGCGCGCCTGGTGCCGCCGCTGTTCTTCGAAGACTGGACCTGGGCGCACCCGCTGGGCACCGATCAGCTGGGTCGCGACGTCCTGGTGCGCTGTCTTGTGGGTCTGCGCTATTCGGTGCTGATCGGCGTGACCACCGTTGCGCTGATGTTCATCGTCGGTTGCGGGCTGGGTCTGATCTCGGGCTTTCGCGGCGGCTGGACCGATACGATCATCATGCGCCTGACCGATGCGCAGCTCTCGATCCCGATGATCATCCTGGCGATCACGATCCTTGGCGTGTCGCGCCCGACGGTTCCGGCGATCATCCTGGTGCTTGGTCTTTCCGGCTGGCCGCTCTACGCCCGCGTCGCCCGCAGCGTGACCCAGGCCGAGCGCAACAAGGAGTATGTGCGCGGCGAGCGGGTCCTGGGTGCGTCGGATCTGCGGATCATCCTGCTGTTCGTGGCACCCGCGGTCCTGCCGCCCATCGCCTTCGTCGCCGTTCTCGACGTCGCGCGCATCATGATCTTCGAATCGATCCTGGGCTTCCTGGGCCTGGGCGTTCAACCGCCGACGCCGACCTTCGGCAACATCATCGCCGATGGGCGTAAGTATCTGATCAATGCCTGGTGGATCGCCACCATGCCGGGGATCTTCCTGCTGGTGACCTTGACCAGCCTCAACCTGATGGGCTCGGCGCTGGAGAATGCCCGCAACCAGGTCCTGAAGGGGACGGCATGATGTCGACCGATGCAGACACCCTTCAGGTGCGCGGGCTTACGGTCGGCTTGCGCGGAGGCAAGCGGCAAGAGATCCTGAGCGACCTCAGCTTCGATCTCAGGTCCGGCCAAACCCTTGGCATCATCGGCGAGGCCGGATCGGGCAAGACGGTCCTGGCAAAGGCCCTGGTCAGAGGCTTGGGCGAGACGATGGAGATCACATCGGGCCAGATCCTCTATCGCAATCGCGATCTGCTGCGCCTGCCGCGGAGCGATCTGAACCGCATCCGGGGCAATGAGATCGGCTTCATCGGCGCAAACCCGACGGGGGCGCTGGACCCGACGGTGCCGATCGGCGAGCAGATCGTCGAGAAGCTGCGGGCGGTTCACCCGGATCTGGATGCCAGGTCGGCCAAGCAGCGTGTGCTGGAGGTCCTGACGGCGGTGCGCATTCCCTCCCCGGAGATCCGCTTCAACGAGTTCCCCTTCCAATTCAGCGGCGGCATGATGCAGCGCGTGATGATCGTCGATGCGCTGGTCACCAACCCCTCCTTCCTGGTTGCCGACAACATCACCCAGGCCCTGGACGTCACCGTGGCCGCACAGATCCTGCGGCTGATCGAGGAACTGCGAGACCGCTTCTCGACCTCGATCGTGTTCATTTCCTCCTCGCTGCCCGTCGTCAACGCGGTCGCCGACGACGTCCTGGTCCTGCAAAACGGCCGGATCGTCGAGCAGGCCAAGCCCGAGACCCTGATCACCAAGCCGCAACACCCCTACTCGAAGTCGCTGCTCGCGCGCCTCCCGGTCATCTGGGGGCGCGATGTCGTGGCGCCCAAGACCGAACGGGCACCGGCCTTGCTCTCCGTCCGCGACATATCCCGGACCTACCGGGTGCCCAAGAAAGGCAGCTTCGGCCAGTTCAACGCGGTCAAGGCCGTCCGCGGGGTGACCATGGAGATCCGCGAAGGCGAGAACTTCGGCATCGTCGGCGAGAGCGGTTGCGGCAAGTCCACGCTCACACGGCTTCTGGCCTGGCTGGAGACACCTGACTCCGGAAGTATAACGTTTCAAGGAAGAGACTTATCGGCTCTCTCCAAGAAAGAACTCGTCGCCATGCGGCAGTCCTTCCAACTGCTGCTCCAGGACCCCTACAGCTCGCTGCCGGCACGCATGCCGGTGCGCCGCATCATTGCCGAACCGCTGATGATTCACGGCCTGGGATCGAAGTCGGAGATCCGCGAGAAGGTGCTGGCGGCCATGGATGAGGTCGGCCTCGATCGCTCCCTGGAGAACAGCCTCACCGTCGGTCTCAGCGCCGGTCAGCGCCAGCGCATCAACATTGCCCGCGCCCTGGTCTTGGAGCCGAAGCTGCTGATCCTGGACGAAACGCTCTCGGCACTCGATCAAGTCGAGCAATCGAAGCTTCTGGAGCTCTTCGATCGGCTGCAGAAGGCGCACGGCTTCACCTACATCTTCATCTCGCACGACATGGCGCTGGTGCGAAAAGTCTGCCACCGGGTTGCGGTCATGTACCTTGGCAAGGTGGTGGAGCTTGCCGAGAACAAGACCCTGTTCGAAAGCCCGGGCCATCCCTACTCGCGCGCCCTGCTAAGCGCCGTTCCGACCCTGGACGACCATCCCTTCAAGGTCGAAGATCATCTGCTGGAGGGCGAACCGCCCAGCCCGGTGCACATTCCCCCCGGGTGCACCTTCCGGTCCCGCTGCCCGGTGGCGCTTGGCAAGTGCGCCGAACAAGAGCCCGCGATTGTGTCCTGGTCGGATGAGGGTCAGATTAGCTGCCATCTGATCAGCGATAAACTCACGTCGGGGGGGCGGCACAGATGGGGGGGGCGGCACAGATGAAGCCAAAGCGGGACGGCAGCATGCTAAACCGGCATCGCCACGAGCATATTCTCATCCAACTCTCGAGCCAGAATAGGGTCTCGGTGATGGACCTGGCACAAGCGCTCGGCGTGTCCGACGAGACGATTCGGCGCGATCTGAAGGACCTGGAGGCCGACGGCAAGCTGCGCCGGGTGCACGGTGGTGCGGTCCCGATCTCTCCCATTCAAGACCGACCGATCACCGAGCGTGGCCAGAAGCAAGCGCGCGAGAAGGCGACGATCGCCAGGCTGGCCCGTCAGCAGATCTCCGACGAGACCGCGATCTTCCTCGATACCGGCACCACGACCTTGGGCCTGGCGCGGCAACTGACCGGATTCGCCAATCTGAAGCTCTATACCAACTCTGTCAAAATCGCGCTCGAAGGGCTCAAGCATCACGGCGTTTCCGTTCACTTGACGCCTGGCCGCCTGCGTAAGGTCGAACAGGATCTCGTCGGCGTAGACGCCATCTCCTACATCCAGCGCTTCTATTTCGATGTGGCCTTCATGGGTGCGGCTGCCGTCGATCAGTCCCGCGGAATCATGGATTACGAGGAAGACGAGGCCCACATCCGCCAGGCTTTGGTGCAGAACTCCCGCCTGCGCGTCTTCCTGGTCGACAGCTCCAAGTTCGGCAAGACCGGCAATGTCCGCACGGCGGCCTTCACCGACATCGACCAGATCGTCACCGACATGGCCTTGCCCAAAGAGTTCGACGCGGTGATCGCCAAATCCAGAGTGGAGGTGGTCTATGGCTGAGCCGTCGCGCGCGCTTCTTGACCCTGCCGAGGGGCTGCTCCGCCTCATGGCGGAGTTCAGCGCGATTGGGAGGGCTCCCAGCGGCGGCGTTACCCGTCTGGCCGCCAGCAAGGAAGACGGCATCGCAAGAGACCGGCTGTGCGACTGGCTGCGCAGCCAGGGTGCCGAGGTCCGCTTCGATCAGGTCGGCAATATCTTTGGGATCTTCGACCTGGGCGAAGGTCTGCAAGAGCGGGCGCTGTTCTGCGGATCGCATTTGGACAGCCAGCCGAACGGCGGACGTTTCGATGGCACCTATGGTGTCTTGGCAGCAGCCCAGGCCATCGCAAGTCTCGCGCAAGGGGTCCGGGGCGGCGGACTTACGCCGCACTACCGCTATCTCGTTGTCTGCGATTGGACCAATGAAGAGGGCGCACGCTTCCAACCCAGCCTGATGGGCAGTTCCAGCTTCTGCGGGACGCTCGATCCCGCAGCCGCACGCGACGTCGAGGATGGCACCGGCATCTCGCTTGCCAGCGCGCTAGAAGAGATCGGCTATCTTGGCAGTGCAGAGGGAATTCCGAGACCCGACCGCTATGTGGAAATCCATGTCGAGCAGGGGCGGATCCTCGAGAACAGCAAGAAAGAAATCGGCCTGGTCACGGGCTGCTGGGGTGCCCGCAAGCTCCGCGTGGTCTTCGAGGGCGAGGCTGCCCATACCGGACCGACGCCGATGGCCGAGCGCAAGGACGCGCTGGTCGCCGCCAGTCTTCTGATCGCAGCCATTAGCGCCTATGCCGGGCAAACAGACCCGGTGCTGCATGGCTCTGTCGGGCGCATGGAGATCGCCCCCAACTCCCCCAATGTCGTGCCGGACGAGACCAGGCTTTGGGTCGAACTGCGCTCCGGCGACGAGACGGCGCTCGGCGATGCCGAGACCTGGCTGCTCGGCAAGCTGGACGAGATCGAAGCGGCAAGCGGCTGCCGGGGCCGTGTCGTCGCTCGCGAAGGACGTGAAGCCCAACCTTTCGACGCGCAGGGGCTCGCCATCGCTGAGGCGGCGCTTTCTCGCGCCGGCCTCTCGCATCAACGCCTGGCGACGATCGCCGGCCATGATGCGGTCACCTTGCAGACGCTCTGCCCCGCGACCCTGCTGTTCATCCCGAGCGTCGCGGGAGCAACGCACTCGCCAGAGGAATTCACCGAGGATCAGGATCTGGTCAAGGGTCTGAAGGCGCTAGGCGCGGTGTTGCAAGACCTCTTGTTTTTCGATCCTGCGACACTGGCCGAAACCGGGGACAGCAAGCAATGAAACCACTGGGCAAGCCCACTTCGGAGGCCGAACGGACGGCAGAGACGGCATTCCAAAACCTCCAAGCCTGGAACCTCCAAGCCTGGCAGGGGCAAGAGATCTTCTATGAGCCCGGTCCTGCCGCCGTGGTGTCGCCAATCCACCGCGCGGTCGACTCGCATTGCTATCGTGTGCGCGTCCAAGACCAACTGTACTTTGCCAAGCTGCGTCAAGCAGATATGCGCGACTTCTTCGATGATAGCGCAGTTGCGGCCAACTGCAGGATCGCGTCGGATGCGGGTGTCTCGCCCAAACTCTTTGCCGCCGATCCCGCAGTCGGACTGCTGGTGTACGAGCACCTGAGCGATGACTGGACCTGGTGCAAGGTCGACGATCTGGCCAATGGAGAGGTCCTTGCAAACGTCGTCGACGCCAAGAAGGCCCTGCACGAAGGCACGGCCTTCAGCGCCACCTTCGATGTCTTTGCGACCATCGCGGGCTATCTGCGGCAGACATCCAGTGAGCGCATCACGGTGCCCTCGGACGTGCCGGCGATCGCGGAAGCCGTGCGCGAGATCGGCGAGGCGATCGCGGCTTCCGGTATCGAGCGGCGGCCCTGCCATGCGGACGGTGTTGCCTCGAACATCATGCTCGGGCCGGAGCGGTCGGTCCGGCTGGTCGACTTCGATCGCGCCGGCAACTGCGATCCCTATTTCGATCTCGGCAGCCTGATGCTGGAGGCCTTCCAGTTCGAAGAGGACGAGCGGCGGATACTCGAGATCTACGAGGGGGCTTGCAGGCAGGCGGCCTACCATCGCTGCAAGCTCTATGGCGCCGCCGACGACCTGATGTGGGCGCTCTGGGGTTTCATCTCTTTCCATCACTCCCCGCGCAAGGAGGTGGAGTTCACGAAGTACGCCGAATGGCGACTGCTGCGCGCACGCTGGACCCTGGGCAGTCCCGGGTTCTCCACCTGGCTTCGCAATCTCGGATAGGAGGCAATAGATGACACCGCGCAGCTTGGGGCAGGCGGAAACGGATGGCGAACGGGATCTGGAGGCGGCTGTCGCTGCCGTTCCCCAATGGGCTGGCAAGGCTATCCGCTATGAGCCGGTCAGTGGTGGGATCAGCAATGCCAACTGGCGGGTTTTCGTCGAGGGCGATCAGCGCTCCTACTTCGTCAAGGTGCCGGGCAAGGGGACCGAGCTGTTCATCGACCGCGATGCCGCCAACGATGCCAGCGTCAAGGCGCACGCGGCCGGCGTCAGCGCGGCGGTCATCCACTACGCCCCGACCAGCGGCGTTGCGGTCTTCGAGTTCATCGAGGGCCTGCGGACATCCACCAATGGCGACTTTCTGAACCGGACCGTGCGAACCAACGCCGTCCGAGCTTTGCGCGCCTTCAACGAAGGCGCCTTGCTGAACTTGAACAAGACGCTCTTCGATATGATCGACGAGCATGTCGAACAGGTCCGACAGCTGGGCGGGCATGTCCCGCAGGACTTCGACTGGCTGAACGCCAAGTATCGCCAAGCCCGCTCCGCCCTTGAGGCATCGGGTCTGGACATCGTCCCCTGCATGAACGACACGCTTGCGGGCAACTTCCTGCTGGATGACGACGACAGGGTCACCCTGGTCGATTTCGAGTATGCCTCCAACAACGACCGCTGTGCCGAGCTGGCCGTCTGGTTCGGCGAGATGTTCTTCCCGCCGGAGGTCGAGCGTCAGGTGGTCGAGGACTATTTCGGACGGGTGGAAGAGCGGATCACCGCCCGCATCACCCTCTTCAAGGCCTTGGCCGACCTGAAGTGGGCCACCTGGGCCATGGTGCAGAACCAGGTCTCGCTCCTGGATTTCGATTTCTTCAAGTATGGTGTGTGGAAGCACCTGCGCGCGCGGGCCGTCATGCGCGACCCCGATTGGCAGCGCTGGCTGAAGGCGGTGTGATGGCGATGCTGCTTCGGCAGAGCCTAAGCAAAGCTGAGGAACTGGCTCCTTTATCGAAGCCACTGTGCTCCCGACAATCCTGCAGCAGGTAGCCTTTTCGCTTTGCGCGAGGGCGAACCCATGAAAGACGGTCGTTTCTGTCGACGTCTTGGAAGGGCTGAGAAGGGACGCGGATATGTCAGTTGAGACGATAGACACGCTGATCGTAGGCGGCGGTCAAGCAGGCCTGGCCATGAGCGAGCACCTGACCAACAGCGGCGTGCCGCACCTGGTTCTGGAGCGCGATCGCATTGCCGAGAGCTGGCGCACGCGGCGCTGGGACTCGCTGGTGGCAAACGGCCCTGCCTGGCACGACCGCTTTCCCAACATGGAGTTCAAGGATACAGCGCCCGACGATTTCACCTCGAAAGAGACGGTCGCCGACTATCTTCTCGACTACGCAAAGATGATCGACGCGCCGATCCGCACCGGGGTCGCGGTCAAGGAGGTCCGGCGCAAGGCCGACGGCCCCGGCTTCCGTGTCGAGACCTCCGAAGGCACGATCGAGGCCGGCAGCGTCGTTGCCGCCACCGGTCCCTTCCAGCGGCCGATCATCCCGCCGCTGGTTCCGGAGACGAGCGGCCTCACCCAGATCCACTCGATCAACTACCGCAATCCCGAGCAGTTGCCGGAAGGGGCCGTGCTGGTGGTGGGCTCGGGCTCGTCGGGAACCCAGATTGCCGAGGAACTGCTGGGCGCCGGGCGCCGTGTCTACCTCTCCGTCGGTCCGCACGACCGCCCGCCCAGACGCTACCGCGGGCGTGATTTCTGCTGGTGGCTGGGCGTGCTGGGCAAGTGGGATGCGGCGACGATGGATCCGGCCACGGCCCATGTCACGATCGCGGTGAGCGGTGCGGACGGCGGCAAGACCATCGATTTCCGCAACCTCGCCCATCAGGGGATGACGCTGGTCGGTATGACTGAGCGTTTCGAGGATGGCCACATGCACTTCGCCCCCGATCTTGCCCGAAACATCAAGATCGGGGATGCCAAGTATCTCTCGATGCTGGACGAAGCCGACGCCTATGTCTCCCGCAACGGTATCGTTCTGCCGGAGGAGCCGGAGGCGCGTAGCATCGCCCCCGATCCCGATTGCGTTACCAATCCCATACTGGAGTTGGACCTGGCCAAGGCTGGCGTGACCTCGATCGTCTGGGCGACCGGCTTTGCGCTCGACTTCAGCTGGTTGAAAGTCGATGCCTTCGACAAGGACGGCAAGCCGCAGCATCAGCGCGGCGTCTCTTCAGAGCGCGGGGTCTACTTCCTAGGACTGCCCTGGCTGTCGGGACGGTCCTCCTCTTTCATCTGGGGCGTCTGGCACGATGCCAAGTTCCTGGCCGATCACATCGTAACGCAACGCAAATACCTGGCTTATTGCGGCCCTGAGGAAGCGGCGCGCAAGAGCGCCTAGCCCAAATCCGAAAGGAGTGCCCGATGGCCCACCAACGCATCCGCAAGTTCAACACCAAGGACACCTACCCCGAGCAGAATCTGGACAACGACCTCTGCCAGGCCGTCGTCACTCGAGGTGGGAAAACCGTCTATCTGCGCGGCCAGTGTCCGCAGAACCTGGACGATGCACGCAATATCGAAAGCCACGATCCGGTCGAGCAGACCCACAAGGTGATGCAGAACATCCAGCAGCTCATCGAAGAGTGCGGCGGCCGAATGGAGCATCTGGTCAAGGTGGTCGTCTACATCACCGACGTGCGCCATCGAGAGGCCGTCTATCGGACCATGGGCGAATACATCAAGGGCGTGCATCCCGTCTCGACCGGCCTGGTGGTGCAGGCCCTGGCGCGGCCGGACTGGCTGGTCGAGATCGACGGCACCGCCGTCATTCCCGAGGAGGCGTGAGATGACCTTTTCGATCGTTGCCCGCTGCGCCGAGAGCGGCATGTTCGGCGTGGCCGTATCCTCCTCCTCGCCGGCGGTGGCGGCACGCTGCGCCTACGCCCGAGCGGGCGTCGGCGCGGTGGCCAGCCAGAACGTGACCGATCCGACCTTGGGGACGCGCGGGCTGGATCTCTTGGCTCTAGGAGCGACGGCGCCCGAGGCCGTCGCGATCCTGCGCCAGACCGGCGCCCACATCGACTATCGCCAGGTGACTGCCGTCGACACAGCCGGCAGGACCGCGATCCACTCCGGCCCGAACGCGCTGGGCACCTGGTCCGAGGCGCAAGCGGAGAACGTCGCCTGCGGCGGCAACCTGCTGGCCAATGCAGAGGTGCCGCAAGCCATGGTCGACGCCTTTCTGGCTTCCTCCGGTTACCTCGGCGACCGCTTGATCGCGGTCATGCGCGCAGCTCTGACCGCCGGCGGCGAAGCGGGACCGGTCCGCTCCGCCGGGATGAAGCTGGTAGGCGAGGTCGCCTGGCCCGTCGCCGACCTGCGCGTCGACTGGAGCGAAGACTGCCCGATTGAAGGGCTGGCTGCCCTGTGGGATATCTACAAGCCGCAATTGGATGCCTATGTCACACGGGCGCTCAATCCCGCTGCGGCTCCCAGCTATGGCGTGCCCGGCGATACCTAATTTGAAGGGCCGCCGATGGCACTCCGCTTCAGTCTCCGCCAGCTTGAGTATTTTGTTGCGGTCGGCGAGGCCGGGAGCGTCGCCAAGGCATCGGAGCGGGTCAATGTCTCCTCGCCCTCCATATCGGCGGCCATCGCGCAGCTGGAACAGGAGTTTGGGATCCAGCTCTTTATCCGCCAGCATGCGCAAGGCCTCTCGCTGACCCCCGGCGGGCGCCGCTTCTTTCAGCAGGCCAAGGTCGTGCTCGACAGCTCCGATGCCTTGCACGACCTGGCAAGCGACATCGCCGACCAGCCGCGCGGACCGCTCAACATCGGCTGCCTGGTGACGATGGCGCCCCTGGTGATGGCCGCACTGCGCCGCAGCTTCGAGCTCGCCTACCCCGAGGCGAGGGTGAGCCAGGTCGTGACCAATCAGGCCGAGCTGCTTTCCAAGCTGCATCTCGCCGAGATCGATGTCGCGATCACCTATGATCTGGAGATTCCCCAGACCGCAAAGTTCGAGCCGCTGGCGACCCTGCCACCCTATGTCCTGCTGTCGTCGGACCATCCCTGGGCCGCCTATCGTGAGATCTCGCTGCACGATCTGGAGCCCGAGCCGATGATCCTGCTGGATCTGCCGATGAGCCGCGAATACTTCCTCTCGATGTTCCACGCTCAGGGACTGCGGCCACAGGTTGTCGAGCGGACCGGCGAGTTGGCGGTGCTGCGCAGTCTGGTCGCCAATGGCTTCGGCTACGCGCTCTTGAATGTACGCCCGCGCACGCACCTGGCTCCGGATGGCGAAGAGCTCGTCATGGTTCCGCTGGCCGGCGACTTCCGCCCGATGGTCTTGGGCCTGGTCACCATCCGCAGCGATCACACGACCCGCATCGTCTCGGCCTTCCTCGACCACTGCCGATCGCAGATCTCCGACGAGCGCATTCCCGGCATGGCGCCGAAAACCTAAAGGCCAGCTTCGAGACGCTCCAGGAGCGTATCCAGCATGGCATCGCAGCGCGCGATCTGCGCTTCCGACACGAACTCGTCGGGCTTGTGGCCTTGCGCCATGGACCCGGGACCGCAAACCACCGTCGCGATCCCCAGTCGGTCGCTGAAGAGGCCGCCCTCGGTCCCGAAGGCGACCTTGTTGGTCGCATTCGCCCCGGTCAGCGATTTGACGAACTCCACGACCGCGGCGTTGGGCGCGGTGTTCAATCCGGGATAGCTGTTCTGAACCTCGATGCTTATCGCTGCCTCTTCGGCCTGGGCGCGTGCCGCCTCGGTCAACCTGTCGGCAGCTGCCTGCAAGTCGGCAATGATGGCGTCGGGATCGTCAGCGGCCAGATTGCGGATCTCGAAGCTGATCTCCGCATGGTTGGGCACGATGTTCAAGGCGACCCCACCGGCGATCTTGCCCACGTGCAGGGTGGTGTAGGGCACCTCATAGTCCTCGTCGCGCGCGCCTTCGGTGGCGATCCGCTGCTGCAGTCCTCTGATCTCGGCCACGAAATCGCACGCCAGGTGCACGGCGTTCAGAGCGAAGGGTGCCAGTGCCGAGTGCCCTTCCCGCCCCTTACAGACAGCCCGCAGCGCGGTCTTGCCCTTGTGGCCGGTCGCGACTGCCAGCGAGGTCGGCTCACCCACGATGCAAAAGGCAGGCCGGACCGGCGCCACCTCGAGCATGTCGAGCAGCCGGCGCACGCCGACACAGCCGATTTCTTCGTCGTAAGAGAGCGCGATGTGCAGCGGCGTCTTCAGCGTTCGGGCGGCGGCGCGCTGGGCAATACGCAGCATGCAGGCGACGAAGCCCTTCATGTCCGCCGTGCCGCGCCCATAGAAGCGCCCGTCGCGTCGGTTCAGGGTAAAGGGATCGAGGCTCCAGTCCTGACCCTCGACCGGAACGACGTCGCTGTGACCGGAGAGCATGACTCCCGGCCGCTCGCTCGGCCCGATGGTGGCGAAGAGATTGGCTTTGGTTCCGCTCTCGTCGGGAACCAGGACGCAGTCGATTCCGGCATCGGCCAAGAACGCTTGGACATAGTCGATGAGCGCCATGTTGGGCTCTCGACTGACGGTCGGAAAAGCGATCAGACGTTCCAGAATGTCGGCGGATGTCAAGGCCATCTCAAAGAACCACTTCCTCATGCCAAGGTGCTAACATAACGCAGGATATCAGCAGCGAGGCTCGGCTTTGATAAGGTTTTGCCAAAGCCAGGCGGTGGAATTTCGTTCTTTAGCGGAATGTCGCGGCCGGTGAATGCTGGTGTGGTGAGGCACAGCCCGGTGGGAGGACAGCCAAATGGGAGCCGCTTCCAGGGGAACGGCGATCGAGGTGCAGAATGTGGTGAAGCGCTATGGCAGCTTCACCGCCCTGAAGGGCGCGACCTTCGACATTCAGGACAATGAGTTCTTCACCTTGCTGGGCCCCTCGGGCTGCGGGAAGACGACCCTGCTTCGGATGATTGCCGGCTTCGAGGACGTGACAGAAGGCGCCATCCTGCTGTTCGGCGAAGCCATCGACAAGCTGCCGCCGAACAAGCGTCCGGTGAACACCGTCTTCCAGCAGTATGCCCTCTTCCCGCATATGACCGTCACCGAGAACGTCGCTTTCGGCATGCTGCGTCTGAAGAATTCCAAGGCCGAGGCGCTCGAGCGGGCAAAGCGCATGCTCTCGCTGGTCAAGCTGGACCAGTTTGCCGAGCGCAAACCCTCTCAGCTCTCCGGCGGCCAGCAGCAGCGCGTCGCCCTGGCCCGTGCCATGGCGCCGGGACCGAAGGTGCTGCTGCTCGACGAACCGCTCTCGGCCTTGGATCTGAAGCTGCGGCAGGAGATGCGGGTGGAGCTCAAGCAGCTGCAGCAAGAGACCGGCATCACCTTCGTCTTCGTCACGCACGATCAGGAAGAGGCGCTGACGATGTCGGACCGCATCACCGTCATGTCGTCCGGCGAAGTGCAGCAGATCGGCACCGCCCACCAGATCTACGAGCAGCCCAACAACCGCTTCGTCGCCGACTTCATCGGCGAGACCAATCTGATCGACGTCATCATCGAAAAGGCCGATGGCAAGGCCTGCCTCTGCCGTCTTGGCGGCGGCACGGCGATCCTGGCAGAGGCTGCGGGCACCCCCATCGTCGGCGCCAACGGCCATCTCTCGATCCGGCCGGAGCGCATTTCCGTCCGCGCGGCCGGTAAGAACGACGAGGGCCCGGCCGGCGTGGTGGAGCACATCGTCTATCTGGGCACCGACACCCAGCACATGGTGCGGCTGGACGACGGCACCTTGATCACCGCGCGTACCCAGAACGCACACCATGCCTTCGTCAATTCCATGCAGGGCGACCGCGTGACCCTCACCCTCGACGAAGGCGCCGCGCGCCTCTTGGTCGACTGATGGCAGGCGGCTTCCAGGGCGGGCGTGCCGTCTCGCGCACCTTTGCGCCAGTGAAGACCTGGCTGCTGCTGCCCTCCTGGCTCGTCATCGGCATCTTCCTGGTGGTGCCGGTCGCGATCATGCTGGTCTACTCCTTCCTGACCAAGGAGTTCCGCGGCGGCGTCATCTGGGAATTCTCGCTGGCCGCCTATGACCAGTTCGTCTTCGACCGCGGCCTCTTCGGCGACGAGGCGCCCAGCTTCGAATGGACCTACGTCACGATCTTCGCCCGCTCGATCGTGCAGGCCTTGGCGGCGACGGTGGTCTGTCTCTTGATCGGCTTCCCGACGGCCTATTTCATCGCCACCCGCCCGGCCTCCAGCCGCTCGCTCTGGCTGTTCCTCATCACGGTGCCCTATTGGGTCAACCTCTTGATCAGGACCGTGTCGATGAAGTTCCTGATCCGCGACAACGGCCCGATGAACGAGTTCTTCCTCTCGATCGGCATCACCTCCGAGCCCCTGGGCCTGGTGAACACAGACTTCGCCATTCAGCTGGGGCTCTTCTACTCCTACCTGCCCTTCATGGTGCTGCCGATCTATGCCTCGGTCGAGCGCTACAACTTCGCACTCAGCGAGGCCGCGGCGGACCTCTACGCCAGCCGCTGGGTGACCCTGCGCGAGGTCTTGCTGCCCGCCGTCAAGCCGGGCGTGATCGCCGGCTGCATCCTGGTGTTCGTGCCAAGCCTCGGCGCCTTCCTGGCGCCCGACCTCCTGGGCGGCGCCAAGAACCTGATGATCGGCTCGCTGATCGAGGAACAGTTCAAAGGCAACGCCGGCAACTGGCCCTTCGGTGCCGCCGCCTCGATGATCCTGCTGACCATGGTGCTGATCGTGCTGCTGTTCTATGCGCGCCAGCAGGCCCGCAACGAGGGAGGGCACTGAGATGGCCGCGGTCGGCACCGATCTGAAGCGCTATCCGGGCTTCCTCTTCCTGACGCTGGTCTGCCTGGCGGTCCTCTATCTGCCGCTCTTGGTGGTGATGATCTACAGCTTTAACGATTCCAACTCGATCACCATCTGGGGCGGCTTTTCCTTCCGCTGGTATGCCGACGTCTTCACCGGCCCGGAGTCCGAGAAGTTCAAGGCGGCGGCCGGAACCTCGCTGGCGATCGCCAGCATGGCCGCGGTGGCAGCGACGGTGATTGCAACGGCCGCGGCAATCGCCATGGTCAGAGGCGGCTCCTTCCGCGGCAAGGCGATGACCTTCGGTCTGATCAGCCTGCCGATCATGGTGCCGGAGATCGTGACCGCCGTCGCCACCCTGATCTTCTTCTCGGCAATCGGCTTCACGCGCGGCTATGCGACCATCCTGGTGGCGCACATCGTTTTCTGCATTCCCTTTGCCTATCTGCCGATCGCCGCACGCCTGCAGGGCATCGAGGGCAGCTTCGAAGAGGCGGCACAAGACCTCTATGCCAGCCGGGCGGAGGCCTTCCGCTATGTGCTGATGCCGCTGATGATGCCGGGCATCATCTCCGGCTTTCTGCTGGCCTTCATCATCTCTCTCGACGACTTCATCATCACCAACTTCGTCAAGGGGGCGGGTATCGAGACCCTGCCGACGGCCATCTTCGGCTCCGTCAAGCAAGGCATCAAACCCAACATCATGGCGCTCTCGACCCTGATGCTGGGCGTTTCGATCCTGTTTGTGACAATCTCCTACTTCGTCAGCCGCATGGGCGCGAAGACGAGCAAACCTTAAGAAGCACTGACCCGAGCCACGACCTGAACGTATAAGGAGGCATAAGCATGAGAAAGTACACGACACTGGGAGCCACACTGGGAGCCGCACTGGGAGCCGCGGCACTCGCCGTCCTGTTGACAGCCGGCACGGCCCAAGCCGAGGGCAAGCTCTCGATCTATCACTGGTTCGAGTACATCCCGCAGGAGCTGCTGGACAAGTTCACGGCCCAGACCGGGATCGAGGTGACCATGGACACCTTCGATTCCAACGAGGCGATGCTGGCGACCCTGAAAGCCGGCTCGATGGGCTCCTACGACGTGGCGGTCCCCGGCGACTACATGGTCGCGATCATGACCGGCGAGGGCATGCTGGATACGATCCAGCCCGGCGAGTTGAAGAACCGCGACAACATCGAGCCGCAGTGGCTGGACGTGCCCTTCGATCCGGGCCGCAAGCACTCGATCCCCTACCAGTGGGGCTCGACCAGCTTCTCGGTCAATCGCGACGTCTACAAGGGCGACATCAACACGACCGCCATCCTCTTCGATCCGCCGGAGGAGCTGCGCGGCAAGATCAATGTCTTGGATAGCCAGGGCGAAGTCATGCTCTTGGCCTCCCTGCATCTCGGCATCCCGCAGTGTTCGACCGATCGCGAGCAACTGAAGCAGTTGGATGCACTGCTGCAGAGCGCCAAGCCGCACTGGGCCTCTTTCGGCTCCGACGTCGCCAAGGACGTCCTGGTTTCCGGCGACGCCGCTGCAGGCATGATCTGGAACGGCTTCTCGGCCAAGGCGCGCCACGAGGGCGCCAACATCGAGTACGCCTATCCCAAAGAGGGCTACAATGTCTGGATGGACAATGTCGTCCTGCTGAAGGATGCGCCCAATCGCGAGAACGCGCTGATCTTCATGGACTTCCTGCTGGAGCCGGAGAACGCCGCCGCGGTGACCAACTTCGCGCAGTACACCGCAGGCGTTAAAGGGGTCTCGGACCTTCTCGAGGAGTCGCTGAAGACCTCGCCGGAGAACAATCCCCCGGCCTCGGCACCTGCCGGCACCTTCATCGAGGTCTGCGACGAGGCCACGCAAGCCGTCTACGACCAGATCTGGACACGGCTGAAGAAGTAGCCGTCCAGCTGCATCCCGCCGGGGCAGCCTGCGCGCTGCTCCGGCGTTCTATCACTCCATCACAGAAGACTGAGCGGAAGGCGGCCATGGCGCGCGATCCCCGTTACGACGTCCTGTTCGAGCCGGTACGGATCGGCCCGGTCACGGCGAAGAACCGCTTCTATCAGGTGCCGCATTGCAACGGCGGCGGTTATCGCGATCCCTCTGCTGCGGCCGAGATGCGCAAGATCAAGGCCCAGGGCGGCTGGGGCGTCGTCTTCACCGAGCAGTGCGAGATGCACCACAGCTCGGAAATCACCCCCTTTATCGAACTCAGGCTCTGGGAGGATCAGGACATCCCGGGCCTGGCCCTGATGGCCGAGAAGATGAAAGAGCAGGGTGCGCTCGCCGGCATCCAGCTGGCCTATTCGGGGATCAACGGGCCGAACCTCTACAGCCGCGAAGTGCCTTTGGCGCCCACGGCCCTGCCGATCCGCACCTTCACCAACGATCCGGTGAACGCGCGCGCCATGGACAAGGAGGATATTCGCAACCTTAGGCGCTGGTTCGTGAACGCGGCCAGGCGCTCGAAGACGGCGGGTTTCGACCTGATCTGCCTTTATGGCGCCCACGGCTTCGGCATCTTCCAGCACTTTCTGTCTAGGGCGACCAACCAGCGCGAGGACGAGTACGGCGGCAGCCTGGAAAACCGCTCCCGCTTTGCCCGCGAGGTGGTCGCCGACATGCGCGAGGCGGTGGGAGACAGCATCGGGCTGACCTTGCGGGTCTCGCTGGACGAGACGATCGGCGATCTGGGCTTCTCCAACGCCGAGGTGCGCGATTTCGTCGAGATGCACCGCGACCTGCCGGACCTTTGGGATCTGGCGCATGGCACCTGGGAGGACTGCTCCGGCCCCTCTCGCTTCAAGGAGGAGGCGGCGCAAGAGGAGCTGGTCCGCGGCATCAGAGAGCTGACCGACAAGCCGGTCGTGGGCGTGGGACGCTTCACCTCGCCCGACGTGATGGTCAAGCAGATCAAGAGCGGCGTCCTGGACCTCATCGGCTGCGCCCGCCCCTCCATCGCCGACCCCTTCCTGCCGAAGAAGGTCGAGGAGGGACGCATCGAGGACATCCGCGAGTGCATCGGCTGCAACATCTGCATCAGCGGCGACATGACCATGTCGATCTCGCGCTGCACGCAAAACCCGACCTTCATGGAGGAGTGGCGCAAGGGCTGGCACCCCGAAGAGATGAACCCCAAGGGCGAGAGCGAGACGGTGCTGATCGTCGGCGCCGGCCCGGCCGGTTTGGAAGCAGCCCGCGCGCTGGGCCTGCGCGGCTATCAGGTGGCGCTCGCCGAGGCTGGCCGGGAGATCGGCGGTCGCGTGCGTCGAGAGCGGACGCTGCCCGGCTTGTCGGCCTGGGGGCGGGTCCAAGACTACCGGCAATATCAGCTGAGCCAGATGCCCAATGTCGAGGTCTATCTGGACAGCCGGCTGGGCGCCGACGAGATCCTGGAGTTCGGCTTCGACAACGTGGCCCTGGCAACCGGATCGAGCTGGCGCGCGGATGGCGTTGCGCGCCATCACCTGGTGCCGATGCCCATCGCCGAGGGGGCGAAGATCTTCACGCCCGACGACCTGATGGACGGGCGGATCCCCGATGGCGAGGTCGTGCTCTTCGACGACGATCACTACTACATGGGCGGTGTGCTGGCCGAACTGCTGGTCGAAAAGGGCGCCAAGGTCACACTGGTGACGCCGGCGGCCTATGTCTCCGAATGGTCGAACAACACACTGGAACAGGGCACGATCCACAAACGCCTGGTCGATCTGGGTGTCGAGATCATCCTCAATCGCGGAATCGAGGCGATTCGTGCGGGCGCCGTAGAATCGGCCTGTGTCTTCTCGGGCCGATCCAGCGAGATCGCCGCCGACGCCGTTGTGCTGGCGACCTGCCGCGCGCCCAACGACGAGGTCTGGCGTGCACTGAAAGCGCGCGAAGGCGCGTGGGCGGACTTTGGCATCAAGTCGATCAAGGTCATCGGCGACGCCGAGGCCCCAGGCCCGATCGCCTGGGCAACCTACGCCGGTCACCGCTTTGCCCGCGAGTTGGATGGCCCCGACATCGGCGATGCTCTGCCCTTCCGCCGGGAGGTCACGCAGCTGGCCGGGCGGTAAGCCCGGCGCGCCACCGACAAAGCTTACCTGCGGAGCCTTCCGGCAGCCCCAACACCTTGCCTTGACCGGCACGCATCAATCTGACTACTGTCAAACTTAAATTTTGCGCGCGGAAACTATGCAGGTTGCCTAAATGGCGGGCGACGTGGCGCAAAGCGGGCCTTCGCTGCCCGCTTGAGAGGTCGAGGAATGGACGGTCCGAAAATCAAAAACATGCAGGAGTTTGCGGACGCAAGCGGGATCTCTCGTCCGACCGTTTCCAAGTACTTCAACGACCCGACCAGCGTTCGCCAGTCGACCCGTGCGCGGATCGAAGAGGCCTTGGAGCGCTTCGACTATCGCCCGAACATCTACGCGATGAACCAGAATCGGCAGCTGACCAAGACCATCGGTATTGTCGTTCCCTATCTATCCGACCCCTTCTTTGCAGAGATTGCCCGGAACATCGAACGCCGCTGTCTTGCCAAGGGCTTCTGGCCGATCCTTTTCAGTTCGCATGGTGAAAAGGAGCAGGAGCGGGATATCCTCGACAACCTGCGCTCGCTGAAGCCGGGCGGCGTGCTGCTGGCGCCGCTCGGGCGACGCTCGGATCGCATGGCGGTCGAGAGGTTCTGCAAGGCCGTTCCGACGGTCCTCTTCGACAGCAACATCGACGGCGTCGGCCAGGCCTTCATCGGATCGGACAATGGGCAAAGCGTTCCGCTTATGGTCGAATATCTCTGTCGGACGGGCTCGCCGCCCTGCTTCTTCGAAATGCCGCCGGTCAATCCGAACGCCAACAAGCGCCGCGATGCCTTCGTCTCGGCAATCCAGCGATTGGGACACGAACCGCAAATCGTTCGTGTGGAGGGAAAGTCCTGGGAATTCGAGCAGATCGGCTTCGACGGTGGCCTCAAAATCTTGGCAGAAGGTGGCTTTCCCAGCAGCACCGTCTTGTGCAGCAACGATCGCCTTGCGATCGGTTTGATCGCTGCGGCCTATCAACTGCAGATTTCCGTCGGACGCGAGCCAAGCTCGCAAATCAGGATCGCCGGCCATGACGATCACCCCTTCTCGCGCTTCACCTCGCCCTCGCTGACGACAATTGCACAGGACTATGCCGCCATCTCCAGCAAGAGCGTCGAGGTGCTTTTCGACGTGATCGAGGCCGGCGGGGATCTGGGTAGCCGCAAAGAGACCCTCTTCGAAGGCAAGCTGGTGATGCGGGCTTCCGCTTGAGCTAAAAAATTGACGCGCGTAAATTTATTCTTGACAGCGAGATGATATTTTTGTTTTCTGGCGTCACAAGAATCGAAGAATAATCCTTTTTGGGAGGAGTTCAGATGCACCTGAAAACCGCACTCATTGCGGGCAGCGCACTCGCGCTCGCAGCCATCGCCGGCGCGCAGGCCGAGACCACGGTAACGATTGCCACTGTGAACAACGGCGACATGATCCGCATGCAGTCGCTTTCGGACCATTTCACGGCCAAACATCCCGATATCAAACTCGAGTGGGTGACCTTGGAGGAGAACGTTCTTCGCCAACGCATTACCCAGGATATTGCCGCCAAAGGCGGACAGTTCGACGTGATGACGATCGGCACCTACGAGGTCCCGATTTGGGGCGCGCAGGACTGGCTGGTATCCTTGAACGACCTGCCCCCAGAGTGGGACGCCGACGACATCCTGCCGGCCATTCGCGATGGCCTGACAGTGGACGGCGAACTCTACGCCGCCCCCTTCTACGGCGAGTCCTCCATGGTCATGTATCGCACCGACTTGATGGAGAAGGCGGGCCTCGAGATGCCCGATGCGCCCACTTGGGACTTCATCAAGCAAGCAGCCGCGGCGATGACGGATAAGGAGAGCGAAGTCTACGGCATCTGCCTGCGCGGCAAGGCCGGCTGGGGCGAGAACATGGCCTTCCTGACCGCCATGTCGAACAGCTTCGGTGCGAAGTGGTTCGACGAGGACTGGCAGCCGCAGTTCGACAGCGAGGAATGGGCCAACACACTGAACACCTATATGGACCTGATGACCAACTACGGTCCCCCCGGCGCCTCGACCAACGGCTTCAACGAGAACCTATCGCTCTTCCAGCAGGGCAAGTGCGGCATGTGGATCGACGCCACGGTCGCGGGCTCTTTCGTGACCAACCCGCAAGACTCGACGGTCGCCGATCGCGTCGGCTTCGCTTTGGCCCCGGACAATGGCCTCGGCAAACGCGGCAACTGGCTCTGGGCCTGGTCGCTGGGCATTCCCGCCGGATCGGACGCGACCGATGCCGCCAAGGCCTTCATCGCTTGGGCCACCAGCAAGGATTACACCGCCCTGGTTGCCGAGAACGAAGGCTGGGCCAACGTGCCGCCGGGAACCCGCAGCTCGCTCTACGCAAACCCTGAGTATGCCAAGGTGCCTTTTGCCAAGGTGACGCTGGATTCCATCAACTCCGCCGACCCGACGCAGCCCACGGTCGATCCGGTGCCCTACACCGGCGTCCAGTTCGTCGCGATCCCGGAGTTTGCAGGGATTGGCACACAGGTCGGACAGGAGTTCTCCGCTGCGCTCGCAGGCCAGCAGTCGGTCGAAGAGGCGCTTGAGAAAGCGCAGGAAATCACCGCCGACGAGATGGAAGCCGCCGGCTACTAGAGCGCGATGACGATAGATCGAATCGATCTATCGTCTGAATCGCACTCTACTTGTTTGAAAGTAGACCAAGATTCAGACCGCGGGTCGTTTCGATCTGCGATCATCTTGGTCTAGA
>JAVJSY010000091.1:0-70847 GCA_040219175.1 Kiloniellales bacterium
GGTTCAACACCGGCCGGCTCCTGGAGCCTCTGGGCTACAGCACGCCGGCCGAAACCGAGGAACGCCACCATGCCCTGCTGCAGCAGGGCATGGTGGCGTGACTCACACGAAACGGTCTCCGATGAACGCGGGGCGGTTCAATAGTTCACCCCGTCGCCCTCTGCGCGATAGTGTTGCGGTTGGCCCTCACTCACCAGACCGCTAAGATTGACCTAGCCGCCTGGATGGCGCGCAACGGGTTGCGGTTGGCCCTCACTCACCAGACCGCTAAGATCGCTGTCGTCGGCGATGTCCAGGATCTGATGTTGCGGTTGGCCCTCACTCACCAGACCGCTAAGATTCAGCAAAGAGCCGCCTGCACCGAGGTAGCGTTGCGGTTGGCCCTCACTCACCAGACCGCTAAGATGGCTCATGCTGACGCCTCACCAGGCGGCGCGTTGCGGTTGGCCCTCACTCACCAGACCGCTAAGATAGAGACTCACTCAAGGCCCTGGAAACAGGGCCTTTTTCTTGGCTGCGGGGCGACCGAATCAGGCGCTGCGGCGTCAGAAGAGAGCCAGTTGCTCGGGGTTTCCGGGGCTGCGTTCACGTTTTCTTCCTTTGAAGGTGCGGATCTTTTCGTATTGTTTGTCGGTAATCTGCAGCACATGCACCTTACCAGACGGCGGCAAGGCCTGCTCGATTCGGGTCGTGAGGCTCTCGGCGGCCTCCTTGCCGGCGCAAAAGCGCATGTAGACGGAGAACTGGCTCATTCCGAAGCCCAGGTCCAATAGGCTATGGCGGAACTGGGTGGCCCGGCGACGCTCGGTCCTGGTGCCGACGGGCAGGTCGAACATGACGAGAAGCCACATGATGCGATAGCCGCTGAGGACCGGTGTCCGCCCACCGGCAACCTCAACCACCGGCCTAACCGGTGAGCGGCAGGCGGTCGAGCGGCAGAGCAAGCTCTTCGTCCTCGCCCGCCAGCGCCTTGGCCAGGGATTGTGCCAAGCGTTCGGCCGCGGTCATCAAGGGGCTGATCCCCTCCTTTGTCGGCAAATCCAGGATCATGATGCGGGCGAGTTCCGCCTTGGCTTCTCGCGTCACCTCTTCCGCCCCGTCGTGGTGCAGTCGCCAGACCTCGCGATCGACGAGGGGACGAAAAGGCTCCATCAGGTCGTCGACCAGAACCAAGGCATTGACCCGGCTGGAATGCATCAGGCCCAGGCTGGGCGAGAGCCCGCTGGCCATCACCGCGCGGGCGACGCCTGCCCGCAGCACGGTGTAGCCGTAGTTCAAGAGGCCGTTCAGGCCGGGATCTTTGCGGTCGCGGCGAAAGTCCTTGCCGAACAGCAGTGGCCAGTAGCGCCGCGCCGCCTCGGCCTCGACGTTTTCCGGGTCGCCGCTCTTGACCTTGCGCGCCAGCAGGGCAAAGCCGCCGTGCGCTGCCCCACAGGCCGCAAGGGTCGCCCCCTGCTGGCGGATCTTGGCGCGCACGATCTGGGTCCAGAGCCGCTTCTTCAAGGGCTTGCCGGCTGCGGCCTGATCGGCGATGCGGCCGGCCTGCGCATGGTGGCCGGCGACCGGCCAGACCAATGCCGAGGGCGCGTGATTGGCGCCGCAGAGCACCAGGGGAATCCCGCGCTCCGCCAGGCCCACCATCAGGTTGTTGGAGGTGGTGAGACCATGCGCGTTGAAGACCACGGCGGCCAGATCGTCCAGGGGTACACGGCCAAGTTCCTCCCCGGACTCCTTGACGGTGAGGAAGCCCCTGCTGATCGCGGCGTGGCGCCCCTCCTCAGCGATCTCGACGATGCGGCCGATCACTCCCTTGTCTCCCGTTTGGAAACACGCCAAGGCCGTCCGATTTCGTCTATTCGAACGTGTACCGCTCCAATGTCCTTGAGCCGATGAACTTTGGGTCTGTACCATCGAAACGCATCCTCTTCCTCTGATGCGCTATGCCTCTTCTGCAAGGCCCCTGCTTCATGAAGCTGAGCGAGCCGCAACTCTTTGCTTGACGGTTCCAGACGGTGAATTAGCCAGTAGGTTGGTCCTCCGGGCCCGTCCAACCGAATGCTATCCCCTTTGTGGACTCGCATGACAAGTCGATGCTCACCTACCTCGTCCAGCGACCTCAGATCGGGCTGTTCTTGGTTAGCTTGGTAGACACTGGTCGAACGAATCTCCCAGCGACCATCGCACATCTCGACGATGTCTATGCAATGGTTCTTGCCTGCGATCATGGCCTTGTAGACCTGACCACCCTTGTCAGAGATCGGTACCAGATACTCCTCCGCCCGCACCTCAAGCAATCGCAGGTGGCGCAGGCTGCCGTGCTCCTTTCCGGGAGCCGCTTGGCTGTGCCGCTTGCCCCAGTCCTCGCCAAACTCCTGCAGCACCTGGGGCAACTCTTTGCCCTCGTGCTTGCCCTTCTCCACCGCCTCCTGCAGCGCATGCCGCAACTCCGAGTCGCGAACGCGACCGATCTCGGTTTCCTTCAAGCCGGTTAGCGGTTTGCGGTAGACGATGTTACCGCCCGTCTCTGCCTGTTCGAGCAGGCCATAGGCCGTGTCCTCGTGCAGCTGGCCTTGCGTGCCGTGGTCGGGCTTGTGCGAGACCAGGATGGCGTCCAGGGCGCGGGCCGCGTCCTGGCGAAAGCCGGACCAGGGCTCCGAGACCTCGATGCGATCGCGGGTCTCGTCGTACTCGCGGGCCATGCGCTGCAGCAGGCTGCGGTCGGTCATGCCGGCGACCAGGGCGTCGAGCGCATGGTGGCGATGGTCGTTGCGGTTCTTGCGCCCGCCTTCTGGGTCCAGGAGGTCGTTCAGGCCCCACTTGCCCCGGAGCAGCGCCGTCAGCCGCCCCGGCACCACCCAGACCTTGCGCGGATCGGTGATGCTGCCGAGGTATTGCCGGGCCAGACGCGCCAGCCAGGAGGTCTCGTTGAGCTGCCGAGCGAGGAAACCGCCGCCGGCCTCGAAGCGCTGCATGGCATCGGGGTCGAAGCGCCAGCGCTTGTTGCCCGGCAGGTCCCGTGCCCGTGCCGCAATCTGCTCCCAGTCGTAGAGACTGCTGGGCGAGGATCCGAAGGCCTCGTAAGGCGTCCTGTTGCCTTTCGCGCGGTTGGCGGAGCGCAGGGAGACGGTCTTGTTGGCCGCGCTGTCGTCCCAGGAGCGCGAGAAGGGGATCAGATGCTCGATCTCCACCTCGTCTGACATAAGGCGTCGGAAGCCGATCTTCTCGCCGGTGAAGGGGCAGGCCCGGTCGGCCTCGTCCTGCTCGTTCAGTTCCTCCCAGAGCCGCAGTCTCAACAGGTTGCCGTGGTTGACGGGATAGCCGCAGTCCTCCAGGCGTTTTCTGCGCCGATCGTTCTTCTTCTGGTTTGCGGCCTGCTCCAGCTCCAGTTTGCGCAACGCAAGTGGCGAGAGCTTGAAGTCGCGCGCCATCTCCACGACGATCTCGGCCGGCGGGCCATGGCGTTTGATCAGCGCGTTGACCAGGCGGCGCAGCTGGTTCAGGCCGATGTGCACCGTCGGGTTGGGCAGGCGCCCCCAGCAGGTCTCGGCCGGGTCGCGCAAGTCGCCGCTGCCGACCACATGGTCCTGCAGGATCTCGCCGTAATAGGGCAAGCGATCCCGGATCTCGCCGGTCGGCAGGCGGGCATGGTCATAGCCGGCCGCCTTTGCGGCCTCGTGGTAGCGATTGCCGGCCTCCATCAGCGGCACCACGGCCTTGAGCGCGCGCAGGCCCAGCCGGCAGTGGCTGTCCGGCAGCGGCGAGTCGGCGATCACGCGGGCGCGATCCTTCTCGACCTTGGTCTCGGCCATCAGCCAGGCAAGCAGAGCCTCCTCGTCCTGCTCTTCCAGCAGCCGCTCGACGATCTCGGCCTGGCGGGCGGGCGCGAAGCCGGCCCAGGTCTTGCCGAAGCGCTTCTCGTCGCCCAGGCGCCAGGCGGTCTGGTCGCCGTCCAGCTTGCTGCGCCGCTCCGACTCCAGATTGAAGATCTGCTCGGCCGAGAGCTTCAGCAGGCGGCGCATGCCGTCGAAGCTCAAGGTCTTCTTCGACAACAGCTGCAGATAGACCTTCTGCCGCTCCTCCGGCGCCAGCGGGCGCTTGGTCTCGCCGACCGGCCCGACCGCCAGATTGGTCACCTCCTGCAGGATGCGATAGCGCTGCGCCAAGGGATGCGCCCAGGAGCAGCGAAAACCCTCCAGGTCGTCCGGGCCCTTGGCCGGGTCGAGCGCACACTTGCCCACCGGAGGGGACTTCAGCGGGCGTTGGTAGAAGACAATCTCGTGCAGCGTTTCGTAAAGGTCGTTAGTCAGTTCTGGATGGAACTTCGCTTGTGCCTGCCAGAGCAGCCGAAACTCGTCCTCCAGCATGACCCGCTGAGGATAGAAGGCGTAGGCGGCCTTGGCGCCGGTCGAAATGTTGCGGGCTCGCACGGGTTCACGCCTGCTGTGCCGCAAAGCCAGGTATTCACCCAGGGTTCGCGCCCCGGCCTCCAGCATGGCTTGGCGCAGATCCGCGCCCGCCTTGGCAATGGCCCCCTTCTCTTCGTTCTGCCCGTCGGTCTTGCGGTTCGACTTGAAACCGCGCCGCTGGTTGATATGGAACAAGGCCCGCCCGAGCTGATGCAACGGCAGCCTCTCGTTCAATCCCCGCGCCCTGAGAGCGTAGGGATCCAGTGTTTCCAGCGCCTTGCGTGCGCTCTCCTCGCCCGGCATCAAGCCGGCCGCGACCAGCGCCTCCATCAACTTCTTGCGCCGCTCCAGATAACGATCCCGCCGCCGCCTGGCACCGCGTGCCACCCGCCGGGTCACGGCATTGGAGGTCTTGCTCTGGGGATCGCGCCCATCGGCATAGATCCTAACACCGGCGGGACCGAGGCCGGTTGGATGTCCGTCTCGGTCGAGCCAGATGACGGACCAACCGAGCGAATTGGCGCCTAGGTCCAGACCGAGGCGATATGGCCTCTTTACCCTTGAGCTCCCCTCTTCGCCCATTGATCGCACTCCCCTTCTCAGAAATCGACAAAGTTGAGGATTGACCTTTCCATCGAAACACGCAAGACTCGTGTGGTTAGCGTTGTGAAGTTTTGCCAAGTCTTAGCGGTCTGGTGAGTGAGGGCTTCCCGTTAACAAGGCTTTTTCCCTGGTCGAGAGACCAGGGGCGAAGGACCACAAAATGGGGCGGGCTGCGGTCCGCCCCTTCTTGTTGTGGGCATGCAGCGTGAGCAGGCGTGCTACGCAGGCATTGGCGCTTTCGCGGACGGGGACTTCCATGCGACCTAGGTCGTCATGCAAAGACCCGGATTTGTTCTGACGCTCGGCGCCTTGTCTGCGGTGACCGCAACCGCGATCGACATCTGTATTCCTGCCCAGCCGCAGATTGCCCGAGAGCTGGGTCAGGATCCGGCGGCCGGCGCGCAGCTGGTCAGCTTCTTCCTGCTGGGCTATGGCCTCGGGCAGCTCTTCTGGGGGCCCTTCAGCGACCGCTATGGGCGGCTGCCACTGCTCTACCTCTCCTTGACCGGTTTCCTGATCGCCAGCCTGGTCTGCGCCACCACCGAGTCCATGGCGGTGCTGGTCTGGGCGCGGCTGGTGCAGGGGCTGCTGGGCGGCGGCGCGCCGGTGATCGCCAGAGCGATTGCGCGCGATCAGGGCGGCGGGCCGGAGACGGCAGCCCTGATCTCCACCATGACCATTGTGCTGGGAGCAGCGCCTCTGGTGGCACCTTCCCTTGGCTCCGGATTGCTGACCCTGACGGACTGGCGGGGAATCTTCTGGTTCCTCGGTCTCTTCGCGCTGGCGCTGCTGGCCCTGGTGGTTCTCTTTTTGCGTGGCCAGAGCCCAGCGCGAGAGCGGCCGCGGCTGGCACCCTATCTGCTGGGTGCCCTGCTGATCTTTCGGGCGCGCGACTTCCTGCTGGGCACGGCCATCTCTTCGACCGTCTTTCTGGGCTATGCCGCCTTCCTTTCGGTCGGCGCGCTGGTGGCGCAGGATCGCTATGGCGTCTCACCGGCCGCCTTCGGGCCGATCTTCGCCATCGCCGCGCTGGCCTTCATCCTGGGCTCGGTCGTCGCCCGCCAGGCGATCCGCCGGCTGGCCCTGGACAAGGTTATCCTGATCGGCGCCTCGCTGGGCTGCCTGGCCGGGATCGGCCTTTTTCTCAATGCCGATGCGGAGCTGGATCTGGTGAGCTTCTGGGCGCTGCTTTCCGGCTATGTGCTCGGCTTCGGCATGCTGCTGCCGGTCGCCGTCACCAAGGCCTTGGAGCCAGCCGGATCGGCGGCCGGTGCGGCCTCCTCCCTGATGGGCGTGATCCAGGTGCTCTGCGGCGCTCTCGGGGCAGAGCTGGCGGCCTCCGCCCTCTTCTCCTCGACCTATCAGGCACTCTGCATCATCATGCCGGTCGCCATGGCGGCGGCGCTGGCACTGGCCTTGCTGTCGCTCGGCGTTCGGAAGCCGGTCGGTGCGAGGCGGTGAGTCACACGCACCGCAAGTCCACGACGCCTCATAGCAGGATGATGTCAAATCGAAACGATTTGTCGTCTGAATCATGCTCTCCAACTTTGAAAAGTAGAGCAGATTCACGCGAGCAGGTGATTCCACCTGATCGCGATCTGCTCTAGGCCGCCTCTTCCACCACCACGTCGATGGCGGCCTTCAGGAGGCTCTGGGTATAGGGGTGCTGCGGGTTTTCGAAGAGGCTTTCGGAGTCGCCGGCCTCGACCACCTTGCCGTCGCGCATCACCAGCATGCGGTGCGACATGGCGCGGACCACGCGCAGGTCGTGGCTGACGAAGAGGTAGGCCAGGCGGTGCTTGGTCTGCAGGTCGCGCAGCAGCTCGACGATCTGCGCCTGAACCGACATGTCCAGCGCCGAGGTCGGCTCGTCCAGCACCACGAAACGCGGCTTCAGGATCATCGCCCGGGCGATCGAGATGCGCTGACGCTGACCGCCGGAGAACTCGTGCGGATAGCGATGGCGCATTTCGGGCAGCAGGCCGACCTCTTCCAAGGCGGCAGCGATGCGCTTCTCGCGCTCGGCCTTGCCCAGCCGCTCGTGGATGTCCAGGCCCTCGGCCACGATGTCGGCAACCGTCAGCCGCGGCGAGAGCGAGCCGAAGGGGTCCTGGAAGACGATCTGCAGATCCTTGCGCAAGGCCCGCAAGGCCGATGAGGAAAGACCGTCGATGCGGCGGCCGGCGTAGGTAACGGGGCCCTGGGCCTCGTTCAAGCGCAGCAAGGCCATGCCAAGCGTGGTCTTGCCGCTGCCGCTCTCGCCGACCACGCCCAGGGTCTCGCCCTCGCGCAGGTTCAAAGAGACGCCGTCGACGGCGCGCACATGGTCGACGGTGCGCTTCAAGAGGCCCTTCTTGATGGGAAAGTAGACCTTGACGTCGTCGGCGGCGATGACCTCGGCGGCATCGTCGGGGATGGGCGGCGCGTTGCCCTTGGGCTCGGCGGCCAGCAGGCGCTGGGTATAGGGGTGCTCGGGCGAGGTGAAGATCCGCTCGACCGGCCCCCGCTCGACGATCTCGCCTTCGGTCATGACGCAGACCCGATCGGCCATGCGCCGGACCACGCCCAGGTCGTGGGTGATCAGCAGCATGGTCATGCCCATCTCGCGCTGCAGGCGGCGCATCAGGCCCAGGACTTGCGCTTGCACGGTGACGTCGAGCGCCGTCGTCGGCTCGTCGGCGATCAAGAGGTCGGGCTCGTTGGCCAGCGCCATGGCGATCATCACGCGCTGGCGTTGTCCGCCGGAGAGCTGGTGGGGATAGGCGGTCAGCCGCTGCTCGGGATCCTTGATGCCGACCAGGCGCAGCAGCTCCAGCACGCGGGTGCGTGCCTCGACCGGGCCCATGCCGCGATGCAGCGCCAGGGTCTCGCTCACCTGCTTGGCGATGCTGTGCAGCGGGTTCAGCGAGGTCATCGGCTCTTGGAAGATCATCGAGATGTCGTTGCCGCGCACGGCGCGCAACGCCTTCTCGTCGCTCTCCATCAGCTCCTTGCCGCGGAAGGTGACGGAACTGCCGGTGCCGTAGCGTGCCGGCGGGCTGGGCAGCAGCTGCAGGATCGATAGCGCGGTGACCGACTTGCCCGAGCCCGACTCGCCGACCAGCGCCAGGGTCTCGCCCTTCTTGATCTCCAAGGAGAGGGACTTGACCGCCGGCGGCGCCTTGCCGAAGGCGACCGAGAGGTCCTTGATCGCAAGCAGGGTCTCGTTCATCGGGCCTCACTCATCGGGCTGGCTCCAGGATCGACTTGCGCGGGTCGAAGGCGTCGCGCACGGCCTCGCCGATGAAGATCAGCAGGGTCAGCATGATGGCCAGGGTGAAAAAGCCGGTAAGCCCCAGCCAGGGCGCCTGCAGGTTGGAGCGTCCCTGCGCCAGCAGCTCGCCCAGCGAGGCCGAGCCCGGCGGCAGGCCGACGCCCAGGAAGTCCAGCGAGGTCAGGATGGTGACCGATCCGGCCAGGGTGAAGGGCATGAAGGTCAAGGTCGCCACCATGGCGTTGGGCAGCACATGGCGGTGCATGATGGTGATGTCGCGTGCGCCCAGTGCCCTGGCGGCGCGCACATAGTCGAAATTGCGGGCGCGCAGGAACTCGGCCCGCACCACGCCGACGAAACCCATCCAGCCGAAGAGGACGGTGACCCCCAAGAGCCACCAGAAGGTGGGCTCCACCAGGCTGGCCATGATGATCAGCAGGAAGAGCACCGGAAGACCCGACCAGATCTCGATGAAGCGCTGCCCGAAGAGGTCGATCAGGCCGCCGAAATAGCCTTGGATCGCACCGATGGAGACGCCGATGACGGCAGCCACGATGGTGAAGGCGAATCCGAAGAGGATGGAGATGCGGAAGCCATAGATCAGACGCGCCAGCACGTCGCGGGCCTGATCGTCGGTGCCCAGCCAATGCTCGGCGTTCGGCGCTGCCGGTGCCGGCTCGGTCGAGTTCCAGGCCACGGAATTGAAGCCGTAGGGAATCAGCGGCTCGAGAATAAATCCCTTCTCGTTGATCAGCGCCTTCACGTGGGGGTCGCTGTAGTCGGTCGCGGTCGGCAGGCTGCCGCCGAAATCGGTCTCGGGATAGGTCTCGAAGATCGGGAAGTAGAGGTCGCCGTCGTAGTAGATCAGCAGCGGCTTGTCGTTGGCGATGAACTCGGCAAAGAGCGTCAGCACGAAGAGGACGGAGAAGATCCAAAGCGCCCAGTAGCCACGCTTGTTGCCGCGGAAGTTGTCGATCCGCCGCTGCATGAGCGGCGAGCGCTGGCGCTTGGCCTTGGGCGCGGCCGGGCTATCCGCCGGTCTATCGAGGGTAACGTCGCTCATCCGCGGCGCTCGAAATCGATGCGGGGGTCGACCAGGGTGTAGGTCAGGTCGCTGACGATGTTCAGGATGAGGCCGATCAGCGAGAAGAAGAACAAGGTGCCGAACATGACGTTGTAGTCACGCCGGATCACCGCCTCGAAGCCCAGCAATCCCAGCCCGTCCAGCGAGAAGATGATCTCGATCAGCAGCGATCCGGTGAAGAGGATGCCGATGAAGGCGGCGGGAAAGCCGGCGATCACGATCAGCATGGCGTTGCGGAAGACATGGCCGTAGAGCACGCGGTTCTCGGTCAGGCCCTTGGCCCGCGCCGTGGTCACGTACTGCAGGCGCAGCTGATCCAGGAAGGAGTTCTTGGTCAGCAGCGAAAGGCTGGCAAAGCCGCCGATCACCATGGCGAAGACCGGCAGCACCATGTGCCAGAGGTAGTCCATGATCAGCTCGCCCAGCGGCATCTCGCGCCAGCCGTCGGAGACCAGGCCGCCCAGCGGGAACCACTGGACGTAGCTGCCGCCGGCGAAGAAGACCAGCAGGAAGACGGCAAAGAGATAGCTGGGGATCGCGGTGCCGACGGCCAGCACGGTCGAGGTGGTGATATCGAACCTGCTGCCGTCCTTCATCGCCTTGCGGATGCCCAGCGGGATCGAGACCAGGTAGACGATCAAGGTGGTCCAGATGCCCAATGAGATGGAAACCGGCATCTTCTCGATCACCAGATCGATGACCTTTTGATCGCGGAAGAAGGAGGTTCCGAAATCCAGGGTCAGATAGTCGCCCATCATGATGAAGAAGCGTTCCCACAGCGGCTTGTCGAAGCCGTACTGCTTTTCCAGCTCTGCGATGTACTCCGGCAGCAGGCCCTGGCGGCCACGGTAGCCGCCGCGCCCGTCCTGCGGATCGGCTGCCGGCGCATCCATGAGATCGCCGCCGGCACGGGTGATTGTGTCCGTCGCCTGACCGCCGATACCGCTCAGGTCGGCGATCGCCTGCTCGATCGGGCCGCCGGGGGCTGCCTGGACGATCAGGAAATTGATCAGCATGATCCCGAAAAGCGTCGGGATGATCAGGAAGAGACGGCGGATCAGGTAGGTTGCCAAGGCCTCAGCTCTCCTCGGCCGCGTCGCCGCTGGCACGACGGCGACGATCCAGGCTTTCCGCCTTGGCTTCGTCATACCACCAGGTGGTGAGGTCGATGCCGCGCAAGGGTGCTTTCTCCGGCCAGGAGAACTTGTCCCAGACCAGGAAGTTGACCTTGGCAGAGGTCCATTGCGGCACGGTGTGATGGCCCCAGAGCAGCACGCGGTCGAGCGCGCGGGTGCGGTCGATCAGGCTTTGTCTATCGGGTGCGGCAATCAGGATATCGATCAGCTTGTCCACCACCGGGTCGGCGATGCCGGCCCAGTTGCGGCTGCCCGGGCGACTGGCCGATTCGCTGCTCCAATAGTCGCGCTGCTCGTTGCCGGGCGAGAGCGACTGGGCAATCACCTGGGTCGTCATGTCGAAGTCGAAGCTGCGCATCCGGTTGATATACTGCGACTGATCGACGGTGCGCACGCGCACATCCATGCCCAGCCGTTCCAGGTTGTGCTTGAAGGGCAGCACGATGCGCTCGAAGGACTTGGAAACCAGCAGGATCTCGAAGCGGAAGGGCTGGCCGGTCTCGGCATTGACCAGGGCCATGTCGCGTACCACCCAGCCGGCCTCGGCCAGCAGGGCCAAGGCCTTCTCCAGGTTGGCGCGGGGCCAGCCGCTGCCATCGCTCTTGGGCGGCTGATAGACCTCGGTGAAGACCTCCGGCGGCAGCTGGTCGCGAAAGGGCTCCAGGATCGCCAACTCGGCCGCGGACGGCATCCCCCGCGACCCCAGTTCGGTCGGGAAGAAGTAGCTGTTTATGCGTTCGTAGAGGCCGAAGAAGAGATTGCGGTTGGTCCACTCGAAGTCGAAGGCATGGGCAACGGCGAAGCGCACGCGGCGATCCTTGAAGATCTCGCGGCGGTGGTTCATGCAGAAGCCCTGCATGCGCCCCACATCCTTCATTTCGAAGGACTGCTTCTTGAGGGTTCCGTTGCGCACCGGCGGGATATCGTAACTGGTCATCCAGTCGGCCGCCTTGCTCTCCTGATGGATATCCAGACGGCCGGCCTTGATCGCCTGCTGCTCGACGACCGGGTCCAGGAAATAGTCATAGCGCAGGCGGTCGAAGTTGTACTGGCCGCGATTGACCGGCAGGTCGCGCGCCCAATAGTCCTTCACCCGCTCCAGCTCGACATAGCGGTTGGCCTCGAAATCGACGATGCGATAGGGGCCGCTGCCCAGCGGCGGCACCAGGGTGGTCTGGGTCGGATCGCGCCCGTCGGAGGTCCAATAGTGCTTCGGCAGCGCGGGGAGCTGACCGACGATGGCCGGCAGCTCGCGATTCTCGCCCGCTTCGAATTCGAAGCGGATCAGATGCGGCGCGAGCGCCTCGGCCTTGGTCACGCTGGCGTAGTAGAAACGGTACTGCGGGTGCCCCTTCTCGGTCAGGAATGCGAAGGTCCAAGCGATGTCCTCGGCCGTCAGCGGCGCGCCGTCGTGCCAATGCGCCTCGGGCCGCAGCTGGAACTCCACCCAGGAGGAGTCTTTGGGAAGGCGGATCTCCTTGACGATCAGGCCATACTTGCTGAAGGCCTCGTCGCCACTGTCGACCATCAGGGCATCGATGGTGAAGCCGCTGCCGGCAGCCGGATGGCCCTTGGCGATGAAGGGATTGAAGCTGTCGAAGCCACCGGTGGCACCTTGCACCAGGCGACCGCCCTTGGGGGCATCGGGATTGGTGTACTCGAAGTTATTGAAGTTGGCCGGGTACTTCGGCTCGCCGTGCAGGGTGAGCGCGTGCAGCGATTGCGCAGGCGTCTGATCCTGACCTGCAAGCTCAAGGGGCAGCGCTTCCTCGGCCAAGACCGGTCGCCAGAGTCCGGCAGGCAAGGCGGCCGCCGACAGCAGACCGAGGGTCTGGCGCCGCGTTAGTCCGCCTTTCGGCCCGCCCCTCATCCCGCCAGCATCTCGATCGCAGCGGCATGCAGGCGCGGGTCGCCGCTGGCCAGCACCCGACCGTCCGACTCGAGACCCAGGGGCTCGCCCTGCCAATCGCTGATGCAGCCACCGGCCTCCTCGACAACGCAGACCAGGGGCAGATAGTCGAAAGTCCCCAGACCGGCATCGACGACCATGTCGAGCCAACCACTGGCGATCTGACCAAAGGCAAAGCAGTCGCCGCCAACGAGCGTATCTCCGACCTTTTCGTGCACGCGCGCAAAGACCTCCGGCTCTTTCAACATCAGAACCTGGGTACGAAAGATCGCCTGGTCCAGTCTTGGGCAGGCCCTGGTGCTTACACTCTGCTGACCACGGCTATCACGATGCTGTGTGCCTTGGCCCTTGGCGCCGATCCAACGCTCGTGCTGGGCCGGCATGTTGATGACGCCCACAATCGGCACGCCGCCGTGCAGAAGTGCTACCAGATTGCCGAATTGCGGATTGCCGCTGACGAATGCCCGGGTGCCGTCGATCGGATCGAAGACCCAGACGAACTCTGCGTCGGGCTGATGGGGTCCGAACTCTTCGCCGACCACGCCGTGCGCCGGGTGGTGCTTGGCCACCAACGCACGCAGCGCCTCTTCGGCGCCGCGATCGGCGACGGTCACCGGCGAGAGGTCGCCCTTGCGCTCCACGTCGATAGCGGCGCGGAAATGAGCGAGCGCGATCTCGCCGGCGCAATCTGCCAGACGATGGGCGAAGGCGATGAACTCAGACGGGCAGGGCTCCGTCATGCTGACCTTTCCGAAAACGTGCCGTTGTCACCGGCACTCTAGTTCGGCAAAGGCGGCGGATCTTTGGCAAGACTGCGAATATATGCGATAACGTCAGCGCGATCCTGCTCTTTCTTCAAGCCTGGGAAGGTCATCTTGTTGCCGGGGATCGCCTTGCGCGGGTTCTCCAGATACTGGTCCAGGTGCTCGTAGGTCCAGGTGTAGCCCTCGGCACCCTTGGCAGCCATCGCCTTGGAGAATTTGTAACCGTCGCCCTCTCCGGCGACCTTACCGATGACGCCATAGAGGTTCGGCCCCACCCGGTTCTTGCCGCCTTCGTCGAAGGTGTGGCAAGCGGTGCACTTGCGCGCGACCTTCTTACCCTTCTCGATATCGGCGTTGGCCAAAAGCTTGCCCAGCTCCGACTGGGGCTCACCAGCGGGAGGAGCGGCTGCGGCAGCTGCCTCCTCTTTGGGCGCCTCGGAAGCGACTGCTTCCTCAGCCTTCGGTGCGTCCGTGGAAGCTGTCTGGCTTTCCTCAGCCTTGGGTGCCTCGGCGGCGGCAGCCTTCTCATCCTCAGCCTTGGGTGCCTCGGCAGCAGCGGCCTTCTCGTCCTCGGCCTTGGGTGCCTCGGCAGCGGCAGCCTTCTCATCCTCGGCCTTCGGCGCCTCGGCAGCAGCAGCCTTCTCGTCCTCGGCCTTCGGCGCCTCGGCGGTTGCGGCTTTCTCAGTCTTGGTGTCTTGAGCTTTCGGCGCCTCGGCAGCCGCGGTCTTGGTCGTATCGTCCGTCGTGGCCTCGGTCTTCTCTTCCTCGCCCCCCGACTTACCCTCGACGGCCTCGATCTCCTCCTTGGAGGGGAGCGGCACCGGAGAGCTGCTCAAGGTACGCAGGTAGGCAATCACGTCGGCGCGCTGATCGATCTTGCGCAGGCCGGCGAAGGCCATCTTGGTGCCCGGTGCATAGCCCTTGGGGTCCGTCAGGAAGTCGTTGAGATGCGTGTAGTTCCACGTCTTGCCTTCGTCTTTCAGCTTAAGCAGGGCATCCGAGAAGCTGTATCCGGCCACATGCGCCGGCTCGGAGCCGACGATGCCCCAAAGATTCGGACCGACCCCGTCGGCGCCGCCCTCGGTAAAGGTGTGGCAAGCCGCGCACTTCGAGGTCTGCTTCTTGCCTGCCTCGACATTGGCAGAGGCCAGCAGCGGCAGGATCGACTCCTCCTTGGGCGCCTTCGGCTTTTCACCGCTGCCTTCCGGCAGCGCGATCTTGTAGGCCGGCTCTTCCAAGGTTTCCGGGTGATAGAGCTTGCCCGCTACAAAGCCGCTCAACATGGCAACGATGCCGCCAGTCAGTACGGCGGCGGCGACCTTGTTCATCTCTAAGGACATCTGGGTTTGGCCTCTATGCGATTCCCCTGCGCTTACGTCGGGACGTTAGGCCGGGCTTTGGCGTTCATCAACTCGACAGAACGCCGCAAAGCGCTAGTGTGACGACCTTGCCATCACATGGCAATTGCGAAGCCCGAAGAGAGTGGAAGCGAAAGAAGGGAAGACCGTGCGGCCCATCGTCATCATTCCGGCCCGAATGGCCTCTACGCGCCTGCCGAACAAGCCCCTGGCCGACATCGCCGGCAAGCCCATGATCGTGCATGTTCTGGAGCGCGCCGCGGCCGCCCGGGTAGGCCCGGTCGCGGTCGCCTGCGCCGAGGAAGAAATCGCAGCGGCCGTGCGCGCGGCCGGAGGAGAGGCGGTCCTGACCGACCCGGACCTGCCGTCGGGCTCCGATCGAATCCATCAAGCCCTCGAGCGGCTGGATCGGCAGGGCGACTACGATGTGGTCGTGAACGTGCAGGGTGATCTGCCGACCCTGCCGCCGGCCGACATAACGGCGGCGCTGGCAGCGCTTGGCGAGCCCGACTGTGCCATCGGGACGCTTGCGGCCGCCATCGATCGCGACGAGGAGCGAGCCAGCCCCAACGTGGTGAAGATCGCCGCCGGCCTTTCCGCCGAGCGGCCGATCGCACGCGCGCTCTATTTCTCGCGCGCACCGATACCCTGGACGGGTGCCGAGGATCGGCTGCCGCTGTTCCATCACATCGGCCTTTACGCCTATCGCCGCAGCGCGTTGGAGGCCTTCGTCGCCCTGCCGCCTTCGCCGCTGGAACAGCGCGAGAGCCTGGAGCAGCTGCGCGCCCTCGAGGCGGGCTTCCGCATCGACGTAGCACTCGTTGACTCGGTTCCGCTGGGTGTCGATACTCCCGCCGATCTTGAACGCGCCCGACGCATCCTGGAGAGCGGCTGACGGCGATCGCAGTCCTGCTTTCCTTCCGAAAAACCGGTATCAAGAGCCTGGTATCACGAGCCTGGCAACACGAGCCTGGCATCACGAGAACGAAGGGCAATCCACATGTCCGAGCCCGGCGCCACGGGGCGCATCGCTTTTCAAGGCCTGGCAGGCGCCAATTCGGATATGGCCTGCCGCACCTGCTATCCAACGATGGAGACCCTGCCCTGTCCCTCCTTCGAGGAGGCTTTCGGCGCCGTGCAGGAAGGCCGTGCCGACCTGGCGATGATCCCGATCGACAACTCCAGCGCCGGCCGGGTCGCCGATATCCATCACCTCTTGCCGGAATCCGGCCTGCATATCGTCGCCGAGCACTTTCAGGCGATTCGCCACCAGCTCTTGGGCCTGCCGGGCAGCAGCCTTGCCGGCCTGAAGCGCGTGCGCAGCCACGTGCACGCGCTCTCGCAGTGCCGGCACTATCTGGTAGGCCACGGCTTGGACCGGGAGATCGTGGCCGACACGGCGGGAGCGGCGGAGAGCCTGGCCAAACTGGCCGACCCGCACGTGGGCGCCATCGCCCCTACGCTTGCGGCCGAGATCTATGGACTGGAGATCCTGGATCGCGACATCAACGACACCGACGACAACACGACGCGCTTTGTCGTCATGGCCGCCGAGCCCTTGCACCCACCGGCCGAAGATGGCCCGGTGGTGACCTCCTTCGTCTTCCGCGTTCGCTCGGTACCGGCCGCGCTCTACAAGTCTTTGGGCGGCTTCGCCACCAATGGCGTCAACATCACCAAGCTGGAGAGCTACATCATCGACGGCAACTTCACAGTCGCGCAGTTCTACGCCGACATCGAAGGCCACCCGGATGACCGGCTGGTGCGCCTTGCTCTGGAAGAGCTCTCCTTCTTCAGCCGCGAGGTTCGTGTGCTCGGCGTCTATCCCGCCCACCCTTTCCGACGCGGTGCGGGTGTAGGCTAGAAACAGGTGCACAGCGGCCAACAGAACTGCTACAACCCTGGCGACAGGCAGGCGTGGTTCGAACCACAAAGAGAAAACCCTGCTTGCCAGTCCCAGCGCCCCTGCCGCGGCAAGAATCGCTGCCTGGACATCAATTCGCAAATCGGCAAGACTGGACGCTAGGGAGATAAGGGTCACTATAGAGACCGGTCGAGATCTCAGCCAATGTCCAGACCCTGCACGAGTAAAGTCACTGAGAGACAACCGAGGGAGACATCATGTTCAAACCACTGATGATGGGTACAATCGCCGTAACGCTCACTGCCGGCACGGCTTTCGCAGAAGACGTTAAGGTCGGCATGCTTCAGGGCTTCACCGGCCCGACGGAATCGCTGGTGGCGCCCATGGCGCTGGGCGGCGAGATGGCCTACGCAGAGGTCTCCGACAGCGGCAAGTTCCTTGGCGGCAAGACGGTCAGCGTCGTCCGCGGTGACAGCACCTGCATCGACGCCGCCGCGGCCACGGCCGCTGCCGAGCGCCTGATCACCTCCGAAGGGGTCGTCGGCATCAACGGTGCCACCTGCTCCGGCGCGACGACGGCCATCCTGAATAACGTGGTACGCCCGAATGGCGTCGTCATGATTTCACCCTCGGCGACCTCGCCGGCCCTCTCCACCATCGAAGACGATGGCTACTTCTTCCGCACGGCGCCGTCGGATGCGCGCCAGGGCCAGATCATCGGCGATATTCTCGAGCGCCGCGGGATCAAGTCGGCGGCACTGACCTATACCAACAACGACTACGGCAAAGGCCTGGCGGACGCGATCCAGGCGGCCTTCGAGGCCAAGGGCGGCAAGATCACCGCCGTTGCCGCGCACGAAGACGGCAAGGCCGACTACTCTGCCGAGGTGGCCACCCTGGCATCGGCCGGCGGCGAGGTTCTGATTGTAGCCGGCTATCTGGATCAAGGCGGCAAGGGCATGATCCAGGCGTCGCTCGACACCGGCGCATTCGACCGCTTCGTACTGCCGGACGGCATGGTCGGCGATGCCCTGACCGCCCATTTCGGATCGGCGCTCGATGGCTCCATCGGCACCAACCCCGGAACCGACAGCCCCGGTGCCAGCATGCTGGCCAAGCTTTCGGAAGGCGCCAACTTCAAGGGCGACGACCCCTACGTGCCGGAAGCCTATGACGCCTCTGCCCTGCTGCTCTTGGCGATGCAGTCGGCCGGCAGCACCGACAGCGCCGTCTACAAGGATCACATCATGTCGGTCGCCAATGCCCCCGGCGAGAAGATCTATCCCGGCGAGCTTGCCAAGGCGCTGGACATCTTGGCCAGCGGCGGCGAGATCGACTATGTCGGCGGCACCAACGTCGAGCTGATCGGTTCGGGCGAGGCTGGCGGCAGCTTCCGCGAGACCGAGGTCAAGGACGGTAACTTCGAAACCGTGATGTACCACTAACGCTTAGGTCGACGTAGCGTTTGGAGTGGCGGTCGGGTGCGCCCGGCCGCCGCCACACCATGATCAACGATATGATATCGGTCGAGAACCTCAGCCTGCGCTTCGGCGGGCTGATCGCCGTCAACGACGTGTCGCTTTCGGTAAAAAAAGGCACCATCACCGGCCTCATCGGCCCCAATGGCGCCGGCAAGACCACGCTGTTCAATACCGTCGCCGGCCTCTATACGCCGACCTCAGGCAAGGTCCGGGTGGCCGGCGAGGACGTGACCGGGCTAGAGCCCCATCAGCTCTTCCACAAGGGCTTGCTGCGCACCTTTCAGATCGCTCATGAGTTCTCGAGTCTGACGGTGCTGGAAAACCTGATGACGGTGCCCGACAACCAGCTGGGCGAAGAACTGCGCCATTCCTGGTTCAATTATCGGCGTGTAATGGAGCGCGAGGCCGAGGTGCGCGAGCGCGCGCTGGAGGTGATCGAGTTCCTGGAGATCCCGCACCTGACCGACGAGCTGGCGGGCAATCTCTCCGGCGGCCAGAAGAAGCTTTTGGAGCTTGGCCGCACCATGATGGTGGAAGCGAAGGTCGTGCTGCTGGACGAGGTTGGGGCCGGCGTCAATCGCACCCTGCTGAACACCATCGCAGAATCCATTCGGCGCCTGCATCGCGAGCGCGGCTATACCTTCTTCCTGATCGAACACGACATGGATTTCATCGGCCGGCTGTGCGACCCGGTCATTGTCATGGCCGAGGGCAAGGTCCTGACCCAGGGCACGGTGGATGAGGTCAAGAACAACGAGGAGGTCATCGAGGCCTACCTCGGCACCGGGCGCCGCCATGAGCGAGAGACCGGCGCATGACCTTCCTCTCGGCAAAAGGCATGACCGGCGGGTACGGCGGCGCCGACATCATCAGCGATTGCGACATCTGGGTCGAGAAGGGCCAGATCAACGTGATCGTCGGCCCCAATGGGGCCGGCAAGTCGACTGCCATGAAGGCCATTTTCGGCATGTTGAATCTGCGTCGGGGCGAGGTGCTGCTGGACGGCGTCGACATCACCAAGCTGCCCCCGCAAAAGCGCGTGCGCGCCGGCATGGGCTTCGTGCCGCAGAACCGCAACGTCTTCGTCTCGCTCTCCGTGGAAGAGAACCTGGAGATGGGGGCCTTCATCCGTGAGGACGACATCTCCGAATCGATCGAACAGGTCTATCAGCTCTTCCCGATCTTGAAGGAAAAGCGCCTGCAGCCGGCGGGCGAACTCTCCGGCGGGCAGCGCCAGCAGGTGGCCGTCGGCCGGGCCCTCATGACCCAGCCCAAGCTCTTGATGCTCGACGAACCGACAGCAGGCGTTTCGCCCATTGTCATGGACGAACTCTTCGACCGCATCATCGAGGTCGCCAAGACCGGTATCGCCATTCTGATGGTGGAGCAGAATGCCCGCCAGGCGCTGGAGATCGCCGATCACGGCTTCGTCCTGGTGCAGGGCGGTAACCGCTTCACCGACACCGGCCAGGCGCTCCTGGACAACGAAGAAGTGCGGCGTTCGTTCTTGGGGGGCTGATGGACATTCTCAACGCACTGGCCCTGTTCGCCAACTTCGTTTTCGTGCCGGCCACCGCCTACGGCGCGCAGCTGGCACTGGGCGCGCTTGGCGTGACACTGATCTTCGGCATCTTGCGCTTCGCCAACTTTTCGCATGGCGAGCTTATGTCCTTCGGCGCCATGGCCAGCATTCTGGCGACCTGGCTCCTACAGGATCAGGGGGTGAGCATCGCGCCGCTGCCGACCGCGCTCTTGGCCTTGCCGTTCGGCATTCTGGCCGCCGTTGCCCTGATGCTCGCAACCGATCGCGTGGTCTTTCGCTTCTACCGGCGGCAGCACGCCAACCCGATCATATTCGCCATCGTCTCGGTCGGCGTGATGTTCGTCTTCGCCGGCCTGATCCGCATCATCATCGGCCCCGAGGACCGCAGCTTCGCCGATGGCGAGCGCTTCATCATCACCGCGTTCGAGTTCAAGAAGCTGACCGGGCTCTCCGAGGGGATCGCGATCCGCCAGACGCAGGTCCTGACCGTGGTCGTCGCCGCCATCGTGGTGGTCGCGCTCTTCTGGTTCCTGCGCAAGACGCGATCGGGCAAGGCCATGCGCGCCTATTCCGACGACGAGGATCTGGCCCTTCTGTCGGGCATCGACCCCGAGAGGGTGGTCGCCTTGGCCTGGATCATCACCGCCGCGCTCGCCGCCATCGCGGGCACCCTCTACGGCCTGGACAAGACCTACAAGCCCTTCATATTTTTGCAGATTCTGCTGCCCATCTTCGCTGCCACGATTCTCGGCGGTATCGGTCAACCGGTCGGTGCCGTGCTCGGCGGCTTTATCATCGCCTATTCGGAGGTCACCGTGACCTACGCCTTCAAGAAGTTCCTGGCTTACCTGGGACCCGAGGGTTGGGCCCCGGAGAGCCTCGTCCAGCTCTTGTCCACGGATTACAAGTTTGCGGTCTCCTTCATCATTCTGGTCGCCGTCCTGCTGTTCCGGCCGACCGGCATCATCCGCGGTAAAGTCATATGACCGCCCGCGCGCCCCTATACTTTCTCGCCATGGGCCTGGTCCTGCTTGGGATCGGCTTCCTGCAAAGTTGGAACGTCGCTTTCGGTATCCTCAACCTCTGTCTCATCTCGGCGATCATGGCGCTGGGGGTGAACATGCAGTGGGGCTACGCCGGGCTCTTTAACGTCGGCATCATGGGCTTTACCGCCCTGGGCGCCTTGACGGCGGTCCTGGTGTCGATGCCGCCGGTCGGCGAGGCCTGGTCAGCCGGCGGCGGCGGCATCCTGCTGTCCTTGCTCTCGGTGGTCGCCACCGTCATCGCGATCATGGTGGCCCGCCGCTACGTGCACTGGGCGCTTCGCCTACCGATCACGCTGGTGCTGGTGCTGGCCGGCTATTTCCTGACCGACAGCTTCTTCGGCCCGGCGATCGAGCGCATCGAGGCTGTCAACCCGGCCCACACCGGCTATCTTGGCGGCCTGGGTCTGCCAATCCTGATCGCCTGGCCACTCGGCGGCCTGGTTGCCGCAGGGGCCGGCTGGCTCATCGGCAAGATTGCGCTGGGGCTTCGCGCCGACTATCTGGCCATCGCGACCCTCGGCATCTCCGAGATCATCATCGCAATCATCAAGTACGAGGAGTGGCTTAGCCGTGGCGTGAAGAACGTCACCGGCCTGCCGCGGCCCGTGCCCTACGAAGTGAACCTGGTCACCACCGACTGGTTCATCGGCCTGTCAGGTTGGGTCGGCATGGAAGACGTCGGCGAGGCAGCCAGCCTATTCGTCAAAGCCTGCTATGCGCTGCTCTTCCTCGTTGTGCTGGCGATTGTCATGTGGTTTGCCGAGCGCGCGCTGAAGTCGCCCTGGGGGCGCATGATGCGTGCCATCCGCGACAACCGCGAGGCGGCCAGTGCCATGGGTAAGGACGTGAAGCAGCGCCACCTTCAGGTCTTCGTCCTGGGCTGTGCGGTCTGCGGTATCGCCGGCGCCATGCTGGCAACCCTGGACGGACAGCTTACCCCCACCAGCTATATCCCGCTGCGCTACACCTTCCTCATCTGGGTGATGGTGATCCTTGGTGGGTCGGGCAACAACTGGGGCGCTATCCTGGGCGGCTTCGTCATCTGGACTCTCTGGGTCGAAGCCGAGCCGCTGGGCAACTTCTTCATGCAGGTGGTATCAAGCCCCCTGCCGGAGGGCTCCTGGCTGGCGGACCATCTGATAGCCGGGGCCGCCTACACCCGATACATGCTGATGGGTGCCATCCTGCTTGTCGTGATGCGCTTCGCACCCAAGGGCCTGATCCCGGAGTAACACCACGCCACTCACCCCAGAAACTGGGTTCCAGGGAAGCTCCTTTCGGCGGGTTGAGCTCTAAGACCCCTCTAGTGGTGCAACCCAGAGGGATGGTTCCCATCCGCCTGGATAAGTTGCCCCACCAGCTCAACAAGTTCGTGAGCCGATTCACCGAACGCTTGGGATCCAAGCGTTCGGATCGGGCCACTAGTGCCTGTCGCGCTGGACCGCGGCGTTGAAGTCTGCCGTGGTGTTGGAGTGTGGAAAGGGCGTCTCGGGCACCGGTACGCCGAGCCAGGCACAGAGCGGTTCCCAGCCGTCGCCGGCGGCAAAGGTTAGGCGCTGGCCTTCCGGAACCGCAGCCTCCACCTCTGCATTGTGCTCTTCGTAGCGGGCCCGCATGGAGGCCTCGTCATGGATCTCGCCCCGAAAAGAGACATCGCGGATCACCGCCAGCAGCATCTTGTCAATCTGCGCTCGTTCGCTCTCCGGCTGCCTTTCGGCGTGATGCAGCAGAGGTAGGATGGTCTTGGAGAAGCTCTTGAACCAGGCGTCGACCGGCCGCCAGGTCAAGAGCACCTTGGCATTCGGGTGGACCTCAGAGATGTCCCGCCAGAAGGCAATCGACGGCCAGTCGACACTGGCCTGAAATCCGTCAAGGGCCGTGGCCCAATCCCGCGACTTGCCGGTGGCAATGTTCAGCCACTGTTCGACGTGATCGGGCTTCTCGTGAACCTCGTGCATGTGATGGCAGGGGGCAAATCCCAGCTGCTCCAAGGCCCGCCTCATCGAATCGGTTCCGGTTCTACCGAAACCCGCACCCACGATCTGCAATGCCAAAATCCGCTCCTCTTCGCTGTCTAAGACAGGAATCTGGGACCGGGGAAGCGGCATTGCAAAGCATAGCAGAAGGGCGGTCGCACAGAGCCCTCGCGCGACCGCCCCTCGCAAAGAGTGCTAGGCGAAGTCGATGCCGCTCTTGGTCATCGGCAGCTGCGTCACAGGCTTGCCGGTGGCGGCACGGATCGCATTGGCCAAGGCCGGTCCGGCCGGCGGTGTGCCGGGCTCGCCAACGCCGGTCGGTGCCTCTTGCGACTCGACGATGTGGACCTCGATGGATCCGATATCGGCGATCCTGAGCGGCTCGTAGTCGGGGAAGTTCCACTGCTCGACCTCGCCATCGGCAAGGGTGATCTCGTCGCGCATGACGGCGCCGATGCCAAAGCCGATGCCGCCCTCCATCTGCGCTTTGATCACGTCGGGGTTGACCGCAATGCCGCAATCGACCGCGCAGGTTACCTTCTCGATTTTCACCGCATTCTCGACGAGGGCGACTTCGACCACCTCGGCCACATAGCTGCTGAAAGACTTGTGCACGGCAATGCCACGCCCGCTCCCGTCCGGCAGAGCCTCGCCCCATCCGGCCTTCTCCGCCGCCAGCTTCAGCACGCCGCTCAGGCGCTGCCTGTCCTTGTCGTCGCCCGCCAGCAACTCCAGACGGAAGGCGAGAGGGTCCTTGCCGGCAGATTCGGCTGCCAGATCCACCAGGGTCTCCATGGCATAGGCATTGTGGGTATGCCCGACCGCACGCCACCAAAGCACCGGCACGCCGGTTTCGGCATCGCTGAGACCCACCGAGAAACCCGGAATGGCGTAAGGACTGTCGGCCACGCCTTCGATCGAAGTGTGATCGATCCCGTCATGCACGAGGACTGCTTCGAAGGGACCGCCCTTGAGGATCGACTGGACTGCGACGCGGTGATCCCAACCGACGATCTTGCCGTCGGCATCGAGACCGATGCGAGCGCGGTGGGCTGCCATCGGGCGATAATAGCCGCCTGCCAGATCGTCTTCCCGGCTCCAGACCAGCTTGACCGGCGTCTTGCCGCCCAGCAAAGCGAAGGCCATGGCGGCCTCTGCCTGATAGTCCGAGGTCGGCGTTGCGCGGCGGCCGAAGGAGCCACCGGCATAAACCGTCTCGATCTCCACCTGGTTCTGCTCGAGGCCCAGGATCGCGGCCACCGTCGGCTGGGTGATGGCCGGGAACTGGCTGCCGTCGTGCACGCGAACACCTTTGGCAGTGGGTTCGATGACGCAGTTCAAGGTCTCCATCGGCGCATGGGCGAGGAAGGGGAAGTGGTACTCCGCCTCCACCACCTTGGCCGCGCCCGCGATGGCCGCATCCGTGGCTGCAAAGTCGCTGCCGGGACGGGCCAAGTACTGCGGTTGGTCCAGAAGCGCCACATGATCGGCCAGCAGTTGATCGCTGCTGCGCGTCTCCGCGCTTTCGAAGTCCCACGCGGCGGTGATCGCATCGCGCGCCTGGAAGGCCGGCCAGGTGCTCTTGGCAAAGACCGCGACACCGGCGCCGTTTGGCAAGGCCTCGGCACCGATGAAGCCCTTGATTGCCTCCGCAGCGCTGGCATCGAAGGAGACCAAGGTGCCGCCGAAACGCGGCGCGCGTTTGATAACGGCGGTCACCATACCGGGCAGCATGACATCCATGGCAAAGACGGCTCGGCCGGTGGTCTTGCCTTTAGAGTCGGTGCGCGGCAGCTGCGTCTTGCCAATCAGCCGGAACTGACTGGCATCCTTCAGGCTCGGCTCTGCCGGCGGCGTCAGGCCGCGCGCGGCCTCGAGAAGCTCGCCGAAGCTGGCCTGCTGCGATCCGGCCGTCACCAGCCCCTGCTCAACCCGGACGTCCGCAAGATCGACGCCCCAGGCCTTTGCTGCGGCCCGGACGAGGAGGTCCCGCGCCGCGGCGCCGGCCTGGCGGTACTGCATGAAGGAGTTGGCCATCGCGGTGGACCCGCCGGTCCCCTGTGCCCCGAAGGCCAGGTTGGCATAGCGGCTGTTGTCGGCCGGCGCGAAAGCGACCTTTACCTGGCCCCAGTCGGCATCGAGTTCTTCGGCGACCAGGGTCGGTAGGCCGGTGCTGGTGCCCTGCCCCATCTCGAAGTGCTTGACCACGACGGTCACGCTGCTGTCGGGGTGGATGGTGACAAAGGGATTGATGTCGCGTGCGTCCGCTCCACCGGCCGCCAAGAGGCCCTTGGAGGTGAACCCGACCACCAGGGCGGCAGCACCGCCACCGAGGAGGAATCCGCGTCTGCTTGCTTCGATTCCCATCATCCTTAGCCCTCCGCCTGGCCGGCAGCCTGATGAATGGCCGCACGAATGCGTTGATAGGTGGCGCAGCGGCAAGCATTGCCGCTCATATAGCTGTCGATGTCCGCGTCACTGGGTTGTGGGATCTCGCTCAAGAGCGAGATTGCCGCCATGATCTGCCCGGACTGGCAGTAGCCGCACTGCACCACGTCGAGATCCTGCCAGGCCTGCTGGACGGCCTCGGCGACCGCGCCTTTCGCACCCTCGATGGTGGTCACCTCACCGCCGTCCAGATCACCGACGAAGGTCTGGCAGGAGCGCGTGGCGACCCCGTCCACCAACACCGTGCAGGCGCCGCAAGAGGCCACGCCGCAGCCGAATTTCGTGCCGGTTAGTTCCATCTCGTCGCGGATGACCCAAAGCAGGGGGGTATCCGCCTCGGCCTCGACGCTACGCGTCTCGCCATTGATGTTCACTGTTAGCGCCATGGACCGCTTACTCCTGTTGGCTGCCATGCATTCCGTTGCTGCAGTCCGTTGCTGCAGTCTGTTGCTGTAATCTGGTAAACTACACAGTGTAGTTTAGGTATGCGAGATGGAAAAGTAAACCGCTCGGTGTTAGATTTTTCCGCCTGGAGTCGGCCTGTCGGGGTAGGCCTGTCGGGGTGGGCCTGTCGGGGTGGGATTATCGAGGTAGGCTTTGGGGGCCAAGGAGGGGCAAGTGGCATTGGCCGCGGACAAGCATGCACAGATACTCGATGGCGCGGTGCAGGCCTTCCAAGAGGACGGCTTTGCCGGCACCTCGATGGATCGCGTCGCGCAGCGGGCCGGGGTCTCCAAACGTACGATCTACAATCACTTCGAGAGCAAAGAGGTCCTTTTCCGCGCGATCCTCGACGTGATGGTGGAGAAGGTGCGCCAGGCCGTCTCCCTTACCTACGATCCAGCACGCCCTGTCGATCAGCAGCTCCTTGAACTGGGCTGGACCGAGGGTCGGCTCTTCGTCGATCCGGACTTCATGCGGATGGCCCGGATGGTGATCGGCGAGACCATGCGCGACCCGGTCCTGGCCGAGGAAATGAACAAGCGCATGGAGTACAAGGCCGTATTCAATGCCTTCATGGAAGCTGCGAACAAGCATGGCGCACTGGTCGCACCTGACCCGGCCCTAGCAGCCGATCAGTTCATCGGCCTCTTGAAGACCCGCGGATTCTGGCCGGTCGTCTTCAGCGGTCAGCCGGTCACGCCAGCGCAGATGGGAGAGATTGTCCAAGACGCGGTCAAGATCTTTCTCAACACCTATAGGGTGCAATCCAGCTAGACGGCTTCCGCCCCCTCGGCCCAGCTAGACGGGCTCCGCCCTCTCGGCAATACCACGCGCCGCATCGCGTGCAAGGTCATCGACCCGCTCGTTCTCCTCGTGGCCGGTGTGGCCACGCACCCAGACCCACTCCACTTCATGCGGCGCGGCGGCTGCATCCAGCCGCTCCCAGAGGTCCTGGTTCTTCACCGGCTTTCTCGCTGCCGTGCGCCAGCCGCGCGCCTTCCAGGAGGCAAGCCACTTGGTGATACCGTCCTTCACATAGTTGCTGTCGGTCGTCAGCAGCACGTGGCTGGGCCGTGTCAAAGCTTCCAGCGCTGCGATGGCGGCCATCATCTCCATGCGGTTATTCGTGGTTTCGGCCTCCGCGCCGCTCATCTCCCTTTCGCGGCCACGGAAGCGCAGCAAAGCTCCCCAGCCGCCAGGACCGGGATTTCCCAGGCAGGCGCCATCGGTAAAGATCTCAACGCGGTCTTCAGGGCTGGACAAGACCATAGGCCTCCGGACTGTCGGCGATGCGGTGATAGCGCAGCTTGGTCAGGTACTCGCGCGGGTCCTTGGGTCGGACCATCGCGTCTGCGGGGTGATTGAGCCAGTCGTAGAGCCTGGTCAGCAAGAAGCGGAGCGCTGCCCCGGCCGCCAAGGTCGGCAGCGCCTGGAATTCGGCCGGGGAGAGCGGCCGCTTGGCGGCATAGGCGCGGACCAGGCGCTGCCCCCTTTCGGGCACATAGTTGTGGGCGCCGTCGAAGCACCAGGCGTTCAGGCAGATAGCCAGGTCGTAGGCATAGAAGTCGCTGCAGGCAAAATAGAAGTCGATGACACCCGACAGCCCCTCACCCAGAAAGAAGACGTTGTCGGGGAAGAGGTCGGCATGGATGACGCCGCCGGGAAGCGCCTTGGGCCAGGCCCCGGCGATCGCCCGGTAGGCCTCGTCCAACTCGCCGCGCAGATTTTGCGAGACCGTGTCCGCGCCGCTGCGACAGTCGGAAATCAGGGTTCGCCAGCCGGCAAGCGAAAGGTCGTTGCGCCGTTCCTGCCCGAAGCCTTTGGTCGCCAGGTGCAGATCCGCCAAGGTGGCGCCAACGGCATCGCAGTGCCAGTCCTTGACCTGGCGCGGCGACAACCCGCCCAGAAAGGTGAAGAGGGCGGCGGGCCGCCCGGCCAGGCGCCGCAAGACCTCGCCCTCGCCCGTCGGCACCGGCTGGGGGCAAGCAATACCCTCGGCCGCCAGGTGACGCATAAGGGTGATGAAAAAGGGCAGATCTGCCGGCTGCACGCGCTTTTCGTAGAGGGTGAGAATATAGCGCCCGCTCTCGGTCTCGATCAGGTAGTTGGAGTTCTCCACGCCCTCGGCAATACCCTTCGCAGCCAAGAGCGTACCCAGGCCATAGGGCGCCAGAAAATCTTCCAGCTCCTCGTCGCCAACCTCTGTGTAGACGGCCATAGCCCCGGCCGCTTCTAGAACAGATCGCGATCAGGCGGACTGACCTGTTCGCGCAAATCTGCTCTATTTTTCAAACCTGTAGAGCAGGAATGAAATGGCAAATCAGTTCGATCTGACATCATCCTGCTCTAAGCGGCAGTCTCGGTCAGCTGGCGCGGCAGTTTGAAGACGACGCTTTCGTTGCGCACCACGACCTCCTCGATCGTCACATCGAAGAACTTGCGCAGCTCGGCGATCACCTCCTCGACCAGAACTTCCGGCGCCGAGGCACCGGCCGTCAAGCCGACGCTGTTCAAGCCCTCGAGCATCGCCAGATCCAGGTCGCTGGCGCGCTGCACCAGAACGGAGCGCGGGCAGCCGATTTTCTCTGCCACCTCAACCAGGCGTCGCGAATTCGACGAGTTGGGTGCACCGACAACGATGATGGCATCGCTGCGATTGGCAATCGCCTTGACGGCCTCCTGCCGATTGGTGGTGGCGTAGCAGATGTCTTCCTTCTTGGGCGCATGAATGCTTGGAAAGCGCTCGAGAAGCGCCTCGACGATCTCTGCCGTGTCATCCACCGAAAGGGTGGTCTGGGTGATGAAACCCAGCTTGCATGGATCCTCGACCTGCAATCGCTCAACGTCTTCGACCGTTTCGACCAGGATGATCGAGCCGGCCGGCAATTGGCCCATGGTGCCGATGACCTCCGGGTGGCCGTCATGGCCGATCATGACGATCTGATTGCCCAGGCGGTGCTGACGCTCGGCCTCGCGGTGCACCTTGGAGACCAGCGGACAGGTGGCATCGAGGTAGAGCATCTCCCGACGCTCTGCCTCATCGGGCACCGACTTGGGCACGCCATGGGCGGAGAAGATGACCGGCACGCCCTCCGGCACCTCGTCCAGTTCTTCTACGAAAATCGCGCCCTTCGCCTGCAGATTCTCGACTACGAAGCGGTTATGCACGATCTCATGGCGCACATAGACCGGCGCCCCGTACTTCTCCAGCGTGCACTCGACAATCTCGATCGCCCGCTCGACGCCGGCGCAAAAGCCGCGCGGTCCAGCCAAAAGGACGGTTAGCTTTGGTTTCCGATCGGGCATGGTTCGGAACGACCTCTCTTCAGACATGGCCTCGGTCAACGGGTATGGCTGGGACTCTAAGTCTTCCTCCGGCGCTTGCCGAGCGCCCATGGCGTGACCTACAGTCCCCTATCGCCTCTTCTCGCGTCAGTGAGGTGGCAAGTTATCGAAGAGAAGACAAGGACAAAAGCGGCATGTCGCAGGCGAGTGACGAGGCGATCCCGGCGCAGAAGGCGCCCTACAAGGTAACGGTTCAGGCCGGCAAGACCTACTATTGGTGCGCTTGCGGACGTAGCGCGAAGCAGCCCTTTTGCGACGGATCGCATAAGGATACCAGCCTGACACCGCTCGCCTACAAGGCCGACGCTGACAAGGTTTGCTTCTTCTGCGGCTGCAAGGCCAGTTCCAAAAAACCCCTGTGCGACGGGACGCATAGCCGTTTGTAGGTGGAGCAGTCCTCGCAAATGCTGCGCTCATTTCCGCAGACTCGGCGCTGGGCGCTCTTGGGCCTGGCCGGGATTTCGGTCGCGGGTTGTTCGGCCTTCGAGCCGCCTCCGCTTCAGTGTCCGCCGATCGCCATCCTGCCGGATGCCTCGCGCCTGGTGCGCTATGCCGGCGGCACGGACCTCACCGACGTCATCTTCGAAGCCAATATCGAAAGCGTCACACCAGCCTGCCAGCGCAGCGGCGAGACCCTGGAGGCCGATCTGACCGTGGTCATATCGGCAAGGCGTGGTCCGGCTATGCAGGGCGATACCGCCAACTTCTCCTACTTCGTTGCCGTGACGGCGGCCGATCAACGCCTCCTGGCGCGCCAGGAGTTCCCGGTCTCGATTCCCCTGTCCGCACAGGGCCGCCGGGTGCGCTTGACCGAGCTGGTGCAGCCGCAGATGCCCTTGACCGAAACCCAGTCGCAGTTCGGCTACCGACTCTTCATCGGTTTCGTGCTGACCCGTCAGGAGCTGCAAGAGAACCGCGGCGGCTAGGTCTTTGCTCGCAATAGAGCGGGCAAGCGCTAGCCCTTGGCCGCCAAGCGGACGACTTTTCGCATCACGCTGGGCAGTGCCTCCGCGTCCAGATCGTCCCGCCCTACCCAGCGCGCCTCCTTTGCGAGCGTCCAGGCCTTGCGCTCCGGTCTGGCCTTCCAGACCGCAAGCGTGAGGCGAAAGTGGGTGAAGACGTGCGTCACCTGCCCGTTCAGGCTCTCCCATTCGGCCGGCCCCGGCACGTGCGCAAGCGCCTCGCTCTCGCTCCAGGGGCTTTCCCGCCAGGGCGTGCCGGGGACCTCCATCATGCCGCCCAACAAGCCCTTCTGCGGCCGTCGTCGCAGCAGGACCGCACCATCGCCGGCGCGCGCAAAGAAGATCACGCCTTGACGTTCCGGCTTGGCCTTCTTGGCCGCCTTCACCGGCAGCTGCTCAGCGGTTCCGGCCGCGCGTGCTCGACATAGCGTTTTCAGGGGACAGAGCAAGCAGCGCGGTCGGTCGGCTACGCAGACCGTCGCACCCAGGTCCATCATCGCCTGGGCGAAGTCCCCCGGCCGCTCCTCGCCCACCAGGCTCTGGGCCAGGGCCCGCAGTGCCGGCTTGGACTTGGGCAGCGGATCGTGCAGGTCGAAGAGGCGGGCGACCACCCGCTCCCAATTGCCGTCCACCGGTGCCGCCGGGCGGTCGAAGGCGATCGCGGCGACTGCCGCCGCGGTGTAGGTGCCGATGCCGGGCAGGGTGAGCAAAGCCGCCTCTTCCGAGGGGAAGCGACCGTCGAAATCCTCGACCAGCCGCTGTGCACAGGCATGCAGGTTTCTGGCGCGGGCATAGTAGCCAAGACCGGCCCAAAGGCGCAGCACATCGTCCTGCTCTGCTGCGGCCAGACTGTGGACGTCCGGAAAGCGTTGCAGGAAACGATCGAAGTAGGGTCCGGCCGCCGCCGTTGTGGTCTGCTGCAGCATGATCTCGCTGAGCCAGACTCGATAGGGGTCGGCGGGCTTGCCCGGCGGACTGCGCCAAGGCAGTTCGCGCCGATTCTGATCGTACCAGGCGAGCAACTGCACGCGAAGAGAGGGTGAATCCATCATGCTCTCGAGACTTTTCGGCCTTCTGGGATTAGACTTGCCCCTGAAGACATAGCGGGGTGCCGTACCATCGCCCAGAGTGGAAAAGACCAGAGTGGAAAAGACCAGAGCGGAAAAGACCAGAGCGGAAGAAAGAAGACAGCAGAGCCAAGCAAGGACCCGGCAGACGAGAAGCGCGGCAAGGATGGCTGGGGCCTGCAGCCACTGGGCAAGACTCTGCGCCCGCTGGTCAAACCGCTCCTGCGCAAGCGGCCGGCGCTGGAAGCCAGTCTGCTGCTGGATTGGGACGAGGCGGTCGGGCCGGAGCTGGCAAAACTCTGTCAGCCGCTGAAGCTGCGCCGCGAGCGTCGCGCCGATAAGCAGATCGGTGCTCTGGAGGTCGCCTGCCTGTCCTGGGCGGCACTGGAGCTGCAGCATCGCGCCCCGCAGGTGATCGAAAGAGTGAACGCCTTTCTCGGCCTGCAAGCCATAGAGCGCCTGCGAATCCGACAGGTTGCGCGCTTGGACCGGCATAGGCCGCAGCGGAAGTCGCCCGAGCGGCTGCACAGTCATCAAGAACCGCAGGATAAATTGTCGCCACCCGACCTGCCGAGCAGCGGCCATGATGCGCTGGATCGCGCGCTTGCCCGTCTGGCCGGCACGGTGCGATCACGCGGCGATCACGAAGACGCGAACTAAAGCTTTAGAATCAAACGCCTCCTTGCCACATCCTGGTCATCGTGGCGCCCTACATCGGCGTTGGATGTTAGAGCGGATCGCGATCAGGTGACCTTACCTGTTCGCGTGAGTCTGCTCTATCTTTCAAACCTGTATAGCAGGATGGTGGCACGTCGGTTCGATTTGACAACATCCTGCTCTAGGACTGCTTGGCCAAACCCCCGCTGCGCGCTGTGGATAAGAAGGGGCTTGCGAGGCATGCCATCTCTCGTATGATCTACAACATGTGGTGGGTGAACCAATGAACGCTAAGCATATCGTGATTAATAGGCGCCGGGCTCTGGCCGGGCTTGCAGCCGTTCCGCTCGTGGCCGGCTTGCCGATCAGTGCGAGGGCACAAGAGACGGAGAGCCTGACCGCGGACGCCCGCGGCCTGCTGCCGGGCGACCGTCTGATGGGTGACGAGAGCGCATCGGCGGTGCTGATCGAGTATGCCTCGCTCAGCTGTCCGCACTGCGCCCGCTTCCACGGGACCATGCTGCCGTCGATCAAGAAGGATTGGATCGACGAGGGCAAGCTGCTCTACGTCTATCGCGATTTCCCGCTGAACGCGCCGGCCCTCTGGGCCGCTATGGTGGCCCTCTGCCTGGAAGGCGACGCCTACTACGCCTTCCTCGCCATCCTCTACAAAGAACAGAGTACCTGGCTGCAAGCCGAGGATCCCGGCGTCGCGCTCTTCGAGTTGAGCCAGCTAGCCGGCTTCGACAAGGAGCGTTTCGAGGCCTGCATCGGCGACGAGGACACCTTCAATCGCCTGGTCTCGGGCATCGAGTATGCCGAAGCGACCTATGGCGTGGACTCCACGCCGACCCTGATCCTGAACGGCGAGAAGGTTCAGCCCAGGGACTATGAAGAGCTCTCCGGCCTGATCGCCGAGAGTCAAAGCAGCTAGGCCCGGAAACGGCGGAAGGGAGGGGATTTGCTGCAGTTCAAGCGTCTGCGTCTGGCCGGCTTCAAGTCCTTCGTCGAGTCGACCGAGCTCGTAATCGAGCCTGGCACGACCGGCATCGTGGGGCCGAACGGCTGCGGCAAATCCAATCTGGTCGAGGCTCTGCGCTGGGTGATGGGCGAGAGCTCGGCCAAGCGCATGCGTGGCGGCGAGATGGACGATGTCATCTTCGCCGGCACGCAAAGCCGCCCGGCCCGCAATCTGGCCGAGGTCTCCCTGCTGCTGGACAACACGACGCGACGGGCAGCGGCTGCCTTCAACGACGACGACGAGTTGGAGGTCGTGCGCCGCATCGAGCGCGAGCGCGGCTCCAACTATCGGGTCAACGGCCGCGAGGCCAGAGCCCGCGACGTGCAGGTGCTTTTCGCCGATGCGGCCAGTGGGGCGCAGTCCGGCGCGCTGGTCAGCCAGGGCAAGATCGGTCAGCTGGTGAACGCCAAGCCGGCCGAACGCCGCGCGGTCCTGGAGGAAGCGGCCGGCATCACCGGGCTCTACAGCCGCCGCCACGAATCGGAGCTGCGCCTGCGCGCAGCCGAAACCAACCTGGAGCGCCTGGAAGACGTCGTGACCGCCCTGGAGACGCAGCTCTCCAGCCTGAAGAAGCAGGTGCGCCAGGCCAGTCGCTACCGCAACCTGCAGACCCAGGTTCGCCGCTTCCAAGCCATCGCGCTGCATCAGGAAGCGGAAGCCACGGCAGCTCAGCAGGCCGAGGCGGAGCGGCGCCTGCGCGCGCTTGAGGTTCAGGTCGGCGCGCGCAGCGAAGAGGTTGCCGTCGCCACCCGGACGGAGGCCGAGCGCGCCGAAGCTTTGCCGCCGCTGCGCGATGCGGAGGCGGTCGCGGCCGCCAAGCTGCAGAAGCTGACCCTGGATCGCGACCAGCTGACCCGCGAGCTGGAGCGTCTGGCCGAGGCTCTGAAGGCCGCAGAAGAGCGCTTGCAGCAGATCGAACGCGACCGTGGCCGCAATCAGGCCCAGGTGCTGGATGCCGGCAACGCACTGACCACCCTCAACAGCGAGCAGGTCCATATCGAAGAAGCCCTGCCTGATCGCGCCGAGGAGCAGGGCCGCCTGGAGGCCCTCCTGGCCGAGACCGCGGCGCTGGTCGGCGAGGGCGAGGAAACCCTGCAGCGCCTGACCCAGAGCCTGGCGGAAGACGAGGCCGGCCGGCGCAGCGCCGAGGAGCGCCAGCGCGACCTGCAGCGTCGGCGCGAGCGTTTGACGCGGGAATCCGACGAGGCGGAGAAGGAAATCGCCCGCCTGCGCCGCGAACAGGATGCACAAGGCTCACTGAGTGCGCTTGAGCAGAACGTCAGCAGCTGCGAGGCCGCCCTGGAAGCGGCAAGCGGCACGGTCGAGGCCGCAGCGCAGAAGCAACAGACCGCGCGCGCAACCTTGGATCAGGATCGCCGCGGACTGGCCGAGATCGAGCGCGAGCTGGAGCGGCTGGCAGGCGAAGCAGCCGGGCTGGCCGCCGTGATCGCCCCGGAGGAAGGGCAGGCCTGGCCGCCGCTCTTGGACCGGGTGACCGTGGTCAAGGGCTTCGAGACTGCGCTGGGCGCAGCACTGGGCGACGAGCTGTCGGCGCCCGATGCTGCCGAAGCGCCGGTACATTGGACGGAACTGGCGCCGCTGGCAGACGATGCCTTCCCGGCCGAGGCCACGCCGCTGGCCAGCAAGGTCAAGGGCCCGGCTGCCTTGGCCCGCCGCCTCTCGCGCATTGCCCTGGTCAAGGATGCAGCCGAGGGCGACGCCCTGCAGGCAGCCTTGCTGCCGGGTCAGCGTCTGGTCAGCAAGGCCGGCGACCTCTGGCGCTGGGACGGCTATGTCGCCCGCGCCGATGCCCCCAGTGCCGCCGCCCAGCGTCTGGCTCAGCGCAACCGCCTGGAGGAGCTGGAGGCCCTGGTCGCCGAGCGCCGTCCGAAGGTCGAGGCTGCCCGGCAGCGGCTTGCCGGGCTGGAGGAGGCCGCGAAGGCTGCCGCTCAGGAAGAACAGGCGAGCCGCCGGAGCCAGGGCGAAGCACAGCGGAACCTGGAGGCCGCGCGCAGCCGCCAGGCCAAGCTGGCCCGGACTCTGGCCGCCAGCGAGACCCGCCTGACCGCCTTGGGCGAGGCGCAGTCGCGCCGCAAGGCAGAAACCGCCGAGCTGGCCGCGACCCTGGCCGAGGTCGAAGCCAGCGTCGCCGCCCTGCCCGATCTGGCCCAAGCCCGCCAGGCGGTGGTCGAGGCACGCAGCACGCTCGCCGCCAAGCGCAATCTGGCGACCGAGCAGCGCAGCGCCCTGGAACGCCTGCGCCGCGAGGGCGAGGTCGCGCAGGCCCGCCTGAAGGCCATCGCCGAAGAGCGCCGCTCCTGGTCCGACCGGCGCGAAGCAGCGCAACGCCATGAAGCCGAACTGGCGGAACGCGCAGCCGCGACCCAGCAGGAGCGCGATCAGCTGCAGCAGCAGCCCGGCGAGATTTCCGAGCGCAAGGCGCGTCTGGCCGACCTGATCAAGGAAGCGGAGCTGGAGCGACGTGCCGCCGGCGACCGTTTGGCCGAGGCGGAGACCGCTCTGAGCGAAGCCAGGCGGGCTCTGAAGGAAGCCGAAACGGCCCTCGGCCGGGAGCGCGAGGACAAGGTCCGCGCGGAAGCGGCCTGCGAGGCCGCGCAAGAGGCACAGGCCAACCTGGTGCGCCGGGTGCGCGAGACCCTGGACTGCCCGCCCTACGCCATCCTGGTGACCGCAGAGATCGATCCGCAAGAGAGTTTCCCGCCGCCCGAAGAGGTCGAGACCAAGCTGCAGCGCCTGCTGCGCGAGCGCGATAACATGGGCCCGGTCAACCTGCGCGCGGAGATCGAGGCCGGCGAGCTGGAGACGCAGATCGCCGACCTGCTGCGCGAGCGCGACGACCTGACCCAAGCCATCGCGCGCTTGCGCCAAGGGATTTCCAACCTGAACAAGGAAGGCCGCGCCCGCCTGATGGAGGCCTTTACCAAGGTCGACAAGTACTTCTCGGAGCTCTTCCAGAGGCTCTTCGGCGGCGGGCGGGCCCATCTCGCGCTCACCGGCTCCGACGATCCGCTGGAGGCCGGCCTGGAGATCATGGCGAGCCCGCCCGGCAAGAAGCTGCAGGTGCTCTCGCTGCTCTCGGGCGGCGAGCAGGCGCTAACGGCGCTGGCGCTGCTCTTCGCCGTCTTCCGCACCAACCCGGCCCCGATCTGCGTCCTGGACGAGGTCGATGCACCGCTGGACGATGCCAATGTCGACCGCTTCTGCTCGCTGGTGCATGAGATGGCGCAGGAGACGCAGACCCGCTTCCTGCTGATCACCCACCACCGCCTCACCATGGCGCGCGTGAACCGCCTCTATGGCGTCACCATGGGCGAACGCGGCATCTCGCAGCTGGTCTCGGTCGATCTGCAGCAGGCCGAAGAGCTGCGGGAGACGGCCTAGATGGCGCTCGGCGCGCTGGAGGCGACACCCTGGCACTCCGCCGGCGGCCTGATCACCTGGCAAGGCCCCTGCCGGAGCGAATGGCTCGACTACAACGGCCACATGAACGAGACCTACTACCTGCTGGTCATGAGCTGGGGCACCGACCGCATCATGGAGCTGATCGGCTGCGACCAGGCCTATCGCGACAGCGGCCAGGGCACGCTCTACACGCTCGAGACCCACATCCGCTATTTCCGCGAGGTCAAGGAAGGCCAGCCCCTGCAGGTCACCACGCAGGCCATCGAGCGCGATGCCAAACGCCTGCGCCTCTACGCGCGGACCTGGATCGAAGGCGAGGACGCGCCGGTGGCGGCGGCCGAGTTCCTACTGCTGCATGTCGCCGGCGACCCGCCCCGCTCCGCACCCTTCGGTCCGACCATGGTGACCTGCCTGGAACGGCTCGATGCACGGCAAGCCGAGCTGTCCCAGCCTGAGGATGCGGGACGCGGAATTCGCCTGAAACGCTGAGTGCGTGCCGCAAGTAGAGGCTAATACCACACGGCAGAGATGGAAACTCATTGCATCTGTTCGAGCGTTCAGACGCCACGCGGGCTTATCCTCGCTGCGCTGCGGGCGCGCGGTCGCGCTCGCCAACCCCCGATGAGTTCCACTCAACGCGGGTTGGTGTATGGCACGGTCTTGACCGCAAAGCACGTCAGCTCGAAGCGAGGCGACTCTGAGCGCTGTCGAGGGATTTCAACTCGCCCCTGGCATGACCGACGATGCTCACCGCACCCTGGATCGCCAGGGCGGCCATGATCCCTGCAACCAGGAGGTCGGGCCAACCGCTGCCCGCACCGAAGACTCCCAGTGCTGCGGCCAGCACGGCGCAGTTGGCCAGAACGTCGTTGCGCGAACAGATCCAGACCGATCGCATGTTCGCATCGCCGTCACGCCAGGCATAGAGCAGCGCCAAGCAAACGATGTTGGCCAGCAATGCGCCGACACCAACCACCCCCATGGTACTCCAGGACGGCAGCGTGCCCTGCACGCCGTTCCAGACGACAGTGGCAATGATCCAGAGCCCGAAGAGCGCCATGGAGGCCCCTTTGATCAAGGCCGCCGTCGCCCGCCAGCGCAAGGACATGCCCAGAACGAAGAGGCTGATGGCGTAGTTCGCCGCATCGGCAAAGAAGTCCAAGGCATCGGCTTGCAGTGCTGCCGATCCGGCCGCCAGCCCAGCCAGAATCTCGACCAGAAACATTGCGGCATTGATCGCCAAGACGATCCACAGAATCTTGCGATAGCGTGGCTCGTTAACACCGTCGGATGCACAACCGCCCTGCGAACGACAGACCAATCTCTTTCCCCTTCGTCCAGTTTCGTGATAGATGTAATGTCTATAGTCACTATAGGGTCAAGGGATGACAGAGCCTGCGTTGAAAATCGGCGATTTGGCGCGCTTGTCGGGCGTCAAGGTCGTGACCATCCGCTACTACGAGACAATCGGCCTGCTTCCGGAGCCACGGCGCAACGTCAATGGCTATCGCAGCTATGACCGGGCGGCCTTGGAGCGCTTGCAGTTCATCCGGCGCTGCCGCGATCTCGGCTTCTCGCTGGATCAGATACGCGACCTGCTTTCGCTCGCCTCCGAGACCGAGCGGTCCTGCGCCGAAATCGATATCCTGACCGCCCGCCATCTTGATGAGGTCGAGAAGAAGATCCTCAAGCTGCAAGCCCTGGCGCGAGAGCTGCGCCGGATCAACGCGCTGTGCCAGGGCGATGCTACGATCTCGAACTGCCGTATCGTCGAGGCGATAGCGGGGGAGCAGTTTGGGGCGCCTTGACTCGCACGATCGCGGATGTGCATCCAAGCACACGTCCCAAACCAAGAGACCGGCAAACGCCGGAGCGGGGGAAGAAGCGAATGGATGAGAAGCGGCGTCAACTCCTGGCGGTCCTGGCACCGGTCATCGCCGAAGCACGCGGGTCGGCGTGGGGAGACGCTCTAGGGAAGCGCCTGAACGAGATCTGCCCGGCCGATGGATCCTGCTTTTCGGAGCTGGAACGGCTTTGCGAGGAGGGGATCGCCGAGGGCTGGATGGGCCTCAAGGGTGAAGGGCCTCGCCTGGGCGGCCGTGTCATAGAACCCGCCGAGGAGACCGGCCGGCTCAGCGTCGATGTCGTTCAGCTTGTCGACTTCACCGGCCCGCATCACCGACATCCCCATGGCGAAATCTGCGCCGTCATGCCCGATAGCGAGGCAGGGCGTTTCGACGGAAGGCCGCGCGGTTGGGCGGTCTACCCGCCCGGCTCGGATCACTGGCCGGCGGCGACGGGTGGGCGGGTGCGCATCCTCTTTCTGCTGCCCGAGGGTGCGATCGCGTACAGCGACGCGGCTGCCTCTCTCGAATCGGGCGCGGACGGTAAAGACGTCGCTTGAACAACTTTGACAAGAGTACGCGGACAGGAAGAAGCCCATGAGCATTCTGCACAAGTCAGACTGGTCGAACGAAGGTCCCTGGCAAGCGGCCTGGGCCAGGCACGCCCCGGATCGCCAGGTACAGGTCTATCCCAAGGTCGATGACCCGGAAAGTGTGCGCTATGCCCTGGTGTGGGAACCGCCGACGGGCCTCTTGGCCAGCCTGCCCAACCTGGAGGTCATCTTCTCGATCGGCGCCGGCATCGACCACATCGTCAAAGACCCCGAGCGCCCCAAGCAGCTGCCGGTGGTGCGCATGGTCGAGGACGGCCTGACCCAGGGGATGAGCGAGTTCGTCGCGCTTTCCGTCCTCTGGCACCACCGCGATATGGCCGCCTTCGCGGTGCAGCAGCGCGAGAAACTTTGGCAGGAGATCGAGCCGATTTTGGCCAAGGATCGCAAGGTCGGCTTCCTGGGTATGGGCGCACTCGCCAGCGATGCTGCCGCCAAGCTGCTGCCCTTCGGCTTCCAGATCAGCGGTTGGAGCCGAAGCCCGAAGCAGGTCGAGGGCATTACGATGCACCACGGCGAGGAGGGGCTGACCGCGGTCCTGGAAAGCAGCGAGGTCCTGGTCTGCCTGCTGCCGCTGACGGCAGAGACCGAGGGCCTCTTGAATGCCGAGACGCTGGCGCGATTGCCAGAGGGTGCCGCCCTCATCAACGTCGCGCGCGGCGGTCTCGCTATCGAGGAGGATTTGCTGGCCGCACTCGACAGCGGCCAGCTCTCCGGCGCGACCTTGGACGTCTTTCGCCAAGAACCCTTGCCGCAGGATTCGCCCTTCTGGAGCCACCCGAGGGTCGTGGTGACGCCGCACATCGCCGCCAAGACCATGGCGGACACCGCGGTCGCCGCAGTCATGGCCAACATCGCCCGCCACGAAGCCGGCGAGAGTCTCTTGAATGTCGTGGATTTCGAACGGGGCTATTGAGGGGCACAAAACCCCATCAGACCCGGCCGAAATCGTCCTCGAGGCGGACGATGTCGTCTTCTTCGAGGTAGCCGCCGGTCTGCACCTCGATCAGCTCGACGGTGATCCGGCCGGGATTGCCGAGTCGGTGGACGCTGCCCATGGGGATATAGAGCGACTCGTTCTCGCGCAGGGTGCGGATCTCGTCGCCGATCCTCACTTCCGCCGTCCCCTTCACCACGACCCAGTGCTCGGCCCGGTGAAAGTGCTTCTGCAGGGAGAGCTGCCGGCCGGGCGTCACCGCGATGCGCTTCACCCGAAATCCCTTGCCGCTATCGACATCCTGGTACCAGCCCCAGGGGCGGTAGACGCGGCTGTGAATACTGGCCTCGGGGCGCTCTTGCTGCTGCAGGCGCTGCGCCAGGGTCTTGACCTCTTGCGCCCGATCGAGCGATGCCACCAGCAAGGCATCGTGGGTATCGATGATGGCCAGGCCCTCGACCCCCAGAGCGCAAACCAACCGCGATTCGGACCGTAGGTAGCTGTCGCGCACATCTTCCAGAACGACATCGCCGTTTGCGACATTGCCCGCGCTATCCTTCTCGGACATGGCCCAGAGCTCACGCCAGTCACCGACGTCGGACCAGGCGAAATCGACCGGGATCACGACACGGGCCTCGGTCCTCTCCATGATCGCGTAGTCGAAGGAGATCTTACGCGCCTGGAGGAACGCGGGGCCCAGCCGCAGGTAATCCAGATCCTCGGTCGTTGCCGCGATGGCCGCGACGATCTGCGCGACGCTCTCAGGCTCCAGCCGTTCTGCTTCTGCGCGCAGACTGGCGGCCCGAAAGCAGAAGAGGCCGGCATTCCACAGACAGCCTTCCTCGATCAGCTGTCGCGCCGTCTCGCTGTCCGGCTTCTCCAGGAAGGTTTCGATGCGATGGCCGACCCCGACCTCGGCACCCGGGCGGATGTAGCCGTACTCGCTGGCCGAGCGGGTCGGAGAGATCCCGAAGGTCACGATGTCACCCGCTGCCGCAGCGTCGGCCGCCGAGGCGACGGCAGCGCGAAAGGCCGTCCCATCGGCGATAACATGGTCGGAGGGCATCACCAGGACGGTGGCCTCGGGATCGCGCTGCTCGGCCAGAAGGGCTGCGGCGACGATCGCTGGGAAGGTATCGCGCCCCTCCGGCTCCAGCACGATGTCGGCCCTACTGCCCAGCTCTCGCAACTGCTCGGCAATCAGGAAGCGGTAGTCCTGTCCGGAGATGACGATCGGCCGATCGAACCCTTCTGCCAGCACCCGCCCGACGGTCTCTTGAAAGAGCGATCGCGTACCCAAGGCATCGACCAGCTGCTTGGGATAGGTCTTGCGTGAGAGAGGCCAAAGACGCGTGCCGGAACCACCACAGAGGATGACGGGTATGATCATGCTCGCCCTTACTCGTGTTTCAGCACTGCGTTATAGACCCCGGGGCATCAGGCACGCAGAGCCACGCCATCGCCCAGCTGTTCCAGGAACCATCTATAGGTCTGTTCGATACCGTCGGTAAGGCCGATCTTCGCCTGCCAGCCCATCGCAGTCAGGCGACTGACATCCATCAGCTTGCGCGGCGTCCCGTCCGGCATCGAGGGATCGAAGACCAGGTCCGCCTCCAGCCCCACCGCCGCGGTTACCGTCTGGGCCAATTCTCGAATGGAGACATCGCTGCCGACGCCGACATTGACATGCTCGCTGCCGGAGTAGCGCTCCAGCAGAAAGACCAGGGCGTCGGCCAGATCGTCGACATGCATGAACTCGCGCCGCGGCCGGCCACTCCCCCAGACCGCCAGACTGCGCTCGCCCGCAAGCTTTGCCTCGTGGGCCTTGCGCAACAGGGCAGGCAGGACATGGCTGTTTTCCAGGTCGAAGTTGTCGCCGGGTCCATAAAGATTGGTGGGCATCGCAGAGATGTAGTCGCGTGCGTACTGCGCACGGTAAGCCTGGCAGAGCTTGATACCGGCGATCTTGGCGATCGCATACCACTCGTTGGTCGCCTCCAGCGGACCGGTCAGCAGACAGTCCTCGGGCATGGGCTGCGGGGCCATACGCGGATAGATGCAAGAGGACCCAAGAAACAGCAGGCGCCCGATACCGGCCCGATGCGCCCCGTGAATGAGGTTCGCCTCGATCATCAGGTTGTCGTAGAGGAATTCGGCGGGGAAGCTGCGGTTGGCATGAATGCCGCCCACCTTGGCAGCCGCCACGATCACGCAGTCCGGCTTCTCGGCATCGAGGAAGTCCCAGGTCGCCTGCTGCGACAGCAGATCCACCTCAGCCCTGCCGGCGGTCAGCAGGCTGCAACCCTCTCGCTGCAGCCGGCGCACCAGTGCCGAACCGACCATACCGCGGTGCCCGGCAACGAAGATGCGCTTGCCGGCAAGGGGAAAGACCAAGTCGTCGCTCAAACCAACTATCTCCACTAAGGCCCTGGCTCCACTAAGGCCCTGGGCATTATACGCAGCAGCCGAGGATAAGGGTTACAACCCCCTATTCGCGCACACCATAGGCGGTTCGCGCCAGGCTTTCCGTCTTTAGCAGCTTCAGATCGGCCTCGACCATCTCGGCCACCAGATCGGGGAAGCTGGTCGTGTGGCTCCAGCCCAGCTTTTGCTTGGCTTTGGCAGGATCGCCGATCAAGAGATCGACCTCGGTCGGCCGGAAGTAGGCCGGATCGATCGCGACCAGGCGGACGCCGGTGGCGGCATCGCAGCCGATCTCCTCGACACCGCTACCCTCCCAGACGAGCGTTCTGCCCACTGCGGCGAAGGCGCGTTCCACGAACTCTCGCACCGAGTGGGTTTCGCCGGTGGCCAGTACATAGTCATCCGGCTCGTCCTGCTGGACGATACGCCACATGCCTTCGACGTAGTCGCGCGCATGGCCCCAGTCACGCTTGGTGTCGATGTTGCCGAGATAGAGTGTCGATTGGAGCCCCAGCTCGATGGCGGCAACGGCGCGGGTGATCTTGCGGGTAACGAAGGTCTCGCCACGTATCGGACTCTCGTGATTGAAGAGAATCCCGTTCGAAGCATGCATACCATAGGCTTCACGATAATTGATCGTAATCCAATAGGCATAGAGTTTGGCAGCGGCATAGGGCGAGCGAGGATAGAAGGGCGTGTTCTCTCGCTGCGGCACCTCTTGAACCAGACCATAGAGTTCCGAAGTCGAGGCCTGGTAGAAGCGGCACTCCTTCTCCAGGCCTAAGATCCGAATCGCCTCCAACAGCCGCAAAGCGCCCAAGCCATCGGCGTTGGCCGTGTATTCCGGCGACTCGAAACTGACCATCACATGGCTTTGTGCCGCCAGATTGTAGACCTCCATCGGCTTGATCTGCCCCATCATCCGCACCAGGCCGACGCTATCGGTCATGTCGCCATAGTGCAGATGAAAGCCGGTATCCGCCTCGTGGCTGTCCCTATAGAGGTGATCGATGCGTTGCGTGTTGAAGGAGGAAGAGCGGCGCTTGACGCCATGCACCTCATAGCCCTTGGCCAAAAGAAGCTCCGCCAAATAGGCGCCATCCTGACCGGTTACCCCGGTAATCAATGCCGTCTTGCGATCCGTCACTTACGCATTCCTCACCCCACGTACCCCTCCGGTCTGTCCCGGGACCGGTTATTGGACATCCGATCCAAGTCAATGCCGCCTTGCCTAGCCCAATTGCCCGGCACGCGGCAATCATCGTTGCGCTAGCAGAGATCGAAGCACCAATCCACCAACCCTCTTGGCCGGTCTGCCTGTTTGGGCCAATTCGACCTCTCAACGCCACCGGATCGCGTTGTCGCAGCAAAAGGGGTCGCCTGGCAAATGTCACGATGCCGACCTTGCGTTCGCCAGCACCTGCGGCCAAAGTGCGGCCTCGGCAGCTTACGATCAACGCGCCCTCTCTCAGCAGCCCTCACCCCTTCGCCGGGAGCCTACTCACTTATGTCGAAGATTGTTGTCATTCCTGCTTTCGAGCAACCGCAGGCCTGCGCCGATGTGCTTACAAAGCTGAGTTGGTTCCTGTCGTCTATCAGCGATTCGATTGATGAAATCACGATCTTTGGTGCCTTTGACACCTTGCCCGACCAAGTTTCCCAAGATCTGGATCCGGCGATCCTGCAGTCCGAAGCCAGCAGCGACCTGCTGAAAAAGGTCGAACTGGGGGTGCCTCCGGCCAATCCAGCGGCTTTGCGGCAGCGGGTAATGCGCGCCGCTGCCGTCGTGGTGTGGCGCAAAGCTGGAACGGCAGCCTTTCTGGCAGGGTTGCCGCAAGACGAGTCGGGCCCAAAAGTCATCATGATCGACGAGACCGATGGCGGGCACGCCTCCAACCGTCTGTCCATCCTTGCCAAAGCTTTGGCTCCCAAGCGCGCCTCGTCGGTCGAGCAATCGCGCAGCGCCTATCGTGCCTTCAAGAGATCATTGGACAAGAAGATCGGCTATCTCATCGGTGGCGGCGCCTCCAGGCTGGAGTGCTTGCGGCTGCCGATGGACGATGGCCATGTCATCGTCAGCAACGAGTTGATTGTGGACCAAACCCTGATGGAGGCGGTCAAGCCGATCGCGGTCGCTGTTGCCGATTCCGGGCACTACGCCATCCCGACGCGAGAAGCAGGGGCATTTCGGGCAGCCTTGCGTGGGCAGATGGAGAGCAATGGCCTGTGGCTGCTGGTCTCGATGAAGGACTACCCGCTCTACCTCTCCGCCCTCCCCGCTGACCTGCATGACCGGGTCATCGGCCTTCCGGTGCATAACGCCGAGCGTCTTTCGCTCAATCTGGAAGTGGACTTTTCGGTCGCCGGCCTGAGCGATGTGATGACCCGCTTTATGCTGCCGCTTGCCGGCAGCCTGTTCAATACGATCCGCATCTGCGGGCTAGACGGAACGCCTGCGGCTGGCGTTGCGGAGGCAAGCGCGGAGGGCGAGGATCAGGCCAGCGACTCCAGCCGCGAGGTCGCCAGGCAGGTCGACCGCATCGCCCGAGAGCTGGAGCGTACGGGCAAACGGGTCGAAGGCTATACCGCCTCTGCCATTCCAGCCTTGCGCCGCCGCGGTGCAGCAGCACCGCTCGACCAGTCCAGCGGCTTTGTGCCGGGAGAAGACACGACGCTGCTGTCGATCAATCCCGACATGCGCGACCGCATCGGGCATTTCTGGAACTATGAGCGACGGTTGGGACCGAAAACCGAGGCTGGCGGGCTGCGCTATCAGATCGCCACCAGCGTAGAGTGGGCCGAGGCGGCCGACGAGAGCGAGAGCGACGGCGAAGGTGGCGATGCCGATGCCTTTCTTGTCGACTGCTCGCTTTATACCTACAGCTGGACCCTTTCAAACAAGCCGGACGAGAGCCCCGACTATCACAGTCGTGTCGGCAGGGCTGTGCGCGAAGAGTTCACCGCCGCCGTCGATCGCGGTCTGCAACGCTGCAAGGGCCAGCTGCATGTCTATATGTACTGCGGCAGCCTGGAGCATGCCGGCATACTCTACGAGATTGCCTTGGAGCGACCGCGGGTCAGCCTGCAGGTCAACCTCTTCTGGTTCCGCTCGGCCGATGCCTGGATGCCTTGGTTCCTCGATCGCTGGCTGTGGCTCTTGAAGGCAGCCGACCAGGACCCGCGTCTGACCATCACCTGCATGACCGCCCATCAGCGCCGCCAGATCCAGGCACGCTCTGGAATCACCCTGCCGGTTGCCGCCCATCCCTCGCCGCTGCTGGATGACGAGCAGGCCTGGTCGATGCTCTCCGAGCCGCTGCCCGAACGCAAGAAGAAGCGGATCTTCTTCCCCTCGACCAATCGTCCCGAGAAGGGCACGGGCCTGCTTTATGACGCCGCCAAGTTGCTGGTCGACGCGGCCGGCGATCAAGACTTGGAGCTGATCTTCCGCACCTCTCCCATCGAACGCAGGGCGAAGCTGGAGCGTGATCCGATCTACCCCTACGTCACCTTGCTGGACGGTCACATCGAAGAAAGCCAGTTCATCGCGATCCTGCGCAGCTGCCATGCCGTGGTCTTGCCCTACATGCCGCCGAACTTCGCCGATCGCACCTCCGGGCTGGTCATCGATGCCCTCTACGCCGGGACGCCATCGGTCGTCGTGCGAGGCACCTTCCTGGCGGAGATTGCCCAGCGTTTCGGATCGGGCCTCGTTGTCGATCGGGGAACGGCAGAAGAGGTTGCAGAGGCTGTCCTGAAACTGCTGGACACCCAAAAGGAGGCTGCCTGGGATTTTCGCGAATCCGGCAAGCTCTACTTCCGTTCCAATTCCTGGCAGCGCCTGGCCACGGGGATCGTCCAGTCCAGCGCCGAGGCCGAAACCTATGCCGTGCCGCGCGAAGCCCCCGAGAGTGAGGAACCTGCCGTCAGCCTGCTGGGGCCTGTGCCACGCGCGCAAGCCGGTTCGGCAAACCCCCTGGCCGCGCTTAAGCTGTGTCTCAGCCAAAAGAACCAACTGCCTGCCGGTTTCGATATGCTGGATGCGCGGCGCGACATCGTCCTGCAGCTGATCACCAGCGACGGCAAGGGACTTACCGTGACCACGACCAAGCGCGCACAGGGCCTGGCGGACGAACGCCTGCGCAGCCATCACCCGGAATTGGCCTCGCGCATGCACATCGAGGCCCTTTCGGGCAACCTGGACGCCCAGGCCTTGCAAGATCAGGTTGGCGCTTACTGCGACATGGCAAAGGTCAAGGCGCTGTCCCTGTTGGTCTGCAACAGAGCCGATCTTGCTAACACCGCCGCGGCGCTCATCTGTCAGCGTCGGACCACCGCCGCCCTTATCGCCTTTGACGATTCACGCGGGTCCGACCACGCGGAAGCGGCAAAGCTCTTGGCGCAAGCCGGCTATCTGGTCTGTATCGCCGAGGATCATCCGCTATCCGGCAATGAAAGCAGACCGCACTTCCGCCGCCTGGCGGCCTATCCCTTCGTTTCGGACTTGCCGTGGGCCAGGGGTAGCATCATCGCCCTGCCGAAAGACCTTGCGCTGACCGCGGTCAAGGCAGCCTTTCTCGAGAGTGGACAGGACCTCGACTATCGTGTCAGCCGCGACCCGCAGGAGATCGGCGCCGAGATCCTGGACAGCGCCAAGGCGCCATCCGCAGAGTCCGTCTTGGCCGCGGCCGAGCTTCCCAATGCAGACTGGCAGCTGGCGGGGTTCGAGTTTCAGGGCGTGAGCGACGATGGTTTTGCGCGTCTGGGCGAAACCGAAGCACTCCGCATCCATCGGACAGCGATCCGAGGCAAGGCCGAAGCAGGCAAGCCTTTGACCTTTTCGATAGAGCTGACCAGGTACGAACGCCGCTTCCTGTGCCTCTGGCTTTCCGACACCAAGGGCACCAGCTTCGTCGAGGCAATCTTCGATATCGAGGTCGGCTTCCTGGTCAACCTCTCGACCACCTTGGAGCGCGACGCGGTCTTCGCCGCAGCGGTGCCGTGCGATGAGCGCGAAGATGGCTCCCTGGCCTTCAAGGCCTGGGTCAGCGTCGCCGGCTTTCCGGAAAACGAAATGGTCCAGGCCCAGGTCACCACACGCAGCAGAGCATCGGGGCCGCGGCAGCATGCCGGCGACCCCCTGAAAGGCCTTATGGCGCGTCGTTTCCTGCTGGAGACCAACGCAACGCCAAGCCTCTTCCCGGAAGGCCCCGCCGATGCCAAGAGAAGTACCGGTCGGCGTCCCGGGTCAAACCCTGGGCCAGGCGCTGATTCGAAGGACGCCTGATACGACGACAGGCATGGGTGGGCTCACTGCATCTCTTTGAGCGTTCAAGCGCCACGCGGGCTTATCCTCGCTGCGCTGCGGGCGCGCGGGCGCGCTTGCCAAGCCACGATGCGTTTCACCCAACGCAGCTTGGTGTCAGTAGCACCAGGCAGCAGGGGTCCTCTAAGCCCGGGCGAACCCAAAGCGGATCGCCTCGACCATACGGTCCAGCGCCGGCGAGGCAGATTGCGGGTTCCTGATGAGCGTCAAGGTGGAAGCCGGTAGCGGGGGAAAGCCGTCGGCCTCTCCCAGGATCTGCATATCGGCCTCGAGTGTATCGTGAGCCAGCATGGCCACAGCCAGACCGGCAGAGACAGCCGCCTTGACACCCCACACGCTCTCGCTGGTCAGCACGATCTTGAAGGACCGGCCCTTGAGCGAGAGGCTCTGGATGGCACGCTCGCGCCACCAGCAATCCCGGTCGAACAGCGCGAGCGGCACCGCCTCGCCCTCCGGCGCCGGTTTCCAGCCGACCCTGGAGACCCAATGCGTTGCGATCCTTGCCAGGGGCTCGTGCGCACGCAGGATCTCGCCTTCTTCGGCCGCATAGACTGCCAGATCAAGCTCCCCTTCCGCCACGGCCTTGGGGAACCCTGCCGAGAAACCACACCGCATGCTCAGCTCGACACCAGGGTTGGCCTGGCAAAAGCGGTGCAGAATTTGCGGCAGGACGTTGGGTCCGTAGTCGTCGGGAATGCCGATGGCCAGACGACCCGTCAGCCGGTCGGAGAAGGACAGGCGCAGAGCATAGAGGTCCTCCAACAGCTGCCTTGCACGCGGCAGCAACCGCTGCCCGGCATCGGTCAGGCGAACGCCCCGCGCCTGGCGTTCGAAGAGGGCGATGGCAAGCAGGCTCTCCAGCCGCTTGATCTGAACGGAGATGGCCGACTGCGTGCGGCCAAGCTGGGCGGCCGCCCTGGTCACGCTGCCTTGCTGTGCGACAGCCAGAAAGCTGCGCAGCAGGTCTGTCTCGAGCCCTTCGCCCAAGCGTTCGATTTCATTCATATGTAAGATTATATCTATTCGTTTGATTGATTCCAAGTCTGGCTGCAGGTTCTGACCATGACCGATCTGACCGAAAGCAAACCTGCCTCAGGGCCGCCCAGCACCGGGCCACACGGCTTCGTCAAGCGAAACCCGCGTCGCATCGCCGCCATCGTCCTCCTGGCTTTGGCTTGGATCCTTTGGCCGGCCACCCTTTGGAATGCCCTGCTCTATTCCATCGAGAGCCTGATTGCGATCTCGCCGATGATCCTGCTGGCCGTCTTCCTCCTGGCCTTCGTAACCGCCAGCGGGGCCATCGCACTGATCGCAACCGCTTTTCAGGGCCGCCAGCTGCGCATGATCGGCTTGGCGTCGCTCATCGGCGCCCTCACTCCCGTCTGTGGGATCACCGTGTTCCCGCTGATCGCCGGTTTGCTGGCCGCGCGCGTCCCCTTGGCGCCGATCATGGCCTTCTGGCTGGCGTCGCCGATCACCGATCCTGGCATGCTGGCGATCACGGCGGCCACTCTCGGGCTGCCGTTCGCGATCGGCAAGACCCTGGCCGCGCTGGCCTGCGGTCTGTTGGGCGGCGGCGCTACAGTTGCTGCGGTGAAGCTCGGCTGGTTCAAGAACCCAGACCGGCCGAACCGCCTGTCCCGCTCGGTCGGATGCGGCTGTTCGGCACCGCAGAGCCTGCGTTGGCGCTTTTGGCAGGACGCGGAGCGGCGCCGCTCGTTCGTGACGGCAGGCCTGGAGAGCGGAAAGCTGGCGCTCTTCTGGCTGCTGCTGGCCTTCGTCGCCGAGTATCTCATGAAGTCCCAGTTGCCGCAGGGATGGCTGATCCCTCTGGTCGGCACGCAGGCCTGGTACAGCCTGCCCCTGGCTGCTTTGGTCGGGATGCCGATCTATCTGGACGGCTATGCCGCCCTACCGCTGATTCGCGGCCTGATCGAAGGCGGAATGCGGCCGGACGCCGCCATGACCTTTCTGATCGCCGGCGGCATCACCTCGGCCTGGGCGGCCATTCCCGTCTACAGCCTGGTACGCCTGCCGATCTTTCTCTTCTACCTGGTGCTGGCCTTCCTCGCGGCGATCCTGTCCGGCTGGGGCTTCGGCCTCATTGTGTGACGCAAGTATTGAGTGACCAGTCTCTTTGAGGACGGGCGCGGTGCTCGTCCCCAATGGCGATGCCGCGACCTCGCCGATAAAGCGCTCAGGCGTCGGCCTTGCCATCCTTCTTGCGCGGTGGTTCGTCCTCCAAGTCGGCCAACTCGACCAGCGAACCACCCTCTTGGTCCCAGTCCTCACCCTCCGGAGGGGGCAGGCGCGCCGCCTCCTCGCTGGAGATACGCTTCAGGTTTCCCTCGATATGAGCGCCGGCTTCGATCGCCACGCACTCGTGCACGACATCGCCGGTGATGTGCGCCGTCTTGGAAACGACGACGGACTTGGCGCGAAGCTCACCGGAAAGGTAACCGTCGACCCGCGCCGTCTCGCAGGTGACCTGGCCTTGCACATGGGCCTCGGTGCTGATCGTCACCGCCCGGCTGATGACGTCGCCAATAACCCGCCCATCGATCTGAATGTCGCCAGCCGAGCGCAGGGTGCCCTCGACCTGCAGATTGGCGGCGACGATCGAGGGGGCGACTGCGGCGCGCAGGCCGGCGCTTGTTGCCGGGCTACGCCCGCTGGAATCCGTGGTGCCTACGACCCCGCCATTCCTATTCACTCTGTTGAACATAGCGGCCCGCCCTGAAGAACTTCATCGGGTCGTAGTTCGTCCCATCGAACAGGATCTCATAGTGCACATGCGGTCCGGTGGCACGACCCGACGTACCCACCAGACCGATTACCGCGCCCGCATCCAAACGGTCGCCCTTCTTCACCGAGATCTTGGAGAGGTGAGCATAGCGGCTTTCGATACCGAAGCCATGGTCGATCTCGACCACGCGGCCATAGCCGCCGCGCCATCCCGCGAAGGTGACCTGGCCTGGACCGGACGCATGCAGCGGGGCCTTGTAGGAAGTCGCCAGATCGACGCCGTTATGGAAGGATCGGCGGTTGTTCACCGGATCGCGGCGATAGCCGAACTCACTGGTCAGACGATAGCTGTCCAGCGGCACCTGAAGCGGCAAGGCCTGGACCAACTGTTGCAGCGCATCCCAGCGATCCAGGCGCAGATCCAACAGCGCGACCGAGACCTGCAGCTCATAGGCCACGTCGGTCGCCAGCATCTGGTCGGCCGCGATGAAGGGGCCGCCCTGGCCGCTCCCGGGTCCGGAGAGATGGATCAGAAGCTCGTCGACGTTCAAGCCGGTCGTCGCAATCACCGTCTCCATCTCGTCGAGCGTGCTGAGTGTGCGGACATCCAGCCGATCGACGATGTCGCGCTGGCGGTCACGCAGGTCGCCGATCAGGGTCTCCAACTCCTGAACCCGGCCGGCCAAGCGATCGCGTTCCTGATCCGGCGGCAGACGGTTTAGCTCCGCCTGCAAATCCGTGTACAGACGGTCGCGCTCTGCGGTCAGCTTGATGTGGTTTTCTTGCAGCGCGCCCAAGGCATCGCTGGTTGCCGCGACGGCCAGGGTCAGCCGATCGCGCTCACTCTTGAGGTTGGCGGCTCTGGCTTCGGTCTTGTCGAGCGCGCTCTTGGTGCTTGCCAGCAGGACGCTCAGATCGTTGTTGCTCTCTACGGCCACGGCAAGCTTGGCGCTCAAGCTGTCGATCTCGGCCAGCAGCAGTGCCCGCTCGCTGTCTTGCGCGGCGGCACGCTGGCGTTCCTGCTGCAGCGCCAGGGCGATCTGCTTGCTTTCGCTCGCCAGCGCATCGCGCAGGTCTTCCAGGCCGGCAACACGCGCCTGCAGCTTGCGCGACTGATCCACCAAAGAGGATTCGCGTTGCGCCGAACGGGCCCGGCCCTGGCGTGCCTGCATCAAATCGCGCTCAAGCTCGCGGACCTGCCGATCGGAACGATCCTTGTGTTCTGCAGCCTGCCCCAGGCTCTCTTGCAGCAGGGCCACCTCTTCGCCGAACGCAAGACGGTCCTTGCGGAGCGCCACCAGCTGGCTCTCGGAGCGCTGCAGTGCCGAGCGCAGCGCATTGTGCCGTGCCTCGACCTGGCTTACCTGGACCTGACTGTGCACCAGATCGCGCTCCAAGCCGGCAATCCTGGCTTCCAGCCGGCGCTGTTGGGCCTGCAGGTGTTGACGGCGTTCCTCGGCCGCCTCGAGCGCCAGATTGCGATGCTCGATTTCCGCAAGCAGGGCTTCACCGGTTGACTGCGCCGTGGCCAGATCGCCGCTGAGCTTGCTGCGCTCGACCCGGAGGTCGGCATAGGCGCGATCCAGACTGTTCAGTTCGGTCTGCAGGCGCGCCATTCGCTGCTCGCCCTTGACCAGATCGGCGGCCAACTCCTTGCGCGCCGCCTCGCTCGCGGCAAGGGCTTGCGCCAGCTCGGACCGCTCGTCCTGAACCGCTTGATGCGCGACGCTCAGCGCGGCATGGCGCTGTGCTGCTTCCGAGCGTTCGAGCGTGCTCTCGGCCAGGCGTTGACGCAGCCCCTCCGTGGTCTCCTTCGCCGCTTCCACGGCCCGGTTCAGTCGGCCGACCTCGGCACGTAGAGCCAGATGTTCCTCGGCCAGCGACTCGTAGAGCTCGGTGCTCTCCAACAAGGCCGCTTCGCGCTGGGTCAGATCCTGCGTGAGGCTGCGTTGCTCGCTGGAAACCTCTTCCAAGGCGCCGACCAGGCTATCGCGTTCGACCAGCAGAGCCTGCTTCACCCGCTTCTCGGCGTTGAGACCCTTGGCCAAGCTTTGACGCTCGTCGGCGATTTTCTGCAGTTCGCCCAAGAGCGAGGCATGCTCATCCTGCAGACTGGCCAGGGCCGTCCGCTTGGCCTCCAGGTTCTGCGACAGGGCCGATGCGCGCTGGCGCGTCTGCTCCAGATCGCTGCGCAGTTCGCTCTCGACGCTGCTCATGACCGCGATGGATTGAGATAGGCTTTCCCGCTCGGCCGCCAAGGCCTGCTTAGCCTCGGTTTCCCGCTCCAAGCGCGCTGCCAGATCCGCTGCCAAGCTTTCCTGCGCGGCAAGCGCCGAGGCCAAGCTCTTTTCCTTGACCGTCAGCTCGGCAAGCGTCTGAACAAGACCGTCACGCTCTGCGACCAGCGCCTTGCGCGCCGCAGACTCCTCTGCCAATTGCGCTGCCAGGCGAGTGTGCGCCTCGACCTTTTCGGTCATGGCCTGGCGCAGGCTGGCCTCGCTGGCCGCCATCGTCGCAAGCCGCTTGGTCAATCGCTCGCCCTCGGCACGTGCGGCGCTCTTGGCCTCGGTTTCCCGCTCCAGGCGCGCCGCCAGATCGGCTCCCAAGCTTTCCTGGGCGGCAAGCGCCGAAGCCAAGCTTGTTTCCTTGGCCGTCAGGGCAGCGACGCTCTTGACCAGATCGTCACGCTCCGCAATCAGCGCCTCGCGCGCCGCAGACTCCTCTGCCAATTGCGCTGCCAGGCGAGTGTGCGCCTCGACCTTTTGGGTCATGGCCTGGCGCAGGCTGGCCTCGCTGGCCGCCATTGTCGCAAGCCGCTTGGTCAATCGCTCGCTCTCGGCACGTGCGGCACTCTTGGCAGCTGCCTCTTCGGCCAAACGCTGGGAGAGATCCTCTCGGGCCGCCTGGTTGGCAGCCAGCGCGCCGGTCAGGTCGGCTTCAGCTTTGGTCTTGGCCTGCAGCTGCTTGGCAAGTGCGTCTCGTTCGCTCGACAGCTCTGCCAGCCGCTGCGAGGCGTCAAGCCCGCCGCGTGTCTCCATGGCGAGCGAGCGCTCTAGGGTGGCGATCTCTTCGGCCAAGCGGGTCTCGCGACCCAAGGCATCCGCCAGGGCCTGATCCGCTGCGGCAAGCCGTGCCGTCAGGCTGGCCTCAGTCTCTCGGGAAGCCTTCTGGGCAGATGCCCGTTCCTGCTGCTCGGCCCGCAAGGAGGTTTCCAGGCGCGCAAGTTCACCGCGCAGACCGGTCAGCGTCTCTTCGGCCAGCGCAACGGCGCCCTCCAGGTCGCCGCGCTCCTTACCCAGACGCGCCAGCTCTTCGTCGCGGGCGGCCAGGTCGGCCTCCAGCATGGCGACCTGCGCCACGCTCTCTCGCAGCTTCTCGGCGTCGCTCTTCAGGCTGAGATAGGCCGCCTGCTGCTTGGCGATCTCCTTCTCCTTGGTCAGCAGGCTTTCCGACTGAGCAAGGTAGGTCAGATTGACATAGCCGCCCCAGCAGAGCGCAGCCACGGCCACACCGGCCACCAGCATCTGTGCACGGCGGCCGATCTTGACATAGCGTACCTTGCCATCGCTGCGCAGGATGATCTCGCGCTCTAGAAAGAGCCGCGCAAAGCGGGCGCCTAGTCGCCCTCCTGCTTTCGGGGCTTCGTCCTCGCCAAAGGCCAAGCCGTCAACTCCTCACAAACCACCGCCCGCAACGCCCTGTCATCCAGGGCGCAGTCAGCAAGCAACCGCCACACTCTCCAGCCGAGGCCTGACGGCACTCGGCCCGGTCAGCAGACCGTTGCGGCGCTTCTTGCCCTTGGCGGCACACCTTGCGCCTACCAAAAGGGCTACGAGCCAGGTGACTTATTCGATGCTGCTGCCACCCGACCGACAAACAGACATCCTCCAGCATCCACCAGCCGCGGAAACTACAGAGGGCGAATGTGGGCCGTCAAGCAACAGAGGGGCAATGCTGCCCCTCCAAAGCGCTATGGCAGCGATTCCCGAGCATCAGCGTTTGCCCTTCCTGCCAGCCTTCCCGCTGCTCGCTTTTGCACTCGGCTCCGGGCTCAAAGGATCTTCCGGCCAGGCGTGCTTGCGGTAGCGGCCACGCAGCTCGGCCCGCACCTGCGGGTAGGTCTCGCGCCAGAAGTGCTCCAGATCGCCGGTAACCGCCACCGGACGATCCGCCGGCGAGAGCAGGGCCAGGCGCACCGCCACCTGGCCGCCCGCAACCTTGGGTATCGAGAGCGTCCCGAAGAGGCTCTGAAGCCGCGCCGAGGCAATCGGCGGATCGGCAGAATAGTCCAGGATCGCCCGCCGCCCACCGGCCAGGTTCAAGGCTTCGGGGGCCAAGCGATCCAGTTCCTGGCGCAGCCGCGGCGCCAGGAGGCCCAGCAGCGCTGCCTCCAGGTCCAGGCTCTCCAGCTCGGCTATCTTGCTGCGCGCCCAAAGCTGCGGGCCAAGCCAGGCGAAGGGATCGGACAAGAGGCTTTCGTCATCAACCGCCGGCCAGTCCTCCGCCCCGTTCTCGCCGGACCAGCGTGCTGCGAAGGCGATTCGCGCCTGCAGCGCGCGCACGCCAGCCGTAAATGGCAGCGCACCGACGCCCAGCCGGCGCACGCCCTCGGCCAGAGCGCGGGCCAACTCTTCCGGATCGGGCGTTGCCAGCGGGCGCTGGCCCAGCGACAGGGCTTCAAAGCGACGTTCTTCTCGCGCCACGACGCTGCGGGTCTTCGGATCCCAAGCGACCCGGCGGTGCCAGGCGATCTGCCCGGCGAAGTCCTCTTCGATCTCCTGCGGCGTTATGGCAGCAGCACGCAGGATGCGGGGCGGCGTGCCACCGCCCAGCTCGGCCACGGCGAGCCAGGGCTCCAGAGCCAGCGGATCGTCGCTCGGGATCTGCGCCGGCCGGCCGTTGGCCAGGCGGTAGCGCGTCCGCTCCGGCTCCTGCTCGGCCCGCTTGGCCAGGCGATCCGGGTAGGCCAGGGCCAGCAGCCTGCCGACTGTGCCGACTTTCAGCGGGCAATGCTTAGGCGCTCTGACCGCTCGTCCCAGTTGGCGCGCGATCATCTGCGCTTCGCGCAAGGCACCGCGGTCCAATGCCGGGCCCGCCAGTTGCGGCTCGCAAAAGGCCTCCAGGTGGTGGCGCAGGTTGCTGTGCTGCCCGCCGCGCAACAGCCCCCGGCCGCTCAGCAGGGCGGCCAGCGCGCAGGCTTCGCCCGCGAGATCCTGCTCGACAGCCGCCAGCACCATATGGCCGAGGCGCGGATGCAGGCCCAGCCGCCCCAGCGCGCGGCCGTGCGCCGTCGGCGACCCGGCTTGCGTCAGCGCGCCCATGGCGGTGAGCAAGGCCCGCGCCGGCTCCATCAAGGCGGCAGGCGGCGGGTCGAGGAAACGCAGATCGGCGCCGTCGCCGGCCCCCCAGAGCGCCAGCTCCAGGGCCAAAGGCAGGGGATCGCCGACCAGGATCTCCGGCGCCGGCTGGGCCGGGCGGGCGCGATGCTCGGCCTCCTCCCAAAGGCGGTAGCAGACACCGGGCCCGAGGCGACCGGCACGGCCGGCGCGCTGCGTCGCCGTCGCCTTGCTGGCCGGCAGGGTCTCCAATCCCGTCATGCCGGATCTCGGGTCATAGCGCGGACCGCGCGCCAGTCCGGCATCGATCACCACGCCGATGCCTTCGATGGTGAGGCTGGTCTCGGCGATGGCCGTGGCCAGGACGAGTTTCCGCCGACCCGTCGGCGCCGGCTTCAGGGCGGCTGCCTGGGCTGCCTGGCTGAGATCGCCGTAGAGCGGCGCCAGGACGACGTCATCCGGCAGCCTCGCCTTCTCCAAGGCCTGGGCCGCGCGGCGGATTTCGCCCTGGCCCGGCAGGAAGACCAGCAGACTGCCGCTCTGATCCTTCAGCGCCTCCTTCACCACGCGCTGCAATGCTGCCTCCCAACGCTCGCGCGCACCCGGCGGGCGCCAAAGGATCTCGACAGGGTGGCTACGGCCTGCGCTTTCGATCAGCGGCGCATCGCCCAGCAATCGGACCCAGGGTTCCGCCTCCAGGGTCGCCGACATCGCCAGAAGCCAGAGGTCCGGACGCAGCGCGCTGCGCGCCTCCAGGGTCAGTGCCAGGGCGAGGTCGCTCTCCAGCCCGCGCTCGTGCACCTCGTCGAAGATCACGCAGCCGACCTCGGCCAGCTCGGGATCCTCCTGCAGCTGGCGCAGGTAGAGGCCGTCGGTCACCAGCTCGATCTGCGTCTCCGGCCCGACCTTGCGGTCCAGGCGCACGCGATAGCCGACGCGCTGACCCACGCTCTGGCCCAGCTGATCGGCCATGTGACCCGCTGCCAGGCGCGCGGCCAGGCGGCGCGGCTCGAGCACCAGGACCTTGCGGCCGGCCATCGCCGGGTGGGCAGCGATCGCCATCGGCACCCGCGTGGTCTTGCCGGCCCCGGGCGGGGCCTGCAGGACTGCGGCACCGGAGTGCTGCAAGGCGGCCAGAACATCGGCTATGACTGGATCGATGGGAAGCGATGACATGATTTCTAAGCGCCAAAGACAGCAGGAGGTAGCCGCTCGGCGCGCGCCAGACAAGCCGGGGCTTGCCCAAGAGGCCCTGCTGTATCGCGATTCCCTGCTGCTGGTGGTGAACAAGCCGGCCGGGCTGCCGGTGCACGGCGGCCCCTCCGGCAAGCCCAGTCTGGAGGATCTGCTGCCCGAGCTGCGCTTCGGCTACCGCGAGACCCCGCGTCTGGCCCATCGCCTGGATCAAGAGACCAGCGGCTGCCTGGCGCTCGGCCGCAACGACCGCGCCATGCGCAAGCTGGGCCGTCTGTTCCAGCGCCGCCTGGTGCAAAAGCGCTATTGGGCCGTCGTCGCCGGTTCTCCTCCCGACGTCGAAGGGACCATCGATCTGCCGTTGGCCAAGACCACCGAAGGGCGCAAGTGGCGCATGGCCGTCGACGACCAGGGAAAGGCAGCGCTGACACTCTACCGCGTCCTGGGCCAAGCAGCCGGGATGACTTGGCTGGAACTCAGTCCCAAGACCGGCCGTACCCATCAGATCCGCGTGCACCTGGCAGCGCTTGGCTGTCCGATCCTGGGCGACCTGGCTTATGGCGGCGATCCCGGTGTCATGCAGCTGCATGCCGTGGCACTGACCCTCCCGCTTTACGACGACCGCCCACCGGTGACCGTCACGGCCCCGCCGCCCACAGCGCAGCACAGGCTGTTGCATGCCTGCGGCTGGCGGCCGGTGCGTGCCGCCGACGTTGACAGCGCCGAGCGCATAGCGCAGGAGGAAACCAGCCCAGCGTGCAACGCGCCCACGGTGGGAACGGGAAAGTCATGACCGGACGACTGGTTGCCGACATAGGCGGGACGCAAGCCCGCTTCGCCGTGGTCTTGCCGAACGGTCAGATCACCCGACGCATCGACTACCGCACGCAGGACTTCGAGAGCTTTGCCGCCGCGCTCAGCCGCTATCGCGCACAGTCGGCGATCGCCCGCGGTGCCATCTCCGAGGCCGCGGTGGCCGGTGCCGGCCCGCTGGAAGGCGGTGCCCTCAAGCTGACCAATGCCAGCTGGGTGCTGGAGGTCGCGATCCTGAAGCGCCTGCTTGGGGTTCAGAGGGCCGCCGTCCTGAACGACCTGGCCGCCGTCGCCCACGCCCTGCCGATGATCCCGCCCGAGCGCCGTCGCCTGCTCTACGAAGGCCGCGCCAAACCTGCCGAGCCGCGTCTCGTCGTCGGCCTGGGCACCGGACTGGGCATGGCCCAATTCATCCCGCTGCCGAACGGCGGCCACCTGGCGCAGGGCACCGAAATCGGCCACAGCGGCTGGCTGCCGCACGCGCTGGCGCGCCGCGCCGAGCCCGAGACCTGGAGCCTGGAGCACTGGCTCTGCGGCCGCGGCCTTGCCCGTCTGCACAAGGCGCTGTGCGGCGAGGAAGCAACGCCCGAGGCCATCTCCACCAACGACAGCCCGGCCGCGCGACGCACCCGCCGCGTCTTCGGCGAGGCCACCGCCGCCGTGCTGCGCGACGCGGCGCTCACCACCGGCGCCATCGGTGGCATCTCGCTGATCGGCAGCGTCGCCCACGCCCTGGCCGATAGCATCGCCGCCGGCCTGGCCCAAGTGCTGGCCGACCCCCACCCCCTACGCGATCTGGTGCAGGACCTATCGGTCGAACTGATCGAGGACCCGGACCCGGCCTTGCTGGGCCTGGCGAACCTGCCGCTCGGATGAGCCCCCGACTCTTTGCCGTTCTTCTTGCCGCCGTATGGGCTGATGCGCAGAGTCAAGAATTTGGGATGAAAGGTCGAGGTGGTTGAGGCTGAGAGCCTTGCATCCCTCAGATGCACCCCCGATAGATCTTGCCTAGTCACGCAAACATGCCCTGCAGGAACCAGTCCTGGGCGGCGCGGTAGACCCAGAGGCGGCGGCCGTCGCCGGTTTCCAGGCGGTAGTAGTCGCGCGCCGGCTCCTGTGCCTCGGCCGGGTCCCACCAGGCTGACTCCAAGCGCTCGGGGCCCTCGGCGCGGGCGATCTCCAGGCGCTCGCGGCGCCACTCGACGCGGCGGGGTGGATGGTCGGGCAGCAGGGCCATGACCGAGATCGGCTCGGGTCGGGGCAGCAGCAGCAGGGGGCGCGGCGGCTGCTCGTCAGGCCAGCTTTCGGGTTCGGCTTGACCGGCCAGCGCGGGCCGGCGCCGCCTCTCCTGCGCGAAGGGGGTGGCGTGGGCCACGGCGCGTTCCGGGCGATGGCGGGCGCGAGCACGGGGGCGCGCCACGCTGCCGGGGCCGAGGCGGCTTTGCAGGCGGTCGACCAGGGCTGCCAGATCGGCGACGGCGGCGGTGCTGTCCCGCGCGCTGCTGGTGTCCTGCATCCCCGATGCCGTGACCTGGCTGGCTTGCAGGGGCTCGCAGAAGGGGGCCGAGAGGGTCAGCACCTCCAAGCCATAACCGGGGTCCAGCAGGTCGCGCTGCGGGGCGGCCAGGCGGCTCAGGTGCGCGGGATCGCGGCTGGGCCGGCTGGTGCCGACGGCGAGCCGTACCTGGCTGCCGTCGACGCGGTGGCCGATGACCTCCAGGCGGCGTGCACCCAGACCGCGCCGCTCCAGCTCCACCGACAAGGCGGTCAAGAGGCGGTCCAAGACCGCGGCCACGGCTTCCGGCGTCAGCAATGGCTCGGCAAAGGCCTGGCGCACCCAGGGCAGGCTCTCCGGCGCCTTCGGCGAGAGCGGCTCGTCCTGCGAGCCCAGGGCTTGGCGCAGGCGATAGAGGGTCTCGCTGCCGACCCGCGCGGTCAGGCTGGCCGCCGGCAGACGCCTGAGATCGGCGATGCGGGTCACCCCCAGATTGGCGAGCAGCCGCAGGGCCTCCGGATTCAGGCGCAGGGCGGCCGGCGGCAGGGGGTCGAGCGCTGCGGCCTCGGCCTCCTGGCCTGCCCCGCTCTCCAGCGCCAGAACGGGCCGCTCGGGACCGGTGGCAAAGCGCGCCAAGGCCCAGGCAGCCCCCGGTGTTGCCGCCAGACCGATGCGGGCCGCGTGCCCCAAAGCCCCCAGGCGACGGCGCATATCGGCCATCAAGGCCGCCTCGCCGCCGCAGAGATGGGCACAGCCGGTGACGTCGAGATAGAGCCCGGCACCGCCGCCGAAGGCCAGGCTGCCGCTGCTGCCGTCGCCCAGCGGGTCGGCGGCGACCCAGGGGGTATAGCGCTGGCACCAGGCCTCGATCCGGGCCAGGCGATGCGCCTCGGCGTCGCACTGCCGGCTGGCAATCTTGAGATCCGGGACCTGGGCCCTGGCCGCTGCCAGCGGCTGTCCCGGCGCCAGGCCCAGGGCCAGGGCTGCCGGATCGACGGCGGAGAGGACCTGGCGCTGGCCCTCCTGCGCCACCAGGGCGAAGGGCGCCTCGGCCTCAGCCGCAGGCCTGCGCGTCAGGCACCAGTTCTCCGTAGCCAGGCTGGGTAACCAAAGAGAAAGCACACGTCGCATCGTCCCACTCCACCAAGGCCTCGGCCGGGCGCCCGCCCCGGCTCTGTTGCAAGGTCAGGCGCCAGCGCGGCGCGCCGGGTAGCTTGTTATCGGGGTGCGAAGCACGGAGTGCATTGCCGCGCACCGGCCCGCTCCCCCTCCCGGCCACCCAATCAGGATACTTTCGTGGGCGGCCGGGAGGGGGAGCGGGCCGGTGCGAAGCCCATCGGTCGTCATCGATGACCGATGGAATGCCAGAAGGCGCCGCTGCCACCTGCCAGCGCGTGAGCGCCGGGAGCGGTGCCCCGCTGGGCCGGGTCTCGACCAGCAGGCAGGCGGACTTGCCGCGCTCGGCGGCCAGTTGCAGACGCCGGCCGGCCACCCGCTCCAGCCCCTGCAGGCGGCCCAGGACGACCGGCGCCTGGCCGCTGCGCAGACACTCCTCCAGGGCCCAGAGCAGGCCCTGCTCGCGCTCGGCCCGGACCAGCAGCAGGTCGCGCGCCGCCAGCCCGAAGGCCTTGAGCCCCGGCGCATAGGGAAAGTCCTCCCGCGCCACCCAGATCAAGGGTCGGCTCCCTGCCGCAGCACCCCGTGTCTCGGCACGCAGGTACTTGGCGAAGGCCAAGGCCAGGCCCAGCGGCACGGCCGGCGAACTGCCGGGCGCCGCCCCCAGACAATGCAGCCCCACACTGGCAAGACCACCGCCGGCCAAGGCCTGGTCCAGGGGAGCGACCCCCAGCGGCCGGGTCGATACACCACCGCCGGACGCCGTCTGCCGCGCCAGCCAGGCCCGCAGATCGCCTGCGCGCTGCCGCTCCTCTTGCTCGCCTTGCCGTTCCTGTTCCATGCACCCCTCGCTCCAAAGAGATCTCTGTTCAATCCATATGTTCACTCTTTGTTCTAAAAAGATGGCGCAGAACGGGAAGCGGGTCAAGGCTTTACGCAAAAGCCCAAGCCAGCGCCTATCCGACTCGGCCGTTCGCTTGTCCCGAAACGAGCATCTGGGCCGAGGCATCGAACCACGGCCTCCTGGATATCATGGATCTGCGCGCCCGCTGGGCTAGAGCATCAGCCCTTTCAAGACTGCCCGATAGCGTTCGCCGATCGCCTCCTCGGCGTGATGCCGGCCCTCGGCGACCAGCAGGCGGCCGCCGACGAAGACATCGCGGATCGGATTGGCGTTGCCGGCAAAGACCAGGGCATCCAGCCAGGCATCGCCGCTGCGGCAGGCCAGCAGCGGGTGCTCGGCATCCAGCACCAGAAAATCCGCCCGCCGCCCGACCGCCAGCGCGCCGATCGGCCGGCCCAGCGCCTGAGCGCCGCCGGCCAGGGCCTGGCGATAGAGCCAGGCGCCGCAATGCGGAGCCTCGGCACCGCCGGTCAAGAGGTTGCGGCGGCGGTGGACCAGGCGCTGGCCGTATTCGAACCAGCGCAACTCTTCGATCGCCGAGGTGGAGATGTGACTGTCGCTGCCGATCCCCCAGGCGCCCTTGGCATCGCGATAGGTGAGCGCATCGAAAAGGCCATCGCCCAGGTTGGCCTCGGTGGTGGGGCAGAGACCGGCGACCGCGCCGCTCTCGGCCAGCCCGCGGGTCTCGGTCTCCACCATGTGGGTCGCATGCACCAGGCACCAACGGCGGTCTACCGGCATCCGCTCCAGGAGCCAGGCGACCGGGCGCTGGCCGCTCCAGGCCTGGCAGTCCTCGACCTCTTTGGTCTGCTCGGCGATGTGGATATGGACCGGCGCCTGCGGTGCCAGGGCTGACAGCCCTTCCAGAGCGGTGGTCAGGCTGGCCTCGGTCACCGCGCGCAGCGAGTGCGGCGCCAAGCCGACCGCGACCTGCGGGTCCGCGCCGTGAGCGGCCAGCAGAGACTCGATGATGGTCAGGATTTCTTCCGGGCTGTTGAGGAAGCGCCGCTGGCCGGCACCGGCCGCCTGCCCGCCGAAGCCGCCATAGCCGTAGAGCACCGGCAGCTGCGTGATGCCGATGCCGCTCTCCGCAGCCGCAGCCAGGGTCCGCTTGGCCATCTCCGCACGCTCGGCATAGGGCTGCCCGTCCGGGGCGTGATGCAGATAGTGGAACTCGCCGACCGCCGTATAGCCGCCCTTCAAGAGCTCGACATAGAGCTGCGCGGCGATGGCCTGGACATCCTCCGGCGCGATGCGGGCAAGGAAGCCATACATGACCTCGCGCCAGGTCCAGAAGGAATCCTCGCTGGCCCCGGCCCGCTCGGCAAGCCCGGCCATGGCGCGCTGAAAGGCATGGCTGTGCAGGTTTGGCATGCCCGGCACCAGCGGCCCGGCCAAACGCGCCGCCCCCTGCGACCCGGCATCGCTCTCGAGCGCCGTTATCCAGCCCGCGGCATCGACCTCGATCCGAAGGTCGCGAGACCAGCCTTGCGGCAGCAGCCCCCAGGGGGCAAAGAAGGTCATTCCCTTGCGCATCGTCATTCCTCTCGCGTGCAGAACTTGTATATACAAGTCATTAAGTAGGAACAAGACGGGTCCAGCGGCAGATGTCCCAAGGGAAATCAGACCAGGCGATAGTCGAGCGTGCCGGGCCAGAGGACTGGCAGCGGCTACGCGACTTGCGCCTGAGCGCGCTGGCCGACGCACCCGATGCTTTTGCCTCGACCCTAGAGGAGGAAGGGAGTTTCACCGAAGCCGACTGGCGTGGCCGCCTCAGCGACGAGGACTGGATCACCTTCTTCGCGCGCATCGGCGAGACTTATCTCGGCCTGGCGACCTGCGGGCTCTACGACGATGCCGCCGGCCTCTACTCCATGTGGGTGGCGCCCAAGGCCCGCGGACGAGGGCTGGGCGATGCCTTGGTGCAGGCCGTTGTCGCGGTGGCCCGCGCGCAGGGTCATAGCCAACTGCTGCTCGATGTCGGCGACGAGAACCTGCCGGCCATCCGGCTCTATGCCCGCAACGGCTTTCTGCCGACCGGGCTTGTCGAGACGCTCCCGCCGCCGCGCGATCACGTCAAGGAACACCAGCGCCGGCTGCTACTCATCGACTAGCGCGTAAAGCTCCTGCGGCGCGCGCACGCCACGGAAGGCGTGCAGACCCAGGGGTTCGAGTGTGCCGGGCGCGAGAGCCGCGACCTTCTGGAAAGAGCTGGAGATCAGCACGTTGCGTTCGAGAGTCCGGCAGAGCGCCTGGATGCGGCTGGCCTCGTTGACGGCCGGTCCAACGACGGTGAAATCCAAACGGTCGCTGGCGCCGATGTTGCCGTAGAGCACCTCTCCCAGATGCAGGGCCAAGCCGAAATCCATGACCGGCTTGCCGGCAGCCCGCCGCTCCTCGTTGAAGCGCGGGAAGCTGCGACGCAGCGCGGCCGCGGCCTTGAGTGCGTCACGGCAGACATCGGCTTCGTCGCGCCCGGTCAAGTCGAAAGTGGCAAGCAAGCCATCGCCCAGGAACTTCAGGATCTGGCCGTTGCTGTCGCGCAAGGGACGCGCCATCGCCTCAAGATAGTCGCCGAGCGTCTCGATAAGCAGGTCGCGTGGCAGGCGATCGGCGAGGCTGGTGAAACCGCGCAGGTCGGAAAACCAGATGACGGCGCGGATGGTCTCGGCCGAGCCTCGCTCGATCGCCCCGGTCAGGACTCGATGGCCTGCGTCCTTGCCCAGATAGGTCTCGATGACCGTGCTGGCCACGTCGTAGGTCAGGCGCGATTTGATGGCGAGCGCAAGGTAGGGCAGCAGCGCGAAGACTTGGTCGAGTTCGGCATCGTCGAAGCCATCCGGCCGATCGGTCGCACAGGACAGAAAGATCCCATCCAGCGCCTGCCCAAGAACGGGCGGCAGATCGGCCGCCTGCTCGCCTTCTTTGCCTGTCTCGAAATGCGTCGGATCATAGGGAAACAGCCGGGCCACGTACTCCGTCAGGCCTTGGGCGCGCAGATCGGCCAGGATGGAGAAGTCGTCCGGCTCGCCGCTATCGAGCCGCCGGCGCAGCATGAGCACACCCTTGTTGCGCATGTGGTAGACCGGGCTGCGCAGATAGTCCTGGCGACTGAGGACCGTCCGCTCCCTTGGCTTGTGTTCGACGTCGTCCTCGCCAGGCCTCCAGACGAAGGTGTGCGCCCCATAGCGTGGGTGCAGCGTTCCAACGCCCAACTGCGCGCGCATCATCGGAAAGCCGGCATCGTAGATCCGCTGACAGAAGCCGGCCAACTGCCGATCCAGCGGCAGGCTGCGCATGCCCTGTTGCACAAGCCAAAGCGGGAGGCCTTCGAGATCGAGAGTGGCGCCTTTGCTCATCTCGGACCTGCCAGCCAGAAGAGTTAAGAGCGTGCTTCTAAAGCGTCTTCAGTCGCCCGGGGTCTTTCGCCAGGCGGTCCAGCGCTGCCAGTTCCTTCAACAGCGGCTCGACCCAGGGAAGCGGCAGCATGACCGGGCCGTCGCTGGGCGCATTGTCGGGGTCGTCATGCGCCTCCATGAAGACTCCGGCGACGCCGACGGCCACCGCGGCGCGGGCCAGCACCGGGGCGAAAGCGCGCTGACCGCCGGACGCACCGCCCAGCCCGCCTGGCTGCTGCACCGAGTGGGTGGCGTCATAGATCACCGGGAAGCCGGTGGCGGCCATGGTCGGCAGGCCACGGAAGTCGGTCACCAGGGTGTTGTAGCCGAAGCTGGCCCCGCGCTCGGTTAGAAGGATGTTGCGGTTGCCGCCGCCGACCAGCTTCTCGGCCACATTCTTCATGTCCCAGGGGGCGAGGAACTGCCCTTTCTTGACGTTGACCACCTTGCCGGTCGCAGCAGCGGCCAGCAGCAGGTCGGTCTGGCGGCAGAGGAAGGCGGGGATCTGCAGCACGTCGACCGCTTCGGCGGCGATCGCACACTGCTCGCGCTCGTGCACATCGGTCAGCACCGGACAGCCCAGCGCGTCGCGCACGTCGCTGAGAATCCGCAAGCCCTCCTCGATACCCACGCCGCGCTTGCCGCCCAGCGAGCTGCGGTTGGCCTTGTCGTAGGAGGACTTGAAGATGAAGGGTACGCCGGCAGCAGCGGCGGCCGCAGACAGCTTTTCGGCCATGAAGAGCGCGTGGTCGCGGCTTTCGATCTGGCAGGGACCCAGGATCGCCGCAAAGGGCAGGCTGTTCGCTATCGTCAGATCGCGCACGGCGACCTTTTCTTCGACCTTGTCCAACATGCTTTTCGATCCTATCGACGCGCGGGTGTCTATCGCTCTCATGTACGCATCGCGCTCAAGAGCGACAAGAGCAGCATGGGTCGAACCTGGCCGCCAGCCTTTTCGACCTCAGCCCAGACGGCCGCCTCGACGCAGGTTCAGGCGCCCCGCCGGGACCCCGTGTCCGCAGACACTACCACATGCCTTCCAGCAGGCGGAGGATGGCCGCCGGGCTCTGAGCCTCGCTGCCTGCACTGGCAGCTTCGGCGGCCACGGCCTCGGCGACGGCCCCCAGGTCTTCGCGGCGCGCGCCGGCGTCCGACAGGCGCGTGGGCACATCCAGGCGGGCGATGAAGGCGGCCACCTCCTCGGCAGCGGCATGGGCGAGGCCGAGCGTCGGCGGGCCGTCTGCGCGCAGGCCGAAGGCAGCGGCGACGCGTGCGTGCTGCTCCAGGGTCTGCGCGGCCAGGAATCGCATGGCGTACGGAAGGGTGATGCAGGAGGTGACGCCGTGCGGAATGTCCCAGCGCGCGCCGATCTGGTGGCCGATCAGATGGCTCAAGCGGATTCTGACGGACGGCAGCCCGGCAATCGAGAACCAGGCCGCCAGCTGGCAGTCGCCGCGCGCCGCGGCGTCGAAGGGCTCGGCCAGGCTCGGCAGCAGCGCACGGCGCAGGCGTTGGATCGCCTCGCCGGCCAGGAGGTCGGCCAGCGGATGCGGGCGCACAGCCAGCAGCACCTCGACGGCATGATCCAGAGCCTTGACCCCGGTCGTGGCCCAGAGCTGACGCGGCGTCTCGCGTGTCAGATCCGGGTCAAGGATGACCGTCGCCGGGGTCAGGCGGTGGTCGACCCTGACCTCCTTGATCGCGGTCGATTCGTCGGTTGCCGCTGCGATCGGCGTGAACTCGCCGGCAGACAAGGTGGTCGAGAGTGCGATCTGCGGCAGCGGTCGCCCCTCGCGCGCCAGCAGAGCGGCCACGCCCTTGGCCGCATCGATCGGGCTGCCGCCGCCTAGGGAGATCACGACATCGGCCTCGGCTGCCGCCGCTTGCTCGGCGGCTGCCGCCACCCCGCTTTTCGGCACATGCTGACGGATGCCGGTCATGGCGCCGACGCAGCGCTCGCCCAGCAGATCGCGCAGGCGCTCGAGGTGCGGCGTCCTGGTCGCGATGCTGGTGCCGGTGACGATGAAGGCACGCCTGCAGCCCAGCCGTTCGACCTCCTCAGGCAGCGCCTCTACGGCACCGGGGCCATTCAGGACCCGGCCGGTACCGGTGAAGTGGAAAACCTGTGCTGCACCCATCGCCCGGCCCCTCTCGCCACAGTGTCGGACGATAGGGAAGGCGCTTGGACCGCCCCTCGTCAAGCGGGCGCTGCGTCAGAGAGCTTCGACCGCCGGCCGCGGCCGCCCTAAAGCCATAGGAAGTCAGTCGCCGTCAGCATGTCACCGCCGCTGAAGTTGCTGATCTTGACCGTGATGTCGGCGCTGGCGTCGCCGTCGCGGTCGACCTCCAGCAAGCGGCTGCCGGCGAAACGCGCTTGCGAGTTGCCGCCGCCGGTAAAGTCGGCATCGCCGATGTAGGCAAAGCTGCCGACCTCCTGCCCCGTGGCGAAGACCAGCTTGTCCTCGCCGTTGGCCGCCCCGAAGACTTCGCCGTCGAAGTCGCGGATCAATGGCCGGCCGCTGGCAGCCGCACCCAGGCTGGAGCCGTCGAAGAGGAAGGAGTCGGCGCCGGAACCGCCGAAGAGCGTATTGCCGCTCTCCATCGCCAAGACGTCAGCCCCGGATTCGCCGCGCAGACGATCCAGGCCGGAACCGCCATAGAGGCTATCGGCACCCAGCTCTCCGCGCAGGACATCGTCGCCCTCGGCCCCATGCAGCACATTGTCGCCGCTGTTGCCGCGCAGGCGGTTATCCAAGCTGTTGCCGGTCAGATCGCCATCTGCGACCAGGTCCAAGACGATGCCGACCTCAACGAAGCCCTCGGCGCCGGTGCCGAGCGTATAGTCGGTAGCCGCGGAGCGAACGACGTCGCTGGCGCCGCCATCGGCCGTCTCGACCACACGATCGTCCAGAGTGTCCACCGTCACCGTGTCGTTGCCCGAACCACCATAGGCCGTATCCACGCCACTGCCGCCGTTCAGCTTGTCGGCACCGCTATCGCCGTACATGACATCAGTGCCACTACCGCCGCCTATCTGGTCTCCCCCCAAACCACCATTGGCAAGGTCGTCCCCACGGCCGCCCCAGGCCGTGTCGGCGCCGGTACCGCCATAGAGGCTGTCGTTGTCGTTCAAACCCAGCAGCGTGTCGGTACCACTGTCGCCGAAAAGGCTATCGTCGCCGTCGAAACCGCGCAGCTCGTCCGTCCCGTCGAGGCCGCGCAGCACATTCACCATCGAGAAGCCGTTCAGGCTGTCGACGCCGCTGGTGCCGTAGATGTTCACGACCTCGACCGAATTGACCACGACATCCAAGGCTGTGCCACCGAAGGACAGCCCCCCTTCGACAATCAAGGTGTCGGTCCCGGTTCCTCCGTCATAGGTTTCGCCGTCGACAAGCTCACTTTGATCTCGAAGGATCATGACATCGTCGCCCGCCCCGCCAAAGACCTGATCCGATCCGCTGCCGCCGTAGATCCGATCCGCGCCGCCGCCGCCATAGAGGCCAATGTCCTTTCCATCGCCGCCGAAGAGGCTGTCATCGCCGGCACCTCCATAGAGGACGGAGTCGTTGCCGCTGCCTCCGAAAAGACTGTCGGCGCCATTGCCTCCATAGAGAAATCCGTCGTTCCCATCGCCACCATAGAGGCTGTCGTCGCCGCTGAGCCCATAGAGGCGCACGTCGGTCCCCAGGTCACCGAAGAGGCCGTCTTTGGCATTGCCTCCGTAAAGACCCGCGTCAGCCCCATCGCCGCCGAAGATGGTGTCGGCGCCATTGTCGCCGAAGAGACGCTGGTCGTTTCCCCGGTCGCCGAAAAGGTTATCGGCGCCACCGCCACCTTCGAAACGAGAATCGCTTCCACTGCCGCCATACAGACTATCGTTGCCGCCGCGACCGGAGAGCTCGTCAATGCCGCTAAGGCCGAAGAGCCGATTGATGTTCCCATCACCCGCCACGCTATCGGCGCCGGACGTTCCATAGGCGATCATCAGTTCGACGCTGGAGAGCGCGGCGTCGCCGGGCAGACTGGAGATAAGCTCCAGGATCAAGGTGTCGGTTCCGACCCCGCCGTCGAAGATCTCACCGGCGGCAAGCTCTCCTTGGCTGCGGACCAGCATGACATCGTCGCCGGCACCGCCATAGACACTGTCCGATCCGCTACCGCCGACGAGGGTCAGGTCATCGCCACTGCCGCCGTAAATGGTGTCTGCTCCATCGCCGCCATAGAAAGAGGAATCCGCCCCGCTGCCGCCGTAGAGGCTGTCGTCGCCCGAGCCGCCGAAGAACTGGCCGTCCGCCCCGTTGCCACTGAAGAGACCGTCGTCGTCGCGGCCGCCGAAGAACGCTGAGTCCCGCCCACTGCCGCCATCAAGACGGTCGGCACCAATACCGCCATCGAAGTTTACGTCATTCCCGCTGCCACCGAAGAGGCTGTCAGCGCCCGTATTTCCCCAGAAGACTTGGTCACCTAGTTGGCCGCCAAAAAGCACGTCAGCACCGGAGCGGCCAAAGAAGCTAATATCTCCCCCATCGCCGCCGAAGAGGCTGTCGTTGCCTTCGCCTCCATAAAATTCGGAGTCCGCCCCGCTGCCGCCGTAGAGGCTGTCGTCGCCAGCACTCCCAAAGAACTGGCGATCCGTCCCGTTGCCACCGAAGAGACCGTCGGCGTCAGCGCCGCCCAAAAACGCTGTGTCGCTCCCACTGTCGCCATAAAGACGGTCGGCATCATTGCCGCCAAAGAAGTTTACTTCATCCCCAGTGCCGCCAAAGAGGCTGTCTGCGCCCGAGTTTCCCCGGAAGGCTTGGTCACCACTTTGGTCACCAAAAAGCAGGTCAGCACCGGAGCCGCCAGAGAAGGAAGCCTCCCGCCCATTGCCGCCGAAGAGGGTATCGTTGCCGTTGCTGCCCTCGAAACTCCTGTCGATTCCATCGCCGCCGAAGAAGCTGTCGTCGCCTTCGCCTCCATAAAAAAGGGAGTCCGCCCCGCTGCCGCCGAAGAGGGTGTCGGAGCCGCCACCACCTTGAAAGAAGGTGTCATCTCCGCTGTCTCCGGATAGCGTGTCGGCCCCGTTACCTCCGAAGAACGAGAGATCGACCGCGTCTCCGCCGAACAGGCGGTCTTTGTTATTGCCGCCGAAGAAGTCCGCGTCCTGCCCGGCACCACCGTAAATGCGGTCATTGCCGGCGTTGCCCAGGAAAGAGACGTCGTCTCCGGCGTCGCCCTTGATCGTGTCGGCGCCATCGCCGCCGTCGAAGGAGCTGTCGGCGCCGCTGCCGCCGTAGAGCGAATCCTTGCCGCCAAGGCCGGAGAGCTGGTCGTCGCCGCTGAGGCCCTGCATCAGGTTGACGTTCGCATTGCCGACCAAGGTGTCGTTACCGGAGGTTCCGTAAGAAATCACCAGTTCGATGCTGGTCAGCGCGACGCCACCAGGCAGATTGGCGGCCGACTCCAGGATCAGGGTGTCGGTTCCAGCCCCACCGTCGAAGATCTCTCCGGCGGTAAGCTCATCCTGTCCGCTAACCACCAGGGTGTCGTCACCAGTTCCGCCATAGACCCGATCCGCGCCGCTGCCGCCGGTGAGTCCAAAATCGTCCCCGGAACCGCCATAGATTGCGTCCGCTCCCGAACGGCCAGAGAGGCTTCTATCCGCCCCATTGCCGCCAAAGATGCTGTCGTCGCCCGAGGTTCCGAACAGTCTGGTGTCGTTTCCATTCCCGCCGAACAGGAGATCATCGCCGCTGTTGCCATAGAAGCGCTGATCGTCGCCATCACCACCGGACAGGGTGTCCTTGCCATCTCCTGCTCTGAAGAGCGCATCGTCCCCACTGTTCCCTGACAGCGTGTCGTCCCCATTTTTTCCATAGAAGAAGGAGTCGTTTCCATCACCACTAAAAAGTGTGTCGTTGCCATCGTTGCCGTTGAATAGGGAGTCACCCCCGCTGCCACCGCGCAGGATGTCGTTGTTGGCACCGCCAAAGAAGTTTACGTCTTTGCCACTGCCACCGTAGAGACGGTCATTGCCACTGTCGCCGAAAAAGAAGGAGTCATTCCCAGTATCGCCGAACATCCGGTCGCTGCCGGGGTCTCCAAAGAAGACGGAATCATCTCCATCGCCGCCGAACAGGCTATCGGCGCCGGTGCCCCCATAGAATTGGAAGTCATTCCCAGTGTCGCCGTAAAGCCAGTCGCCGCCGTGGCCGCCACTGAAGTCGAAATCGTCTCCATCGCCGCCAAACAGGCTATCGGTGCCGGTGCTGCCTTCAAAGGAGCGATCCGCACCGCTGCCGCCGAAAAGGTCGTCGTCTCCGTCGCGACCATAGAGCCTGTCCGCTCCGCTCAGGCCATAGATCGTATCGTTGAACGAGGTTCCGACGATCGTGTTGTTCTCACCGGCGGAGCCAAACAATATAGCCATTTTCCCCTCCCAGTCGTCCCCTGGTAGGGTCCTTCAGCGTCCAATTCTACGTTCGAGATGCCGAAGAGGCCCGACCCATTTGCGCTATGCCGTTCGTCATCTCTTTCCCGGTGACCTAGCAAGCGTCTGCTGAAAATCCCTTGCGAAACGGCACAAAAGATGTGGAAAGTCCAATCTTGTTTCCAACGCTACACTGTGAAATTCTGCCGGACAATCTGACCAAAAGGACAGGTTGGCCGAATTAAATGCCCGAACCTCTACTAATTGGCGATACTATTGATGCTGTTCCAAGGCGATCTAGATATTGAGTGTACAAGAATTCATTTGGAAGCAAGACCTTGGGCGAGAGGTCTGTCGGACCTCAGCTCGACTTTGTACGATTTCTGGTTCAGGTCCAGGTCCAGAAGATACCCTCATTGGCGATGAACTCGAGGGCGTCGTCGAGGGGCATGACGACGCCGCCCATGTCGTCAACGTCCTGCCATTTGCGGTGGTGTGA
>JAVJSY010000092.1:0-32135 GCA_040219175.1 Kiloniellales bacterium
GGGCGACAGACTGCTGAGGCGGGGTACGCGAGCCATTCATAGCTTGACTCATATTCCACACCCGCGCCGCAACCCCTTTCTCCAACGACAACACCCGACGCTGGGCGCACTCCCGTAAACCAACACCCTGAGCAGTTACGAAAATTCGACGGATTTGAGAACTGGGATAATATTCCGAGTGCCGCAGATATAATATGTGTCCGTGTCAGAAAAAATAGTTTCGTTGACGACTGGGTTTGGCGAACAGATGAAGATCTTTGGATTGAAGATCTAACAGACTCTCAGTTGACAATAATTTACCGATCTCCCTATCGGTTAAAATTTTCGCGACGTAAAGACGTTTGGCTTCCCGCAATCAAGAAATTTAGGCAAGAGAACGAAGATAAAGGTGGTGATATCATGGAGATTGGCGATTTCTATCGTGAATATTTACTTGCTGCGGAAGTCAGTAGTTAGTACCGACCAGGTGGTGGAAGACGCGCGAGCTCGGTAGGCCATCAGAGATATCTTCAAGAGCGGCCGAATTCAGACAGAAGCGGCTTGTTCTGCGTGCTTTGCATTGAGTGCTGGCGGCTAGTCTACTCCTTACCTAATGCGCAATGCTCCCCCTGGACAAAGCCGCATGCCCCTGTGAAGGCTCACCCGAAGAGGGGGCCGCCACACAACCGTCATGATGCGTCTGGAAGAGATTGCGAAAGGCCAGCAGATCGAGGGCCTCACGCCGCGCGGGGCGGCGGAGGTGAAGTCCGTCGATTGGATCGGCTCGGACCAGCTCGAGGTCATTTTCCGCACCGACCGGGGCCTCTCCAACTGTATCGTCACCCGCGAGGACGAGGAGCGCTGACCTGCCCCACTTTTTTGAACCAGCGTTCGCTTGAGAGATCTGCCCTTCAAGGTCCTGACCCGCGACATGCTGGACAGCAGCCCCTCCGGCAATCCCTTCGGCGACGAGGAGCGGCTGATGCTGCGTCTCGACATGGCGTCGCGCTCGGAGGACATGCAGGCCCTGATCAAGGCCGCCCCCGATTTCGACCTGGTGATCGTCGACGAGGCGCACCGCCTTTCGGCTAGCTACAGCGGCGGCGAGGTGAAGTACACCAAGCGCTTCCTGCCGGGCCGCATGCTGGCCGGCCAGACCCGCCACCTGCTGCTGATGACCGCCACCCCGCACAACGGCAAGGACGAGGATTTTCAGCTCTTCCTCTCGCTGCTCGACGGCGACCGCTTCGAGGGCGCCCATCGCGATGGCCTACGCGCGGTGAAGACCGGCGATCTGATGCGCCGCCTGGTCAAGGAGGAGCTCTACTGGTTCGACAGCCGCAAGCTCTTCCCTAAGCGCCTGGCCTACACCGTCAGCTACGAGATCTCGCCGGCCAAGGCCGACCTCTACGCCGCCGTCACCGGCTACGTGCGCCAGGAAATGAACCAGGCCGAGATCCTGCTCATCTGGGCCCTTGAGAGCCCTGATCAGGTCGATTTCTCGACCGACCCGACCCTACTTTTCCCGCTCAAGCAGCAAATCACGACTGTCGATCATACCGCATTTCCCAGGCTGACGGCCTCGCCGGACTAGTCGCGGGGAGAGATGGCCACTGGCATGATGGCGCACTTGCGTTAGAGTGGCGCCATGGTGCAACTCTCCCTACTCGATCTCGCCTATATCGGTGAAGGCTTCACCTCGGCCGACGCGCTGGCCAACGCGCTCGACCTGGCACAGCACGCCGAGGCCGCCGGCTTCGCGCGCTTCTGGCTAGCCGAACACCACAACCTCGCCGGCATTGCCAGCGCCGCCACCGCCGTGTGCATCTGTCACGTCGCCGGCGGCACCAAGACGATCCGCATCGGTGCCGGCGGCATCATGCTGCCGAACCACGCACCCTTGGTGATCGCCGAGCAGTTCGGCACGCTGGCGACCTTGTTCCCCGGCCGCATCGACCTTGGCCTGGGGCGGGCGCCAGGCACCGACCAACGCACGCTTCAGGCTCTGCGGCGCGGCCCGAGTTCGTCGGACTCTTTCCCGCAAGACGTAGTGGAGCTGCAAGCCCTGCTCGGCCCGCCCCAGGAAAACCAGGCGATCCACGCTATTCCCGGCGAGGATACCAACGTGCCGCTATGGATTCTGGGCTCCAGCCTGTACGGAGCCCAGCTCGCCGCCATGCTGGGCCTGCCCTATGCCTTCGCCTCGCACTTTGCGCCGCAGGCGCTGATGCAGGCGGTGTCGATCTACCGAGAGCGGTTCAAGCCGTCGGCGCAACTCGCCAAGCCCTACGTGATGGTCGGCTGCAACGCCATAGTCGCCGACACCGAGGACGAGGCGAGGCAGCTCTTTACCACACCGCAACAGCAGTTCACGCGCATGGTTCGCGGCATCCGCGGCCAGCTGCCGCCGCCAGTCGACGACATCGAGCGCTTCTGGTCACCGCAGGAGAAGGCACAGGTGTCGTCGATGCTGGCCTGCTCGTTCTACGGCTCGACGGCAACGATCAAGGCTAGATTGGAACCGCTGATCGAGGCCACCGGCGCCGACGAGCTGATGGTCGCGGCGGCGATCTGGGACCACCGGGCGCGGGTGCGTTCCTTCGAGTTGCTGGCTCAGGCGATGGCTTAATCAGGCGATGGATTGATCGGGCGATGGATTGATCGGGCGTTGGATTGATCGGGCGATGGCTTAATCCCGTGGGCAATTTTCCAGTGCTTGCCGATGCTTTCTGCGTCGCCATGACAGGACTGCGGCGCGCCGATCGAACAGGAGCCAGCCTATGATTCAGAAAGACCCTTTCGCGATGTTTGACGATGATCCGGACGGGGAGGATGGCGTTCGCAAGAAGCTGGCGGCTGGAGAGTACGGCAGTAGAGACGGGCGAAAATCGACCGCGGTGATTTGGCTGAAAACCAAAGAGGCTCAGCGGAAGATTGCTGAAATGAAGCGATCTGCAGTTGCCGAGGGGCGTATGGCTGGCGCGGCGGAGAAACCCGCCGACCGGGATCAGGCGTCAATCGAATCAGCACGAGAGGCCACGAACTGGCCTAAGTGGATAAGGTTCGGGGTACTCCTGCTCGCCCTCGCGCTTGCCATCGAACTGGCCATGGGGTGACCGATCCCTGCGCCTCCTGCCCGGGTCGACCGCACAAGGTAACCTCTTGAAGGCCTGGGGCAGGCCGGTTCTTCATTGGAGAGAGGAGACTGCCCCTGCTCTACCAATGCGGGTTGTTGATGGCGATGAATTGATGCTTGCCAAGATCCCCAACTCCCACGGCTCAGGCAGCGATGCAGGCAGCAAGCAGTTTCCGGTTCGGCTCTAAGCCCCGGCTCCCTGCTTCTGGGCCCCCTGCTTCTGGGCTCCCTGCTTTTGAGCCTCTTGCTGCTTCTTCGCTGCCGCCGCCCTGGCTTCGGCCGCCTTGCGCTGTTCTTCGCGCGCCTTGGGGTGCAGCTTGGGCACGATGGTGCCGTCGGGCAGCTTCTGGGCGTGGACCGAGTTGCCCATAAGCTTCAGCCAGGGCTGGGTCGCGGTCGCGGTCTTGTAGTCCTTCATCCACTCGTCGGTGAACTCGCAGCCGCGCACCTCCGGGAAGGCGGGAATGCCCATGGTGTAGTGGGCGATCTTGGCGTCGGGACGCGATTTCTCATAGCCCACACAGTGGTTCCACTCGGCCGGAAACGCGCCGACCAGATCCTCGCTCTCGACCCAGTCGATGCCATGCGGTTTGACACAGCGATTGGGGTCCTCGATGTAGTCGGGCGTAAGCACCTTGTTGGCCGGGTGGCCGCAGTTGAAGAGGATCGCGCTGGCCCACTCGAAGCGCTGCTGCTCCTTACAGACCACGACGGCCTTGCTGTCGTCCTGATAGCTAAAGAGCTCAGAGATGTCGCCCAGAACCAGCATGTCGAGATCGAGGAAGAGCGCCCAGCCCTTGTAGTCGCACAGCCAGGGCACCAGGAAACGCGAGAAGGTAAAGGGCGTCAGACCGCGCCGCGTAATCGGCAAGGTCCTCAAGACCAGCGGCGATATGGTGACAGGCTTGGAGGCTCGCCACAGCAAAGAATGCTGAAGCACGGTGTAGGAGAGTGGTTGGCGTTCGTCGAAGCCGATGAAGACGCGAAGCATGTCCACGGAAGCGCACTCCTCTTGATGGCTTCCGGTCCGTCAGTCCCCGCCCGAGCCGAAAGCCGCATTCACTGGGGTTGACTATCTCTGTCCTGTGACCGCGCCCTCGTCAAGGCTAGAGACGCCGCAATCCCCTGGCGACCTTCACCAGGCTTGTGCCAGATCCTGTCGCAGCCTACTCGGCAGCATCCTTCTGCACGATCACCGGGTCCATCGCTCTCAGCTGGTCCAGTGCGATGTGACAGAGGATCTGATGGCCATCCCCGAGGTCGACCAGCGGCGGCGCCTCGCTGGAGCAGATGGCGCCGATCTTGCGGTGGCAACGGGTGTGGAAGGCGCAGCCCTTGGGCGGATCGATCACCGAGGGCAGGCTGCCTTCCAGGATGATCCGCTTCTTCTCGATCGAGGTGTCGGCGATCGGCACGGCAGAGAGCAGCGCCTCGGTATAGGGGTGATAGGGGGGCGAGAAGATCTGCTCGGTCGTCCCCTGCTCCACCAGATTGCCCAGATACATGACCACCACGCGATCGGCCAGATAGCGCACCAAAGAGAGGTCGTGGCTGATGAACAGCAAGGTCGTGCGATAGGTGCGCTGGATGTCCATCAGGAGGCCGGTCACCGCCGCGGCGACCGAGACGTCCAGCGCCGAAACCGGCTCGTCGGCGACCACCATGGTGGGGTTGCCGGCAAAGGCGCGGGCAATGCCGACCCGCTGCTTCTGGCCGCCGGAAAGCTGACGCGGACGGCGGAAGTAGAAATCGCCGGGCAGCTTCACGATGTCCAGCAGCTCCAGCACGCGGCGGCGCACCGCCTCACCGTCGCTGATGCCGCCGAACTTGCGGATCACCCGGCCCAACTGACTGCCCACCGTGTGGCTGGGATTGAGAGTGTCGAAGGGATTCTGGAAGACCATCTGCAGGGACTTGACGTCGTCCCGGCTGCGCTTTTGCACCGGCACCTTACCCAGGTCCTTGCCCTGGAAGGTGACCGAGCCCTCCGTCGCCGTCTCCAGACCCAGCAGCACCTTGGCGAGCGTGGACTTGCCGCAGCCGGACTCGCCGACGATGGCCACGGTCTCGGCCTCGCGCGCCAGGAAGGAGATGCTCTCGTTCGCCTTCACGAAGCGCGAGCTGCCGCCCCCGACCAAGGCGGCAATGGAGTTGTCCTTCAGCTCATAATACTTCTTCATCTGATCGACGGCGAGCACGCTCTCGCCGAAGTCGTCGTGCACCTCGATGGCCTCGCCGCTGCCGCCCTTCTGCCACTCGATCTCCTGCCACTTGACACAGCGCGAGCCGTGCTTGCCGTCATCGCCGACCGGCTGCATGGCGATCGGCCCGGCATCGCAGCGCCCGGCCTCGAAGTGATCGCAGCGCGGGCCGAAGTAGCAGCCGGGCGGACGCGCGTGCGGCAGGGGCAGCTGGCCGCGGATTGCGACCAGCGGCCGGGAGCTCTTGTCCGCGCTGGGCAGCGGGATGGCGCCGAAGAGGCCTTGCGTATAGGGGTGGCGCATCTTGTCGAAGACGTCGGCGACCGTCCCCTCCTCCACCACCTGGCCCGAATACATGACGTTGATCCGGTCGCAGGTCTCCAGGATCAGGCCCAGATTGTGCGAGATATAGACCATCGAGGTCTGCAGGCTGTGGGCCAGCTCGGCGATCAGCTCGACGATGCCGGCCTCGACGGTGACGTCCAGCGCGGTGGTCGGCTCGTCCAACAGCAGCAGCGAGGGCTTGGAGAGCAGCGCCATGGCGATCACCACACGCTGCTGCTGACCGCCGGAGATCTGGTGCGGGTAGGAGGCCATGACCCTTTCGGGATCGGGCAGCTTGACGCTGGCCAGCATCTCGACGGCCCGCGCGTAGGCCTCCTTCTCGCCAACCTGCTCGTGGAAGAGCGGCACCTCCATCAGCTGGCGATCCAGCTTCATCGCCGGATTGAGCGAGGCCATGGGCTCTTGATAGACCATGGCGATCTCGTTGCCGCGCAGCTGGCGCAGTTCCTCTTCCGACAGGGTGGCGAGGTCGACGCCCTTGTAGATCACCTGACCGCCGGTGATCGCCCCGTTGTTGCCCATGTAGCGCATGATCGCCATGGCCACGGTGGACTTGCCGCAACCGGATTCGCCGACCAGCCCGATGGTCTCGTTCTTGTTCAGGACCAGGTTGAAGTCCTGTACGGCCGGGATCGTGGCGGCACGGGTGTAGTAGGAGATCGAGAGGTCCCTGCACTCTAGGACCGGTCCCTCCCAATCGCTTTGAAAGCCCGACATGGGTTTGCCCTTCCTAGTCTCTCAAGGAGACTTCGCGCAGGCCGTCGGCCAGCAGGTTGAAGCCAAGCACCGCAGACGAGATGGCTAGGCAGGGGAAGAGCGGGATCCAAGGAAAGACCTGCAGGAAGGTGCGCCCCTCTGCGATCATCTTACCCCAGTCAGGGTCCGGCGGCGGCAGGCCCAGGCCGAGAAAGCCTAGGGTTCCGATGGTGATGATGACATAGCCAAGCCGCAGCATGGCATCGACGATCAGGGGGCCGCGCGCGTTCGGCAGGATCTCCAGGAAGAGGATGTAGGCCAGCGGTTCGCCGCGCGTTTCGGCGGCGAAGACATACTCGCGCGCGCGCAAATCCATCGCCAGCCCGCGCACGATTCTAAAGATTCCGGGCGCCGAGGCGAACACCACTGCGGCCACGATGTTGAATGCTGAGGCGCCGATCAAATTGATCACCAGCACATAGAGAACCAGCACAGGAAAAGAGAGAATAACGTTGGAAATAAAGGAAAAAACGGTGTCGATGCGACCGCGGCTGTAGCCAGCCCAAAGCCCCATCGGGATGCCGACGATGTAGGCGACGAAGGTGGCCAGCGGCGCAAAGATCAGGACCTGGCGCGCACCCCAGATGATACGGCTGAAGATGTCGCGACCGGTGAGGTCGGTGCCGAGCCAGAAGGTGCCGCAGTCGACCTTGGTCGGATCGCCCTCGATGGCATTGCAGAGCTCGCTGGCCGGCTGCATTCCGATCATCTGGGTCGCGCTAGCGATGAACTCCGCCCCCGGCGGCTGCGTGGACATCAGGTTGGCGTTGGGTGGAAAGGGCGCCAGCGCCGGAGCGAAGATGGCGATGAGAACCCAGAAGACCACCAAAGCCAGCCCGATCATGCCGACCAGCGATTCACGAATCAGCAGAACCGGCTTGAACAAACGGGCGAGGATGTTGGGCTGCTTCGGCATCGGAAGTGTCGTTTCGGTCATGGCCATCCCCCCTTAACTGAAGCGAATTCTAGGGTTGAGGAAGGTATAGCCAATGTCGGATACGGCTTGCGTACCCACGGCGACAAAGACTGCGATCATCGAACAGGCCTCGATGACGAAGATGTCCTTGTTCAGCGCCGCCTCCAGCAGCAGCGCGCCGAAACCCTTGTAGGCAAAATAGTACTCGGTGACGATGACGCCCGAGAGCAGCCAGTTGACCTGCAGCATCACCACGGTGAAGGGGGCGATCAAGGCGTTGCGCAAGGCATGCTTCACGATCACCCGCTTGTAGGGCAGGCCCTTCAGCACGGCTGTGCGGATGTAGTGGGTCGTCATGACCTCGGCCATCGAGGCGCGGGTCATGCGGGTCACATAGCCGAAGTCATAGAGCACCAACACCATGGTGGGTAGCACCAGCTCCGCTATTGAAAAGCCGTCTTGGAAAGAGGAGGTCCCGGGCAAGATCCCGAGCAAGAAAACGAAGACGAAGGCCAGCATGGGTGCACTGGCGATCTCCGGCACCGAGGTGGTCACGATCGAGGCCACCGATATCGTTCGATCCGTTCGAGAGCCTTCTCGCATGCCGGCGAGAACGCCCAGTATCAAGGATATTGGTATGACCAGTGCCATGGTCGCTGCGGCCAGTATCGTGGTGTTCCACACCCTGGGCCAGAGGACGTTGGAGACTTCCGTCTTGAAGCGGGTGGACTCGCCGAAGTCGCCGACCAGGAAATCGCCGAGCCAGCGCACATAGCGTTCGGGCAGCGGATCGTCGTAGCCGTTCTCGGCCATCCAAATCTCGCGCTGCTGATCGGTCGAATAGGGGCCGAGAACCTTCGTCGCGACACTGCCAGGTGTCGCTTCCAAAGCCAGGAAGATCAGCGCGGACACGACGATCATCACCAGGATCATCGAACCCAAACGCCGGCCGATCAGAAGTAGCATGGTTCCTGGCTCCCCTTCCCGATTTGGGATCTTATTGAGCTTGGCTTAGAACCTCGATCGCCCTGGTGACGACCCGTGTCGAAAGAAGAGGCCGCGAGCGAACCCGCGACCTCTTCTGCCAGCCAAGCCTAAGCGAGCCAGACCTTATGCCACTGGTGGTAGCTGGTCGGATGGGCATGAATGTTGCGCACCCGATCGGTTGCCGCCATGAAGACGGCGCGCCACAACGGCAGGACGATCATGGCGTCTTCCTGCTGCAAGAGCTCAAGCGGCTCCATCTTCGCACGCCGTGCGTTCACGTCGAGCGTTCCGCCGGCATCGTTCAAGAGGTTGTCGAAGGTGGGGCTGTTATAGCGCGACTCGTTCCAAGGCACGCCGCCACGGTAGGCCAGGTTGAGGACCATGGTGCCCAGCGGGCGATGCGTCCAGGAGGTGAAACCGAAGGGCGTGGTCTTCCAAACATCCCAGTAAGAAGCGCCGGGCATGACGTTCAGGTTCAGGTTGATACCGGCCGGTGCCAACTGCTGCTTCATCGCCTCCATTGTGGGCTGATGCCAGCCGAAAGCACCCAGATCGATGCTGAGTTCGACGCCGTCGGGATAGCCGGCCTCCTTCAGCAGGGCTTTCGCCATTGCATAGTCCTGCTTCCAGGGCGGCAGGCGGAAGTATTCCGGATGGATCGGGGCCACGTGGAACTGCTGTCCCGGCGCGCCGCGCCCACGATAGCCGAAGTTCAGAAGCTGCTCGTTGTCTATGCAGGCCAAGACGGCCTGACGCAGCTTTTGATTGTCGAAGGGCGGCTTGTCCACCTGCATACGCGCGACACCGGTCTGCGCCGTCGTGGTCTCATAGACGATGACGCCCGGCAGCTTCTCGACGGTATCCAGAAGCTCGACCTGCACCTCGTACATCTGATCGATCTGCCCGGACGCCAGAGCGGACACGGCAGCCATATCCTCGTCGCCCAGATCGACATAGAGAATCTCGTCCAGATAGACCTCTCCGCCCCAATAGGGATTCTCGGTCCGGCCCAGCAGACAGCGTTCGCCGACCGCAAACTCTTTCAGCGTATAGGGGCCGGTTCCAACCGGGCGTTTCGAGAGATCGGCGCCCTCGTCGTCGAAGTGCTTGTCGACGATGGCGGCCGGGTAGTTGTAGAGGTTCTCGGGAACCTCCAGTACCGGGCGGTTCAGATGGATGCGCACGGTGTGATCGTCGACCTTTTCGACCGCACCCTCCTGCATTTTCTTGCCCATTTTGGGCGTGCCGTCGTCGTTCTTCTCGCCGGTGTCGTAGTCCGTCGTCATCGAGGAGAAGAGGCCGAGGTTCGAGGACCCGATTGCCGGATCCAGCCAGCGCTGAAAGTTGTGCACCACATCGTCGGCGCCGAAGTCCTGTCCGTTCGACCACTTGACCCCCTTGCGCAGGTTGAACTGCCACATGGTCAGGTCGTCGCTGGCCTCCCAGCTTTCGGCCAGGTAGGGCCGGGTCACGTTGTCGGCACCGGTTATGGTGAGATACTCAACGATGGCGCGCGCCTGATTGGACATCTCGTTCCAATCGAAGGTCGCCGGGTCGTCCATGCGCTGGACCCGCATCTCGGCGCGCAGCCGGCCGCCCTTGACCGCGTTCTCCGTACCGCTGCTGTCGGCCATCGCCGGGTTCGAGAAATCGCCGGTGATCTTGCCGGCCATGGCATAGGCCGTCGGCGCGGCCACACCCAAAAGCGCGGCGGTCCGCAAAAACTCGCGGCGATCCACCATCCCTGCGCGCAGCTGCTCGCTCAATTCCGGAATGTAGGGATGCACCCTCTTCCCGGCCTCGTCCTTGATTACCTTTGGCATCGATCCAACTCCCTAAGCTCTGAAATCTGATCCTGGCGGCCGACTGGACGGCAGGTCCGAACAAACTACAGGTGCCGAAAGCCGGGTTGCTGGAGGAATCGCATACTCTGCCGATAAGACCGCTAGCGCGAACAGGTGACCGTCGCGCGCGCTTGTCTCCCACAAAACCGCTTCCCTCAATCGCGTGGCTCAGTCTGATGCTCAGCCTTCGCAATCCGCCTTTCATTCCTAACACAGCAAAAATTCTATAGATTTAAGCTAGGCGAGCAACAGCCAAAATTCCGCGCAGCCCGGTTTTCCGGACACAAGACCCGTCGAAAACAGACGAGCGGCGCGAAAAAATCAATTTTCGTCCTCTGTGGTTTCGATGATGATCTCATGCGTTAGCGTCTTGTGGACGGGGCATTTGTCGGCAATCTCCAGCAAGCGCCGACGGGTCTCGGGGTCCAGGTCACCTTTAAGAGAGATACGTCGTCGAATACGGTCGACCCGGCCGGTCTTGGTCTCGCAGTGGACGCAGTCCTCGGCGTGGATGCGATCATGCTCCAAGCGCACGGACACGCCGCGAAGGGCGATCCCCTTGCGCTCGGCATACATGCGCACCGTCATGGAGGTGCAGGCACCCAAGCCCGCCAGCAGCAGGTCGTAGGGGCCCGGACCGGCATCGAATCCACCGACCGATACCGGCTCGTCGGCGACGAGGTGATGCTTGCCCATGGTGACCTCCTGCAGGAACTTGCCGCCGCCGGATTCGCTGACCAGCACCTGGCCTGCAGGCACCGTGGTCGGCCGCTTGTGCGTCAGATAGCGTCCGGCCCAGGCGGCGATGATATCGGCGACATAGTCGGCATCCGCCCGCCGGGTCAGCAGGTGATTGGCCTTGTCCAGAGAGACGAAGCTCTTGGGATGCTCGGCGGATTTGTAGATGTAGGCGGCATGTTTAATGTCGACGATCTCGTCGATCGGCGAGTGCATCACCAGGATCGCCTTGCCGAGCCCTTGCAGGCAGTCGCGCAGCCTGTGCTTGCCGATGTCCTCCAGGAAATCCTTGCCGATACGGATCGACTGTCCGCCCAGAGAGATCTCGCCCAGGCCCTTGGTCTTCACCTCTTCAAGCACCGGCGTCAGCAGATGCTCGACATGTTTGGGATCGCTGGGGGCGCCGATGGTCACCACGCCGACCGCCTCTTCCACATAGGGTGCGGCTGCGATGACGGCGGCCCCGCCGAGACTGTGACCGATCAGCAAGTTCGGCGCCATGCCAACATCGCGCAAGGCCTCTGTCGCCTTCACCAGATCGGCGACGTTGGAGGCGAAGGTGGTTTCGGCGAAGTCACCGCCGCTGTCCCCCAGGCCGGTGAAATCGAACCGCAACGTGGCAATACCGCGTTCGGCCAAGGCCTGAGAAATCCGTTTTGCCGCAATGCTTTCCTTGGAACAGGTAAAGCAGTGCGCAAAGAGGGCATAGCCCAAGGCCTCGCCAGCCGGCCGGTCCAGACGCCCGGCAAGCGGTGCGCCGCTGGCGCTGGTGAACTCATAGGCTTCGCTGGTGGCGATCATCGGCTGTCCTTCCCTTTGGCCCTCTCTTGCCTAGTATGCGGAGGGCAAGGCCTCTAATCCAGGCACTCGCTTTCACGATTGCAGGCGTGACGCCTTCGCCTTTGACCTCGCCATGGGCTGGCAGTAGCTATGCCTGGCCGCCGGTCAGCGGCAGACCAGCCAACAACTTTGCGTGAGGAACCGAGAGTGTCCGCGCTTCCCAAGAGCGACAGACTGGAAATCGTCAAGCTGGAGAAGGTCTTCCAAGGCTGGAACCGGGTGATGAAGGCAACGGCCAGGCATCGAAAGAATGACGGCACTTGGAGCCGCCTCTACGAGCGTGAGGTCTACAGCCCGAATACCGCCGTGGCCGTGCTGCCCTACGACCCCAAGCTGGATTGCCTGGTGCTGATCGAGCAGCTGCGCATCCCGGCACTGCTAACCGGCGTCCCGCCGTTGATGATCGAGACCGTGGCCGGCATGGTCGATCGCGATGCCGGCAATGAGGAGATCGCGCGCCACGAGCTGGAAGAGGAGGCCGGCCTCACCGCCGGCGCACTGACCCGGATCGCCGACTTCCTGCCCTCCCCCGGCTCCAACTCGGCTCGGGTTATCCTCTACTACACCCAAGTCGATGCATCGCAAGCCGGCGGCTGGTATGGTTTGGAGGAAGAGGATGAAGAGGTGCGCGCCTTTACCGTCGAGCCGGAAGAGGCCCGCGCGCTCTTGACCGAGGGTCGGATCCGCAACGGCGTGACCATCATTGCGCTGCAGTGGTTCCTGCTCAATCACAAGTCCTTGCGCTCAGGCGTCTTGCCCGAAGGGCTGCCCCCTTCCTAAGTGAGACGGTGTCCCCCCGGCCAGAGCCCACAATTAAGGAAACGAACGGCAGATGACACAAAGAGACGGCTTCGTCGGCACCATCGGCAACACCCCCCTGATCAAGCTGAAGGGGCCCTCTGAAGCGACCGGCTGTACCATTCTCGGCAAGGCCGAGTTCCTGAACCCCGGCGGTTCGGTCAAGGATCGCGCGGCCCTTGCCATCGTCGAAGAGGCAGAGCGTAACGGCAAATTGGGTCCGGGCGGGCTGATCGTCGAGGGCACGGCCGGCAACACGGGCATCGGTCTGGCCCTGGTCGGTCGCGCCCGCGGCTATCGCACCCTGATCGTCATCCCGGAGACGCAGAGCCGAGAGAAGAAGGAAATGCTGAAGCTCTGCGGGGCGGAGCTGATGGAGGTCCCGGCCAAGCCCTACCGCGACCCGGACAACTATGTGCACGTGGCGCGCCGCACCGCCGAGGAGCGCGCCAAGAGCGAACCGCAGGGCGCAATCTTCGCCGATCAGTTCGACAACCAGGCCAACCGAGGCGGCCACTACAAGACGACCGGACCGGAGCTCTGGGGCGAGACCGCGGCACAGCTGGACGGCTTCATCTGCGCGGTCGGCTCCGGCGGCACATTGGCCGGGGTCGCAATGGCACTGCGCGAGCGTCGGCGCGACATCGTGATCGGTCTGGCCGATCCCATGGGTGCCGCACTCTACAGCTACTTCACGACCGGAGAGTTGAAGAGCGCGGGCAGCTCGATCACCGAGGGCATCGGTCAGGGGCGCATCACCGGCAACCTGGAGGGCCTGGAGGTCGACGAACCCTTCCAGATCCCGGACAGCGAGGCCATCCCCGTCACCTTCGACCTCTTCGCCCAAGAGGGCCTCTGCCTTGGCCCCTCCAGCGGGATCAATGTCGCAGGAGCCATTCGTCTGGCCAAGAAGATGGGCCCCGGACACACCATCGCGACCATCCTGTGCGACGGCGGGCAGCGCTATGCCAGCAAGCTCTATAATCCCGAGTTCCTGCGCTCCAAAGATCTGCCGGTACCCGAATGGCTGGAAAGGGCCGTTGCATGACCGAAGAACTCTTCCGAAGCGATTCCTACCTGCAAGAGTGCAGTGCCGAAGTCACCGCAGCCGGCGCGGCCGGGATCCAGCTCAGCCGCACGGTCTTCTACCCCGAAGGCGGCGGTCAGCCAGGCGACCGCGGCGTCTTGCGGCTGGAGGACGGCAGCGAGCTGGCGATAGAGACGACCCGCAAAGGGGCCGATCCAGGCAGCATTCTCCACCTCCCGGCCGACGCGACGGCCGTCTTGGAGCCGGGAACCCCGGTTACCGCCGTGATCGACTGGCAGCGGCGCTATCGCCACATGCGCATGCACAGCTGTCTGCACCTGCTCTGCGCGCTGGTGGAGGGAGAGGTCACCGGCGGTCAGGTCGGCGAGGCGAAGAGCCGCCTGGACTTCAATCTGCCGGACGGCCCGCCGGACAAGGTCTGGCTGGAGGAGAACCTCAACCGGCTGGTCGCCGAGGATCATGCCGTGGTGCCGCGCTGGATCGAAGAGGCGGAACTGGAGGCCAACCCGCAGCTGGTCCGTACCATGAGCGTGAAGCCACCGACCGGCAGCGGCCGCGTGCGGCTGTTGGAGATCGACGGCGTCGACCTGCAACCCTGCGGCGGCACCCATGTCGCGCGCACCGGCGAAATCGGCGTGGTCGAGGTCGGCAAGATCGAGAACAAGGGGCGCCAGAACCGCCGCATCAACCTGCGCCTGGCCGATTAGCCTTCACAGACTAGATTGGCCTCCACAGACTCTATTGGCCTCCCCAGACTCGATTGGCCTCCACAGACCAACTGTCGCCTTGCCGAGCAGGAGACAAGGACGCTAGGGAAGGTCGGGCAACCCTTCGGCATGTGAGGACGAGAGCATTATGAGTGAGTCAAGCGGACCCCTGGTTTCGACCGCCTGGTTGGCCGATCATCTGGGCGCGCCTGACGTGCGGGTGGTCGATGCCTCTTACTATCTGCCGGTCGAGGCCAAGCGCGGTCGGGATGTCTATCTTGAGCAGCATATTCCAGGCGCCGTCTTTTTCGACATCGACGAGATCGCCGATGCGTCGAGCGACCTGCCGCACATGCTGCCGGCGCCGGAGAAATTCTCCTCTCGCGTGCGCAAGCTGGGGCTGGGCGATGGCGTCAAGATCGTGATCTACGATGCACGCGGCGTCTTCTCGGCCCCCAGGGTCTGGTGGATGTTCAAGGTCTTCGGCCATCGCGATGTCGCCGTTCTGGACGGCGGTCTGCCGAAATGGCTGGCGGAGGGACGGCCGACCGAGGAGGGCGAGGTCACCACGCGCGAACGCCACTTCACCGCGCGCATGAATTCTCTGCTGGTGCGCGAACTGGACCAGATGCAATCGAACCTCAAACACGGCCGCGAGCAGGTCCTGGACGCGCGCGATGCCAAGCGTTTCGCCGGCGAGGGCGAAGAGCTCTGGCCCGGTCGGCGCAACGGCCATATTCCCGGATCGAAGAACCTGCCCTTCCAGCAGCTCTTTCAGGAGGACGGGAGCCTGCTGCCCGCCGCCGCCCTGGCGGAGCGCTTTGGCGCCGCCGGCATCGATCTCAAGAAGCCGGTGGTGACCAGCTGCGGATCAGGCGTGACCGCAGCCATCCTCTCCTTGGGTCTGGAGATCGCCGGTGCGCGCGACACCGCGGTCTACGACGGCTCTTGGGCGGAATGGGGCCTGCCGGAAGAGGACGGCAAGGAGACGCGGCCGATCGCAACCGGCCCTGCCACCTAGGCCAAGCGCGATGGCAGCGATCACCAAGGTTTCCTGTACCATCACCTTCCTGGAGATGCGGGAGCCGCCAAGCCTGCCGGTGACCAGCCCCTCGACAAAGCCCAGCCTGGCGCTGCTGAGGGTCGAAGAGCCGACGGTCTCCTTCTATCGCTACCTCTACAACACCGTCGGCGAGAAATGGCTCTGGTTCGAGCGGCGCATGATGAGCGACAAGCGCCTGGCTGCGATCGTCCAGGATCCGCAAGTGGAAGTCTGGGTGCTCTATCGCGGCGGCCAGCCGGCCGGATTCTTCGAGCTGGATCTTCGAGACCTGGCCGCAAAGCAGGTCGTCGATCTGGCCTATTTCGGGCTCTTGCCGGCCTTCATCGGCCACAAGCTAGGCCCCTATCTGCTGGACTGCGCCCTCAAGCGCGCCTGGTCGCAAGATCCGAAGCGGGTGACGGTCAACACCAACTCGCTGGATCACCCTCGTGCCTTGCCGCTCTATCAGCGCTTCGGATTCCGGCCGATCCGCCGCGAAGAACGCCTGTTCGACGACCCGCGCATGACGGGGGTCATTCCCCGCAAGGAGTAGGGCGCGATCTCTCGATCGCGCCCGTCTCCGGGCGCGCAATGGCCATTGCGCCTGGCTAACTCCAGACGAAGTCTGTTCCGGTTAGCTGATTGGCCGCGACCAGGCCCGCGACCTCGACAAAGATATCGGCCGCGCCGTCGCCGTCTTGGTCGACCTCAAGCGTCCCGCCGCCGGCAAAACGGGCCTCGCTATTGCCGCTTCCGTCGAAGGCTTGACCGTCGATATAGGTGAAGCTGCCGACCTCTAGGCCGGCGGCGAAGACGAACTTGTCGTCGCCATTGCTGGCGTTGATGTCCTCTCCATCGAAATCGGCGATGAGTTGACCGGCCGCTGCCAGACTGCCGTCAGCGAAGAAGAAGCTGTCCATACCCGCCCCTCCGAAGGCCGTATCACCCGCCTCGACCGTCATTCGATCGTTACCGCTGTAGCCGGCCAGGGTGTCCGCTCCGACACCGCCGAAGAGGGTATCACCACCTTCCCCGCCAAGCAGCACGTCGACCCCTCCCACACCGCGCAAGACGTTGTCGCCATCGTTGCCGACTATCGTGTTGTCGAGCGCATTGCCCTTGCCGTCGGCATCGCCGGCTTTTTTCAGCAAGCTCAGGTTCTCGATGTCGCCACTGGTACCGCCGGCCAGGGTGTAGCTGACCAGGGCCTGCACGACATCCGATCCGCCGCCGCCGACCGCCTCGACAACAAGGTCGTTTTCATTGTCGACGAGGAAAACATCCGAAGCGCTACCGCCTACCAGGGTGTCGATACCGCTGCCGCCACTCAAGTAGTCATTGTTATCACCGCCCAAGAGGTAGTCAGACCCTGACCCTCCGTAGAGCTCATCGCCGTCGCCTTGACCGTAGAGCGTATCGGCACCGTCGTCGCCCTGCAGGTCGTCGCTCCCTTCACCACCGAACAGGCTGTCTTTACCCGCACCGCCGAAGGCTTCATCACCGCCGCTGCCGCCGAAGATCTGGTCCTGTCCGTCGCCGCCATAGAGTCTGTCGTCGTTGTCTCCTCCAATCAGTTTGGAATCGGACCCTAATCCACCGAACACCCGATCGCTGCCAGCACCGCCGTCCAGATTGTCGTCTTTCCCGGCACCACCGAACAGAACGTCGTCGCCGTTATTGCCCAGAAGCAGGCTATCGGCGCCGGCACCGCCGTAAAGGGTATCGTTGCCGCTGCCTCCTCGAAGGACGACATCCTCCCCCTCCTCCCCGAAAATCGTATCTTTTCCCGAAAGAGCGAAAAGGCTCAAATCATCGCCGCTACCGCCAAACAGAAAATCGACCTCGACACCGCCATACAAGCCATCCTGACCGCTACCGCCGTAGAGCACATTTGATCCAAGGGCATCTCGTACTCGGTCGTCACCCTCTCCGCCGAAGACCAGGTCATTGCTGCTACCACCATTGACATAGTCGTCGCCGCTGTCGCCGAACACGAAGTCCACGCCCTCGCCGCCGAAGAGATCCTCGTCGTCCCCAGACCCGCCGAAAAGCTGATCGTTCCCGGTGCGTCCGATCAGCCGGCTGTCCGCGCCATCGCCTCCATAGACGCGATCATTACCCTCGCCGCCAAAGAGCGAGCGGTCGTCACCACTGTCGCCATAGACCCAATCGTTGCCCCCTCCACCATCCAGGGAGTATTCGAAACCGGCCCCGCCGAAGACGCGATCGTTGCCACTGTCGCCAAAGAGGAAGCTGTCGGAGTTGTTGCCGCCCTCAATCCAATCGGCACCGCTACCGCCCTCCAGCGCATCGAGGCCCGCACCGCCGTAGATGAAATCCTCGCCATCGCCGCCGTAGGCCGTATCCTTTCCACCGGCGCCGAAGAGGCTGTCGGACCCGGCCTGGCCGCGCATCTCATCGTTTCCAGCCTCGCCCATGACCAGGTCATCGCCAAAGCCACCGAAAAGAACGGAATCGTGCCCATTGCCGCCATAGAGCGTATCGTTCCCCGACTCACCCATCAGAAGGGCGTCGTCGCCGCTGCCACCCTGCTGTGTGTCGTCGCCGTCGTTGCCGAGCAACGTGTCCCGGCCGCTTCCACCGAAAAGGCGATCCTGGCCAAGCCCTGCGAAGGCCAGATCATCGCCCAGCCCCCCGAACAGAGTGTCGTCGCCCAGATCACCGCTCACGAGGTCGTCGCCGAGCAGGCCGCGGATCTGATCGTTGCCGCTGCCACCGGTCAGATAGGAGTCGTCGCCGACAGCGCCCCAGATCAGATCATCGCCCGACTGTCCGCGCAGGCTCTCGTCATCGCCATCGCCGCCGTAGATCAGATCATCGCCCTGACCACCGTCGAGGCTGAGATCGTTACCGGCGCCGCCGAAGATGCTGTCATCGCTACTGCCGCCATCGAGGCTGGTGTCGTTACCCTCGTCGCCGTAAAGACCATCGAGCCCCCGCCCCCCGGTCAAATCGCGATCGTTCAAGGCGCCGCCAAAAATCCTGTCGGACCCGATGTGGCCATGCAGGCCGTCGTCTGCCCCGAAGTCGCCGCTCACCCGATCGTTCCCCAGCCCTCCGAAGAGATCCAGATCGTTGCCGGCTCCACCGGAGATCGAGTCGTTCCCACTACCGCCGCTCAGGTGGATGTCGTCCCCGACACCGCCGAAAACAGAATCGGCGCCCGACTCGGCAAAGATGTAGCTGTCGTTGCCACTGTCGGCATCGAGGATATCATTGCCATCGCCACCGTAGACAAAGGTGTCGCCGCCAGAGCCGCCGACAATAACGTCCGCACCGGCATTGCCGGAGAGATTGGAATCCTCGCCCGCGCCGCCGAAGATCTCGTCGGCGCCCTCTCCGCCGAAAATCCCGAAATCCTTGCCGCTGTCGCCGAAGAGGCTGTCGTTGCCGCTGCCTCCGCTGAGCGAGGTGTCGTCTCCGTCACCGCCGAAGAGGCTATCGTTTCCACTGCCGCCGAATAACTGCCGATCCTCCCCAACACCGCCGAAGAGCCGATCCAGACCCAACTGGCCACGCAGGAGCGAATCGTCGCCGCCACCGCCGTAGATCCGGTCAGTCCCACTGCCGCCGTAGAGAACGGAATCATCACCACCGCCGCCGAAGAGCGAATCGTTGCCATCGCCACCCAGGATGACCTGATCGTCCGCTCCGGCACCATAGAGGCTGTCACTGCCGCCTTCTCCCAGGAGGAAGGCATCCAGACCGCCGCTTCCGAAGACACGATCGTCGCCAGCACCGCCATTGAGGAAGCTATCGTCACCGACGCCGCCGTTCAGCCGGTCTGCACCGTTCCCGCCATAGAGCAGGCGGTCGTTGTCTGCATTACCGCCGATGGTGTCGGCGCCGTTGCCGCCGAAGAGCGAGGCATCCGCACCTGACCCCGCCTCGATGCTATCGGTGCCGCCCCCACCGGCAAGCGAGACGTCGTTGCCGGAGGCCCCGAAGAGCTGATCGTCGCCGGTGAGACCGTAGAGACGATCGTCGCCGTTCAAGCCAAAGATCTCGTCGTTTCCGCTGGTACCGAACTCAACGTCATTGACGATGTCGCTGCCAAAAATAGTTGCCATATCCGCCTCACTCCTCTGACATGTCCGTTGGACTCTTTGGTCCTGTTGAAATTGATGTCCTTCACAAACCGACGCGCACTAGGGGTGTTCGTCTTTGCCGAGAGGCGCCCTACCGAGTTGGTCTCAGGCCCCCGCCCGACACCCAAGCCAGGCGCGCGCGATTGTCTAGCGCCGAACGAAGTCGGTGCCGGATAGCCCGTAAAGGCGATCGCCAGCGCCCAAGCCGTAGATCTCATCCTTCCCGCTGGTAGCGAGCTCGGTGTCGTTGACAAGGTCGCTTCCGAAAATCTTCGCCATGACCGTCTTGCTCCTGCTGCGCCTGTCTCCTGCTGCGCCTGTCCGAAGGATCGCATTGGTGGATTGAATTTATCTTCACGACAAACGGACCTTCAACATGCGAATTTTTCTTCGACATACAAGGAGAATTTTCGATTTTTTTCGCAAACCTGTGCGTTTGTACGCCCTATGGGGCATCGGGGCGCACCCAATACCCCACCCGACTCACCCGCACACCATGATCGGTTGCTCTGAAAAAAAGTCTCTTAAATAGTTGCTTTTGCTTGATTTAGCCACACTCTTGCTGAAAGCGATATGGAGACACCTTGGACCCTAAGCACAGCAAAGAGCCGATCCGAAGTGGATATCAGCGATCACCCTTAATCTATCCACAAACGCGCATTGGCGGTCAGACTCGCCTTGATTTCGTTTGAATATTCATATCGGAATGGCCCTCTTCGAGGCAGCGACCAGGCGATGGTCGGTTGCGTGCAGTGCCAACGACCGCCTTCTCTCGAAGAGCTCAGTACCGCGGCATGCGCGGTGAGATCTGCTTCCCGACACACCGCGGAGCGTCGCAATGAGCGTCTCGCTTCCGCGGCCCATCGCGTGGTCTCTCGAACGGCACGACTTGACTCTCGCCTTCTTACCAAACCACTGCACAAGAGCTTCTATTCTTGGTGTCAGAATCCGATCGCAATTGTGGCATGCTGTTTGGAGAACAGTCGGCGTACCGTGAACGCCCAGGGATGAGCAGGAACTTCCGCACAAGCTCTGTGCGAGCGCGGCGGTGTCCGCATTGGTCGAGGAGTTGAGGCATGAGCAGGGTTGAAGAGAACGCCATGAACGTCCTGGGCGGCCCGCTGGCCGCGTGCTCCTTCGATCCCCTCACCGGATTCTATCGCGATGGCTGCTGCAACACCGGGCCGGAGGACATGGGGATCCATACGGTCTGTGCAGTGATGACCGCCGACTTCCTGCTCTTCTCCAAGACGCAGGGCAACGATCTCTCGACACCAAGACCCGAATTCGGTTTCAAGGGCTTGAAGCCGGGCGATCTCTGGTGCCTCTGCGCCGGGCGCTGGTTCGAGGCCTATCGCATCGGCCGCGCACCCAAGGTACGCCTGGAAGCATCACATGAGGAAACCCTGGCAATCATCCCCTTGGACACACTCAAGGAATGCGCAATCGATCTGAACTGATGTTCTAGTACCAAGCGGCCCTGAGTGGAACTCATCGACGCTTGGCAAGCGCGACCGCGCGACCGCAGCACAGCGAGGACTAGCCTGCGTGGCGTCTGAACGCTGAAAGATATTCTACCAAGCGGCCCTGAGTGGAACTCTTCGCGGCTTGGCAAGCGCGACCGCGCGCCCGCAGCGCAGCGAAGACTAGCCTGCGTGGCGCTTGAACGCTTAGAAAGCGGCCACAAGTCCGGATCTCTGCCGCTTGCTGTAACCGTCGCTCACACCTGGGGTTTCAGGTCGAGGCTGAAGCGCTTCTCGATCTTGCGCATCAACTGGTCGCGGACCTCGCGATAGGCATTGAGGCGCTGCTCGCGACTGCCCTCGACGATGCTGGCATCCAGGGTCGGCCAGTATTCGACCTCGCAGGCCATGGTGCGTGTCATCTCGACGGCAGAGTGCTGTGCTTCGGGCGACAGCGAGACGATCAGGTCGAAGGAGCTGTCTTCCAGATCATCGAAACTCTTCGAATGGTGCCGGGTCACATCGATGCCAATCTCGTCCATGACCGAGATGACGAAGGGATCGATCTCCTCGCCGGTGCGCACACCAGCCGAATCGACATAGACCCGGTGGCCCAGCAGGTGCTTCATCAGGGCCTCTGCCATGACCGAGCGCACGGCATTCATGGTGCAGGCGAAGAGGACGGCGCCGGGCAGACGCTCTGGCATGGATCTGCGCTCGCCGCCGGCGCTACTTGCCGGCCCGGCCGGACGGACCGCGCTGCAGCGATTTGCCGGTCACGAGAAGACGTTTCTCGGCACGCATAGCTCAGACCTTAATGTGCAGCACGCAGATCAGCGTGAACAGGCGGCGTGCGGTGTTCTGGTCGAGTTCGACCTTTCCGGTCAAGCGTTCGCGCAGCAGCTCGGAACCCTCGTTGTGCAGCCCGCGGCGCCCCATGTCGATCGCCTCGATCTTGGTCGGACTGGCGGTCTTGATGGCCGCAAAATAGCTCTCGCAGACTTGGAAATAGTCTTTGATGAGCCGTTGGAATGGACGCAGCGAGAGGTGAATGGAGGTCACCGGCTGCTTATCCGCATCGCCGATGTGCAGCACCAGACGGTTTTCCTCCAAGGCAAGCAGCAGGCTGAAGGGTCCCTGGTGGTCGCGCGCGCGCTCGTCTAGAGGCGCAAAGCTGTTCTCTTCCAAGAGATCATAGACGGCAACCGCACGCTCCTGCTCGACCTCGTGGGAACGGCGCGCATTGGCGCTCTCGTCCAGCTCTATGGAAATCAAATGGGTCTGACGCGGGCCGCTCATGCATCGTTCCGTGTCAGGCGCAGACGCAGAGAGCGGGCGTGCGCTGCCAAGCCTTCGGCATCGGCCAGGCGCGCGGCCGGCTCGGCCAGGTCCTGCAGGGCTTCGCGCCTGACGTCGATCAAGGTCGAACGTTTCATGAAGTCCAGCACCGAGAGACCGGAGGCGAAACGCGCCGTGCGATCGGTCGGCAAGACATGGTTCGGCCCGGCCAGATAATCGCCGAAGGCTTCCGGCGCATAGCGGCCGAGGAAGATCGCGCCGGCGTTGCGGATGCTTGCCAACAAGGCCTCGGGATCGGCGACCGCGAGCTCCAGGTGCTCGGGCGCTACCTGATCGACCAAGGCGGCGGCAGACGAGAGGTCGGGGACCAGCACCAGAGCGCCATGCGCCTGCCAGGAGGCGCGCGCGATCTCGGCCCTGGGCTCGCACTTCAGTGCCGTCTCGATGGCGGCCTCGACGCGGTCCAGGAACGCCGAATCGTCGGTAACGAGGATCGCCTGCGCGGCCTCGTCGTGCTCGCACTGGCTCAAGAGGTCGGCGGCAATCCAGTCGGGATCGTTGGCGGGATCGGCGACCACCAGAATCTCGGACGGACCGGCGATGGAATCGATGCCCACCTTGCCGAAGACCTGCCGCTTCGCCTCGGCGACGAAGGCATTCCCCGGCCCGACGATCTTGTCGACGGGCGGAATGCTCTGGGTGCCGTAGGCCAGTGCTGCAATCGCCTGGGCACCGCCGATGCGGTAGACCTCGCTAACGCCGGCCAGCTCGGCCGCGGCCAAGACCAAGGGATTGATCGCACCGTCGGGAGTGGGCACCACCATAACCCGGCGTTCCACGCCTGCGACCTTGGCGGGGATGGCGTTCATCAGCAGCGAAGAGGGATAGGCGGCCTTGCCACCCGGCACGTAAAGGCCTGCCGAATGAACCGCAGTCCAGCGCCAGCCCAGACCGACCCCGGCTGCATCCTCATAGCGCAGATCGTCCGGCAGCTGTCGGCGATGATAGTCCTCGATCCGCTCGGCCGCGATCTCGAGAGCGCGCAGGGTCTCGCCCGGAACCGCAGCGCGCGCTGCCGCGATCTCATCGGCGGAAACGGAGAGGCCCTCGGCCAGATCGAAGCGATCGAAGCGTTGGGTCAGCCGCCGCAGCGCTGCATCTCCATCGCTGCGAACCTCGGCGATGATCTGGGCGACCACGGCGCCGACATCGCTCTCTTCCATGCGCGGCTCGGCCAGAAAGGCACGAAAGGCCTCGGCAAAGCCTTCCGCCAGACTATCGAAGCGGCGCGCTCTGCTGCCCAGCTCTTCAGGCGGCATCGGCCTGTCCGGAGACCACAGCGCGAATACGCTCGACCCAGCGAGAGACCGCGCGCGGGCGCGTCTTGGAGGCGGTGCGGTTGACGATCAAATGGCTGGTGACGTCGGCGATCTTCTCGATCTCGACCAGATCGTTGGCGGCCAGGGTGCCACCGGTCGAGACCAGGTCGACAATACGGCGACAGAGCCCCATGCCAGGCGCCAGCTCCAGCGCGCCGTTCAGCTTGATGCACTCGGCCTGCACACCGCGCTTGGCGAAGTGGCGCTGGGTGATGGCGGGATACTTGGTGGCAACCCGGATGTGGCTCCAGCTGGCCGGATCGTCCTCCTCGGACATCCGACGCGGCTCCGCCACCGAGATGCGGCAGTGTCCGATATCCAGATCTATGGGCGCATAGACCTCGGGATAGTCGAACTCCATCAGCACATCGCGGCCGGCGACACCCAGTTCGGCGGCACCGAAAGCAACGAAGGTCGCCACGTCGAAGCTGCGCACCCGGATGATGTCGAGGCCCGGATCGTTGGTTGTGAAGCGCAACTGGCGTGCGCTCTTGTCGGCAAAGGCCGGCTCCGGCTCCAGCCCAAGGCGGCTGAGCAGCGGCATGACCTCGGCCAGGATGCGTCCCTTCGGCAGAGCCAGGACCAGCTTGTCTGTCTCGTTCAACGGCATGGCGCCTGCTTACCTTCCCCACCTCGCCACGGCAAGCGTTGGCAACCGCCTTCCCCTCAAGGCAGCGATGCGTCGCGCCCAAGGAAGCCGTTGACCGAAGGGCAGAACGGCCCACATCTAGTGCTGTTCGTGCCTTCCATGACCGAGTGACCGAAAGCCATGGCCAGCAGACGCACCCTCCTCATCGCAGGTTTTGCCAGCCTCTTGCCGCTGCAGAGCCAAGCCGTCGGTTTCCAGCCGAGCGAGCGTGATTTCCTGGGGCCCTTCTATGTCGCCGGCGCCGATAGCGATCCAATCCTCAACAGGGCCGGCAAACCGGGCGTGCCCGTGACCCTCACGGGCCGCATCCGTAGCGCGGGCAGCGGCCAGGCCATCTCGGCGGCCCTGGTCGAGATCTGGCAGGCCGACGGAGAGGGCCGCTATCACCCGTCTGGAAGCGGCAAGGCCTCGGACTATCCAGCGGGCACCCTGGCTCTGCGCGGCCGCCTCTTCACCGATACAGCCGGAACCTTCGGCGTCACGACCGTGGTTCCAGGGCTCTATCGCCCACGGCCGCGCCACTGGCACCTGAAGCTCAGCGCTGCCGGTCATCGGACGCTGGTCACCCAGCTCTACATCACCGGCGATAACAGCCGCGGCCGTCAGCCCGGTGCACCCGATCGCCATGCGCCTCTCGTGCAGAGAGCCGACGGCCTGGACTATAGCGCACCGGACATCTTCTTGGCGCCCGCATAGCTTGGGCAATAAAAATCAACAGGGCGCATCGATTCAAAACAAGAAACCATACTCTCTTCTAAATCATGGCCTCGTGTTATCCTTTAAAACAATCTAAATATTTGAATCAATTATGAGAAATTGTCCATACTTTGCTTTAAAAAATTCAAACAAAACGCGCCGATCGAGTCCACTAGGAAACTCTACTCTTCCTCGGGATCTTTGTGGCTTGGCTGCCAGACGGTCGGCCAGGCTTCGCCGAGGTCCTCCAGATGGGCCACGATGGCCGGGCCCTCCAGGCGAATCTCGGCGCCGTTGGCGAAGCTGAGGAGCCAGGCTGCGAGGCCGCGCCGGATCGAGAGCAGGTCGAGCGGTTTGCCATCCGCGGCGGCCTTGTCGAGCCCACGACTGCGCACGGCACGCACGCGGTCGAAGCAGAGCCCGCTGATCACCCGGCTGTAGACCTTACCCGCCTTGCCCTCTTCATCGATGGCGACGTCCGCAGCAGCCTGCTCGAAACTGGCATCCGCCCCCTCCTCCAAGGCTGGCGAGGCGGCCTCCGGTTCGGCTTCCCAGCGAAAGCGATTGGCCAGCAGAATAAAGCGACGCTCGGACCCCAGGTAGGTGATCTCTTTGCGGGGCACCAGGGCGTCCTGCAGCAGCGAAGACAGCACGATCACATCATGCTCGTCCTTGGCACGGAGTTTCAAACGCTCGGGTGCTCTCGTCTCGGAGGCTCTCGTCTCGGAGGCTTTCCTATCGGGGGCTTTGGTCTCGGGGGCTTTGGTCATAGCGGGCTGCTTCCTCAGTCTTGCTTGGGCAGGCGTGCGATCTCGGCGCCGCAGGCTGCCAGCTTTTCCTCGACCCGCTCGTAGCCACGGTCCAGGTGATAGACCCTGTTGACCGTGGTCTCGCCCTCGGCCACCAGGGCGGCCAGGACCAAACCGACCGAGGCGCGCAGGTCGGTCGCCATCACCTGCGCACCGGTCAGGCGCTCCTGCCCTCGCACCAGGGCCGAGGAGCCGTGAACGGTGATATCGGCGCCCATACGAGCCAACTCCGGCACATGCATGAAGCGGTTCTCGAAGATGGTTTCGGTGATCATGGCAGCGCCGCCGGCAGTCGTCATCAGGGCCATGTACTGGGCCTGCAGGTCGGTCGGGAAGCCCGGATAGGGCTCTGTCATGACATCGGCGCCCACCAATCGGCCATTGGCCCGCTTGGCGGTGAGGCCGAGATTGCTCTGGGTCAGCTCTACCCCGCAGCGCTCCAGCACTGCGGCGGTGGCCTGCATGTCGTCTAGCCGCCCGCCAAGCAGACAAAGCTCGCCACCGGTGGCAGCGGCCGCCATGGCATAGGTCCCGCACTCGATCCGGTCCACGACCACGTGATGCTCGGCCGCGTGCAGGCGCTCAACGCCCTCGACCTCGATCACCTCGCCGCCCAGGCCCTCGATGCGGGCGCCCATGGCCTGCAGACAGCGCCCCAGGTCGATGATCTCGGGCTCGCGCGCGGCGTTCACCAGCCGCGTGGTGCCCTTGGCCAGAGCAGCCGCCATCATGACGTTCTCGGTCGCACCGACGGAGACCTTGGGAAAGACGACCTCGGCCCCCTTCAGGCCGCAGGGCGCGCTGGCGTGGATATAACCCTCTTTCAGCTCGATCTTGGCGCCCATGGCTTCCAGGCCCATGAGGTGCAGATCGACCGGTCGGGTGCCGATGGCACAGCCGCCCGGCAGCGACACCGAGGCCTTGCCCTCGCGCGCCAACAGGGGCCCGAGCACCAGGATGGAGGCGCGCATCTTGCGCACCAGATCATAGGGTGCGCAGGTATCCGTGATGCTGCCCGCCGTCAGCATGAAGCCCGGTGCAGCCTCGCCCGCGTCGCGCGCCTCGATCACCAGCCCCAAACGCTGCAGCAGACCGGACATGGTTTTGATATCCATCAAATCCGGCAGGTTGCGCAGCAGCAGTCCTTCTTCACTCAGAAGCGCGGCCGCCATCAGCGGCAGGGCTGCGTTCTTCGCGCCGCTGATCTGAATTTCCCCATGCAAAGGCCGACCGCCCTTGATCCAAATCCGGTCCAAAACTCCAGTCCCCTCTCAATCTATCTAGACAGAATGGCAGCCCAAGGCCGCGTCGCCCAAGCGCCCCACCGTGCAAAACGCCCGGCGCGACTATAGACGCGGCAATGTGACTCCTTTTTGACCCATGTACTTGCCCTTCCGGTCGGCATAGGAGACATCAGGCGGTTTGTCCCCCTTGAGGAAGAGAAACTGGCAGGCCCCCTCGCCGGCATAGATCTTGGCCGGTAAGGGCGTGGTGTTCGAGAACTCCAGGGTCACATGCCCTTCCCACTCGGGCTCCAGCGGGGTCACGTTCACGATGATGCCGCAACGGGCATAGGTGGACTTGCCCAGACAGATCACCAGAACGTCGCGCGGGATGCGAAAATACTCCACCGTGCGCGCCAGCACGAAGGAGTTCGGCGGGATGATGCAGACATCGGTCTCGCGCTCGACGAAGGACTGTCCGGAGAAGTTCTTCGGGTCGACCAGGGCGTTATCCACATTGGTAAAGATCTTGAACTCCGGCGCCACACGGGCGTCATAGCCGTAAGAGGAGACGCCGTAAGAGATGACCCCTTCGCGCTGCTGCGCCTCGACGAAGGGCTCGATCATTCCGGTCGCGCGTGCCTGGTCGCGGATCCAGCTGTCGGGCATGATAGCCATGGGATTCCTTCGTCGCTCCCTTAAGGGGTCGAGCCAGCGCAGAATCGGCGCAGCGCGTTTGAGGCAAAGAAACAGTCTTAGCGCCGCACCCGAGTCCTGCTCAAGCCTCTATCACTCCGACTTATCGTCAGTCGCAGGCGCCTGTTGCCCCCTTGCAAGACCGGATTTGCGATCCTCGTCAGAGGCTTCATCGCGCCTGAGCCGGCCCTGCGCCTTGCGGCGCTGCAGGTTGCGGCGCAGCGCCGCTGCCTGGCGCGCCGCGCGCTCTTCCTTGCTTTCACCCATGGCAATGAAGCTGGCGCGCCCCGCGTGCTGGGTCAAGCTGTCGATTGGGGCGCCGATAGAAGACAAATCAAGGCCGAAAGACCCTTGCATTCCGACCCGCTTGGTGGCAGCTTCCGGCCTCCCGCTCGCGAAGCCGCTTCCGAGCGCTGGAGCGCTGCCGTAGCTCAGGTGGTAGAGCACGTCCTTGGTAAGGACGGGGTCGATGGTTCGAGTCCATTCGGCAGCACCATTTTCTTCCGTAAATATCAATAGCTTGCCCAGTTGCTACGACCTGCGTAGCTGGCGCCGGAATTCCTGAGCGTACCGAGAACGATCGACACGCCATTAGAGAGGCGTCGAGCAGTCTCTACGCTCATCGACGCTGTTCAAGGTCGATGGCATCGTCCAAGACCCAGGCTGTCGACCAACCGGGTCTCTCGCATTCGAACAACGCCATGACAGTCCTGCAAATTCTCCGGGCCGACCAAGCCGCCTGGTGATGGTACCTCTTGTCCTAGTTGCGCGGCTTTGCTGCACAACACCACGATCGCCAGAAACGTGCAAAGGCAAGACGATAGCGCATGTCGCCAAGCAGCTGTTCCCTTCCATGATAAGTGCTACTGCCCCGCACAGTCGGCCGCTTGCCGGCATCACCTCCATCGTCGTGGGGATGATGGCGATTTCGATCAATGACATGCTGATCAAACAACTCTCCGGCGCCTACCCTTTGCATCAACTGGTGTTCACGCGCTCGGCTATCGGTATCTGCCTGTCTTTCACACTGGTGATGTTCGAAGGCGGCCCCAGAATCCTGCTGACCCGCAGGCCCTTCCTGCACGCCACGCGCTGTTTGTTGATCGTGTTCGCCAACCTCACCTTCTTCACCGCCTTGGCAGCCGTACCCCTGGCCAGTGCCACAGCACTCTTCTTCGTCGCCCCGTTGCTGATCACCCTGCTGTCGATCCCGATTTTGGGAGAGCGGGTCGGACCCTTCCGCCTGGCCGCCGTGGGTGTCGGCTTCATCGGCGTCCTGATCATGCTGCAGCCCTGGGACAGTGCTGAGGAACGCAGTGCGCCCCTGGTCGTGCTCCTGCTGCCGGTGCTGGCCGCTCTTACCTATTCCCTGAACCAGCTTCTGACCCGGAAGCTGGGAGCCATCAGCAAGGCCTCGGCGATGGCGGTCTATATTCAGAGCTCGTTCATCTTGGTCTCTTTGGGTTTCTTCCTGGTGGCCGGCGACGGTCGCTATGCCATCGGGGTCGAAAGCGAGAGCCTGAGGTTTCTTCTGCGGCCCTGGATCTGGCCAGAAGACGAGGACATCTATCTGATGCTGGCGCTGGGTGCGAACTCCGGCATCGTCGCCTATGCGCTGTCGCAAGCCTATCGTCTGGCCAACGCTGCGACCGTGGCGCCCTTCGAGTATGTCGGTCTTCCCTTGGCAATCTTCTGGGGCTGGTTCATCTGGGGCGAGCTTCCCGGTCCCAGCCTTTGGATCGGCATCCTGCTGATCGCCGGCAGCGGCCTCTTCGTCTTCTTGCGCGAGAGACGGAAGAGCCGGTTGCGGTAGCGCTGCTCCCGACCGACAAAGCCTAGCGGATCCTTCAAAAGTGGTGGGATCGTTCGTATCATCATCTAGGCAACGCAACCCACGGGAGGCAGTAGGTCATGCACGCGATGGTCCTGAAAGAGATTGGACGTCCTTTGGAATGGACAGAATTGCCCGACCAAGCGCCAGGCCCGGGTCAGATCCGAGTCAAGGTCGCAGCTTGCGGTGTCTGCCGAACCGATCTGCATGTGGTCGACGGCGAATTGCCCAATCCCACAGTGCCCATCGTCCCCGGCCACGAAATCGTCGGGCGCGTCGATGCCTTGGGACCTGGCGTCCGGGATCTCGAGATCGGGCAACGCGTCGGCGTCCCCTGGCTCGGCCACACTTGCGGCCATTGCTCCTATTGCCTGGCCCTGCGCGAGAACCTCTGCGATGAGCCACTGTTCACCGGCTATTCACGCGACGGCGGCTACGCCACAGCGGTGATCGCCGACGCCCGTTTCGCCTTTCCGCTGGGCGAGAAGGGAGAGGACGTGTCCCTTGCCCCTCTCCTCTGCGCAGGATTGATCGGCTGGCGCTCGCTGGTGATCGCTGGCAAAGCCAAGCGCTTGGGTCTCTATGGGTTCGGTGCTGCCGCGCACATCATCGCTCAGGTGGCGGTCTGGCAAGAACGCGCGGTCTTTGCCTTTACCAAACCTGGCGATGACAGCACGCAAGCCTTCGCCCGATCACTGGGCGCGGTCTGGGCCGGTGGCTCGGACGAGATGCCGCCCGAGCCCTTGGATGCCGCCATCATCTTTGCCCCGGTCGGCGGCCTGGTGCCGGCCGCACTCGGGGCCGTGGCCAAGGGCGGGCGGGTCGTATGCGCCGGCATTCACATGAGCGACATTCCAAGCTTCCCCTACGCGCGCCTTTGGGAAGAACGCGAGCTCGTCTCGGTCGCCAATCTGACCCGGCAGGACGGTATCGACTTTCTGAAGCTGGCCCCTGAGGTCGGCATCGCCACCAGCACCACACGCTACCCCCTCACGGCAGCAAATCGCGCTCTACAAGACCTCCGCGCAGGACGCTTCGAGGGTGCTGCGGTGCTGGTGCCTTAGAGCCCGGCCCTTCGAGGTCGGGGCTGCTTCCTTGTCGAGATGAGGGCTGTTAGGCTGCGTGCAGGAGTGAGGGGTGCGCGCGCAGTGGACGATGTCACCGGAAACAACGGTCGCAAGGAACTTGGCAGGAACGGGTTGGACGATTGCGTTGTCAGCCGCGGCAAGCGTCTGAATTGGCAGCGAGGCTTCAGCACAGTCATCTACCGCTCAGCCCACCTGTCGCGTCCGCAGCATTTCAGCGCACGCGACTCTCTTCGGGTCTGAAATCGGGGGGCAGCGACCATGGCGACTTGGTACTATCGCTGTGAGGGGCAAGAGGTCGGGCCGGCGGACGAGGCAATGCTTCGGGTTCTGATCGACCTGCAGCATATCTCGCCGAACAGCGATGTGCGCCGGTCGGACCAGTCCTTTTGGGTGAAGGCCAAGCGCTCTCCTCTCGCCGTCATGTTCGGGGAGAAGGCAGAAGGTCTTCACAGCAAGACCCGAATGGCGATCAAGCCCCTCAGCAGGGGTCTCCTGATCGCTATCCGCGCCAGCCTTGTCACCTTCCTGACATGCAGCCTGCTCGTTGCGCTGATTTTTTCCCTCTTTGCCTTCGAAACCATGCGTTCCGGAGACAACTTTCTTTACGACTTCAATTTCCACTGGGCGATTGACTATGGAATTCTGCCAGAATTTATCCGAAACATGATTAACGCCCTGGTATTTGGTCTGGCGACACTTGTGGTTTTTATCATCCAGAGTATCGAGGTCGTCATATCCCTCCTTTGCCTACTCGCGATGCCACTCTACGCCGTGTGGCTATACAAGGCTGCAGAACAGATCTATCACGCAAGCCATCCCAAAGAAGCGGACACACCTCTGCGCGTCCTGTTGAAGCATGCCATACCGCCAGGCTGCTTTGCATATCCCCGGCAGTTCTTGCTGCGACTCTACAAGATCTCCCAAGGGGTAGATGGAACCGACGAGATCGCCCTACCCCGCGCTCTCGGGCTCTGGTGGCGCTCCTACCTCTTTATCGTGTTCGGGGTCATCGTCCTGTTATTGGTGGCCTTCGTACCCCCAGTGAACAGAGTGGTGCTCTTCGGCGTGATCGCCGCTGATGGTGTCGACTATTACCCCTTACGCTATCTGGCGATCATCCTCTTCGTCGCGCTTCTGTGGGCATTGCCGCTCTGTCTCGCCAGCTTCCTGTGGCTGCAGAGCCGCATATCCAAGGTGATCTTCGCCAAGATGTCCGAAGCGGACCGCAGAGAATAGCACCGGCGGAGGAGACAGGTTGCGACCAGGGCGCAAGCAGGCTCTCTCCGCTGGATTCTTCAGTTTGGAACGACAGGGGAGTCAGCTGTCTCCAAACAGCCCACCCTTCTCGTCCCGATCCACCCGGTAGGCCTTCACGCAGTGGCGCGGGTCGACCTCGTCGATGAGGGCGCAAATCCACTTAGTCCGCCCTGAGAAAGTGAGAAGTCATTGGAATTGGGGGATTCCGAAGCGGGTCGAAGTATTGGATAATGCCAGAAAGCGATGCCTGAGGCCACAATTTCTGGTGTATTGCGATGCAAAGTTCGAAACGATCGCGC
>JAVJSY010000093.1:0-14839 GCA_040219175.1 Kiloniellales bacterium
GGGCGACAGACTGCTGAGGCGGGGTACGCGAGCCATTCATAGCTTGACTCATATTCCACACCCGCGCCGCAACCCCTTTCTCCAACGACAACACCCGACGCTGGGCGCACTCCCGTAAACCAACACCCTGAGCAGTTACAAAAGGTAATGCAATCATAAGGGCGCGCAAAAGAATCAACTCTGTTGTTTCGCTTTCTTATCATTGGAGTTTTCCAATTTTTCGAAGTTGTTCGCTTGAACCAAATGCTTCCACGGCCTCTACCCCTTTGTACCCACACATCTTTCGCCTTGCAGAGGCACCCCGCAAGAGCCTCTATGCGCCTCATGCAGCGCGAAACACTCGGCTACCTATTGGGCTTTCTCGGCGTTCTCGCCTTCAGCGTGACCCTGCCGGCGACCAGGATCGCCGTGGAGGTCATGCCGCCGGTCATGATCGGCTTGGGCCGGGCCGTGGTGGCGGCGGGCACGGCTGGGCTCGTCCTGTTGGTCCTGCGGCCGAAGCGACCGCGCGGGCGGCAGTGGGGCAGTTTGGCGATCGTGGCGGCCGGGGTGATCTTTGGCTTTCCCTTCCTCAGCGCCTGGGCGATGCAGCATCTGCCCTCGAACCATGGCGCCATCGTGCTGGCACTGCTGCCGCTGGCCTCGGTGCTCTTCGCGGCACTCAGGGCCAACGAGGTGCCCTCGCGCGCCTTCTGGCTGGTCTCTCTGCTGGGCAGCGGCCTGGTGATCGCCTTTACCATCGAACGCGGTGCCGGCAGCCTGCATCTGGCGGATCTGGCATTGATCGCTGCCGTGCTCGCGGCCGGTCTTGGCTATGCCGAGGGGGGGCGCCTGGCGCGCGACCTGGGTGGCTGGCAGGTGATCTCTTGGGCCCTGGTGATCTCCGCCCCGCTGCTGGCCGTGCCGGTGGCACTCAGCTTTGAGTCCGTGCCCTGGGCCACCTTGTCCAGCGAGGTCTGGATTGCCTTCCTCTACCTGGCTCTGGTCAGCCAGTACTTGGCCTTCTTCGCCTGGTATGCCGGTCTGGCGATGGCTGGGGTCGCCAAGGTCGGACAGCTGCAGCTGCTGCAGACCTTCCTCACCATCGGCTTCGGCTGGCTGCTGCTGGGAGAGGTGCTCGACCGCACCACCCTGATCTTTGCGCTCGCGGTCTTCGGCTGCGTTGCCTGGAGCAAGCGGATGCCGGTCACACGGCGGGAGGCGGCCCCGCATTCTCCTCAATCAGCGCCTTGAGCGGCGCGCGGCTGCGGATGGCTTGGGCCAGCCGGGCCAGCTTGGGATAGGGCTTGTAGAGCGCGCCCTCGCCCTCGGGGTGCCAGGTCATCAGCATGAAAAGATAGTGGTCGACGGCCGTGATCGCACCCAGCAGTCCCGGTCCCGGTCCCTTGGCTAAGGCTGCTTCGAGCAGGTCGTAGGCGACGAGCGTATCGGCATAGGCCTTCTCTTTGACCATCGCCGCTTCTGCCGGACCGCCGGCGGTATAGATGTCGGCATAGTTCACCCGCCGGCAGCCCTCGTAGAGTGAATTGGAAAGGTAGACCATCCACTGCAGGAAGCTGGCATGCGCGGGGCTGCCCGGCTGCGGCGCCAGTCCGGCCTCGGGATGCGCCAGGGTCAGGTGGATGCAGATGGCGGCCGATTCCAGCACGATCTCGCCGTCGGGCAGCGCCAAGGCTGGAACGACGGCGGTCGGGCAGATCGCCTTGTAGGCGGCACTCTGCCCTGCCTCCTTGGAGATCGGGACCAGTTCATAGGGTTGGCCGATCTCGGTCAGCAGCATCTCCGGTGCGAAAGATCCTGTGTTGGGGCGCCCATAGACGCGGTAATGCCCCATGGGCTAGCTCCAGCCGGTCAGGATCGAGGGGCGGACCAGGGTCAACAGCGTCTCGCCGTTGTTGTAGGCCGCCCCGATCTGCCGCGGCTGGGCACCATTGGCCAGGCTGCGCAAAGGCTTGGGCGGTTGCGTCGGCGAGACCGGGCCGGGTCCGCCGATCAGGAAGTAGCTGATCTTCTGGTTGGCGGCACCGACGCTGCGTACCGGACCGGGCGCGCCCGGCAGGACCAGGGCCGCACCGGGCCGCTGACTGGACAGGATCTGCTGGGCCAGCTGCTGGCGCGCCAGCTCGCTGCGGTGCAGATCCAGCAGCAGGGTGTCGTCCAGCTGGAAGGCCAGGCCGATCTGGCGATTGGCACTGAAGTCGTTGCCGCGCAGCCGCGGGGCGAAAAGCTCACCGACCAGGGGGATATCGCTCAGGATGCCGATCTTGTCTTCGTCGCGGCGCACCACTCTGGTCTTGAAGTCGGCATACCAGGCGCCGCTGTCGGCCAGCACCAGCAGGTTGGTCAGCCCGAACTGCCGGTTGCCCTCGCCACGGAACAGCATCTTGCTGAGGCGACCGCTACCCAGCGGCTCGTTGCGCTCGCCGCGCCCGTCGGAGCCGGAGCGCAGGTCGAATGCCAGGGTCGAAGCCGGCAGCAGGCTGGCGGCCGCAGCGAGGAAGGTTCGGCGCTTCATTGCAGACATGGGCTCAAGCTCCCTTGCGGTCGGTCACGCTGGCATCACTCTACCCAGAAGGTCGGGCGCAGGCTGCTCTCAATCAAGAGGTCATCAGGCGCTGCTGTTCCGCTTCGCCACCAAATGCTCCAGCAAGGGCAGAAAGTGCGTGAAGGCTTGGGTTCTGGCGCCGGCCCGCTTTCCAGCGTCGTCCAGATAGCGGACCTGCAGGATGGCCTCAAGATTGGGATTGCCGGCAAAGTCTGCGGCCTCGGCCTCGCTCATCGGCCCGCCTTGTAGAGAGAGCGAATGCTTGGAGGCCTCCGACAGGCGGTCGTAGTAGGTGGGATTGGTGGCGCAGAGGTAGCGCTTGGCGGCCACGTGATGGCGCACGCAATCGACCAAGGCCTCTGGGAAGAGCCCATCCAGCAACGCGGCGCCGCTGGCGTGGTGATGGCGATCCTCGGTGTCGGTCATGGAGAAGCTGCCGTGCGGGCCGACGAAATGGCCGACGTCGTGCAGCAGCGCGGCCGCGATCACGATCTCCGTTTCGCCGTTGCGCTCGGCCAGGGTCGCGGCCTGCAGCATGTGCTCGGCCATGGTGACCGCTTCGCCCAGATAGGCCTCGGCGCCACGTTGCTCGAAGATCTGGCTCAGTTCGCCGACAATGCTGTCCGGACCGGGTTTCTCTGCCGGGGTCATGCCGCGGTCTCCTGCGCTTGCGCTTCCAGCACCGAGAGGGTGGAGAGTAGGCCGTCCTTGTCGGGATAGCAGCCCTGGAGCCAGCGGGTGCCGCCGGCGGCACTGAAGGCCTGGCGGCCGTGCAGGACCCGCGTGTTGTCGACGATGAAACAGTCGCCCGGCTGCAGCTTGAAGGTCACACCCATGCTTGGATCCTCGACCAGCTCGCCGAAGCGGCGGTAGGCGCGGTAATAGTCCGGCATCTCTGCGAAGGGCACGGCGGTGATCGGCGCCGTGCTGCGGTTGTTGAAGCTGACGGCAGTGATCTCGCCGTCGGCGCTGACCTCGATCATCGGGCGTTCGGCGGTCAGGTGGACCGAGGCACTGCCGCGGTACTCGAAGCGGGCGCGATGCTTGGCCAGAAGCGAAAAGCCCTCCGGGTCTTCGGCATAGAGCCGCTCGGCAACCTTGAAGCCGTCGACCACCAGACTATCGCCGCCCTCTGCAGCATTCTCCAGGCAGTAGAGGATCTGCAGGGTCGGCTGCGGCTCGCGGTAGGGATTGTCGGTGTGGGCCTGCAGACCCAGGCCGGTGTAGGCCAGATTGCTGGGGTTGATCTCGCTGCGCACCTCGAACCAGCGCCCGTAATTGGTCTCGCGCACATAGCCGAAGAGGGCAGCGACCTTCAGCAGGGCTTGCGGCTCGAGCGGCCCGCCGACCAGGCGGGCGAAGCCGTAGCGGCGCACATGCCCCAGCCAGCGCCGCAGCTCCCGGCGCTCTGCGACCAGCTTGCGATAGTCGCCGGTCACCGTCGCCGGATCCATCGCCGCGTCCCAGGTCTCGACTGCTGCCGCGGGCTTCGGGGCCAGCCGGCTGGGCGAGCGGTCATAGATGTGACACTGCAGCCAGTCGCTTTGGAAATCGATCGTCTTGCCCTCGGGTTGGAAGCGCAGGCGCGCACAAGCGCCGGCGATCACCGCCTCGGCAATCAAGGGCGCCGCGGGAATTTGCTGCAGCGTGACGAGGCGCTGGCCGTTCCCGGGGTCGCGCGTAGCCGCATCCTGCGCATTGTCTCTCAGCCACAGCGCATGAAACCTTGCGGTCAGGCCGCAGTCCCAGGTCACCCGCAGGGCTCCTCCTCCGTCCAAGATCTCAAGGTCGCGTAATCCCGACAAGGCAGTTCTCCCCTGGTTGGTCCAGGACAAGGTCTTGCGTCTCTGGTATAATGACAAGACATGCAAACAATCCCTTAGGCCTTCTTTTCGTTATGCCTAAAGCATCCTCGTCCTTACCGCCGCTGGAGTGGCTCAGAGTCTTCGCAGCGGCCGCCGAGGCGGGCAACTTCACCGCGGCTGCGGCCGAGCTGAACCTCACGCAGGCGGCGGTCAGCCAGCGCATTCGCAACCTGGAAGCCCGCCTGGGCCGTTCGCTCTTCACCCGCCTGCCGCGCGGGGTCGAGTTGACCGCCGATGGCGAGGCCTATGCCCCGCATGTCCGGCAGGCTTTGGCGGCCTTGGAACGCAGCACGGCCGACCTCTTCAGCGCGCCGCGCGCGCGTCTTTCGATCTCCGGCTCGGCTTCGGTCATCGCGCTGTGGATCACGCCACGCCTGCCGGAACTGCTGGCGCGGTTTCCCAACCTGCAGGTCTCCTTCGCGACGGTGCAGCGCTCCAGCGACTATGCGGCAGCCCAAGCCGATCTGGAGATCCGCTTCGGCAGCGGCGCCTTTCCCGGCCAGCGTGCCCGCAAGCTCTTCGACGAGGTCCTGGTTCCTGTCGCAGCACCGGCGCTGCTGTCGGGGGCATCCCAGGACTGGCGCCGCTTGCCGCAAATTGCCTTGAACGGTCCGCGCGATGGCTGGCGCGAGTGGGCCGCAGCCGCTGCGGTACCGCCACCACCCCAGCCGCGCCTGCGCTTTGACTCCTTTACGCAAGCCCTGACGGCCGCGATTGCCGGCCAAGGCGTCCTGCTGGCGTCCTTGCCGCTCAGCCTTGCTGCCATCGAGAATGGCAGTCTGCGCCGCCTTCCCGAAAGGGAACTGCGCATGGAGCAAGGCTATTGGCTGACCTGGAGCGAGACCCAGGCGCGCTACCGCAACCACGATGCCATCGTCTCGGCCTTGGCGGAGCGTGACCTGCGCTAGGAGCCCGTCCGGGCTCCTAGACCTCCGGCAGGCCCGGATGCCTGTAGGCATGAAAGAGGAAACGGGCGGCGGCCGAGCGGTGCGGGCTCCAGTCCTCGGCCAGCTTTCGCAGCGCTTTGTCGTCCGGCCGCTCACGCCAGCCCTTCAGACGCTGAGCTGCGACCTGTAGCGCCAGATCGCCGGCCGGCATGATGTCGGCGCGACCCATCGAGAACAGCAGGTAGATCTCGGCCGACCAACGCCCGATGCCCTTGGCAGCGGTCAGATGCGCGATCGCAGCCTCGTCCTCCATCTGGGGCAAGGCCGCGAGATCGATGCGCCGCGCAACGATGTCTTCGGCGAGCGCTGTGGCATAGCGCATCTTGGCTCGCGAGAAGCCGCTGGCGACCAGGTCGGCCTCGTCGAGCTTCAGGAAAGCGCGCGGCGTGGCGCGCGGCATGCGCGTCTTCAGCTTGGTCAGGATTGCCGCCGCCGAGGCGGTGGAGACCTGTTGCGAGACGATGATGCGCAGCAAACCCGGAAAGCCGGCCGGGCTCTTGCGCCTTGGCGGCAGACCGCAGTCGGCGAGAGCCTTGGCAAGATCCGGGTCGCGGGCTGCAAGGGCGTTCAGCGGCGCTGCCAGTTTCGGGTCGGGAGGTTTCGCCATCGTCCAGAGCCATAGCGAAGCGCGGCAGTCCTGGATAGCCTCTCTGTCATGACAGCAGAGACCACCCGCTTCGCGCCCTCGCCCACCGGGCTCCTCCACCTGGGGCATGCCTTTTCCGCGCTCTTTACAGCCCGGGCAGCGGGCGCATCCGGCCGCTTTTTGTTGCGGATGGAGGATCTGGATCAGGGTCGCGCCCGCCCTGCTTTCGAGGCGGCGATCGAGGATGACCTGGCTTGGCTGGGTCTGGACTGGCCGCGCCCGGTGATGAGGCAGTCGGCGCGCACTGCGGTCTATACGCAAGCACTGGACAGGCTGCGCGATGCGGCGCTGCTCTATCCCTGCTTTTGCACCCGCTCCCAGATCCGCGCCGAGATCGCTGCGGCTGGACAGGCTCCGCAGGGACCGGAGGGGCCACTCTATCCCGGAACCTGCCGAGGCCTCTCGGCGGCCGCGGTCGCGCGGCGTTTCGAGCAGGGTGCACAACCGGCCTGGCGCCTCGACGTTGCGAAAGCCAGCCAGCGTGTCGGAGCCCTCACCTGGAACGATCGCGGTCGAGGCCGGCAGGAGGCGCAAGCGGCCCAGCTGGGCGATGTGGTGCTGGCGCGCAAGGATCTGGGCGCCAGCTACCACCTGGCGGTCGTGCTGGACGATGCCGCACAGGAGATCACACTCGTCACCCGAGGAGAGGACCTCTTTGCCGCGACCCATCTACACCGCCTGCTACAGGCCCTGCTCGAGCTTCCGGTCCCCCAGTGGTGGCATCACCGCCTGATCCTCGACGAGAACGGCAAGCGCCTGGCCAAGCGCGACGCTGCCCGCAGCCTCCGGACTCTCAGAGAGGAGGGCTGGACGGCCGAGGCGGTTCGCTCTGCCGTAGGGCTCTAAGGCACAGCAATCTCGCGCCACTGGCGGCGCCGCTATAGCTTTTCCAAACCGATCAGGATCTGCGGTTGAGCCACCGAGAGCATTCGCGCGCGCGGGCCGCTTAGGGAGAGGCGCAGGTCGTAGGCTTGCGGTTCGTCTTGCAGGCGGGCCGAGACGAAGGCGATCTGGCGCTTCAGTTCCTCCTTGTCTCGCGGCATCAAACCGGTGACGAAGGCGCTGGCCAGCAGGTCGCCGAAGTCGTTGGCGAAGAGACGGGTTGGCTGGCGAATGACCTCGGCGACGTGGAAGCGGCCACTGCCCAGGCGCTGCTGCAGGGTCTCGTCACAGGCTCGTCGATCGGCCTCGGCATCTTTGCCGGCGGTCTCGATGCCGAAGAACTGCTCGATCACCGGGCCAAGCAGATAATAGTCCTGCGCCTCTGCCGGTCGCTGATTCTCGGCCCAATATTCTTCGACCAGGCGGCCGATGTAGCGCCCGCTCTTCTGGCCGAAGGCAAGCAGCATCTTCCCGCCCGGCAGCAGGCGTTCGTGCGCGTAGCTCAGGAAGCGTCCGATGTCGGCTGTGTAGTAGAGCGCGTGGATCACCATCACCATGTCGAGGCGCTCATCGACGGCTGCCGCACTGCCGGGGGCGGCGGTTACGACCTGGTCGATGCCGGCGGCGATGCTGCGCGGCACGCTGACGTTGGGAAAGCGGCTGGCGAAGAGGTCGCGGTAGCGCTCCAGCGCGCCATCGGCCGTATCGAAGGGCAGGAACGAGAGCGGCTGCAGGCGGCCTTCCAGCGCGTAGGCCGTGGTCTGGCCATCGCCCGCTCCCACGTCCAAGACCAAAGCGCCCGGCCGCAGCGGCATCAGGCGCTCTGCCAGGCGCGGCACGATCTGATCGCGCTGGTCGGTGCCCAGCATGAAGGTCTCTTCCTGCCCCAAGCCCATCTCGAAGAGACGGAAGGGGTCGGGCTTCACCATGCGCGAGAAGACCAGTTCGTAGAACTCCTCCGGCGTCCTGTCGCCCAGCTCCAGCGCCAGCAGGCGCTCATAGTTGCGCAGGATGCTGGCTTGGCTCTTCAGGGCCGACTTGGTAATGGCAACCGATTGCGTCATGGACGGAAAACCTCCTTCTCGGCCGTGAGGCTATCGCAAGAACCCGACCCTAGTCGAACAGAGCCTTAAGAAATTTCAAAGAGCGGCGCACCCAGCACCTCCGGCCGCGGGGTCACGCCCAGTCCGGCTGCGTCCGAGGCCCGCATTTGGCCCTTCTCTCGCCGTGGCGCGCCCTCTGCCGTCGAGACCGTGACATAGGAGTTAAAGTCCGTGGCGGCCAGGCGGAAATCCTCGTCGGTCGAGTGCGCCAAATGCGCGATCGCCGCCGTGGTGACATCGCCGCCCCAGGAGTCTTCCAGGTTCATGGCGATGCCCAGAGAGACGCAGAGATCGCGGATCTGTCGGGCCTTGGTCAGCCCGCCGACCTTGGAAATCTTGAGGTTGATGGCATCCATGGCGCCGTCGCGCTGGGCGCGCAGCAGGGCCGGCAGCCCGTCGATCACCTCGTCCAGAATGAAGGGATGGTCGCAGTTGCGTCGGATCGCCAGACAGGCCTCGTAGCTGGGGCAGGGCTGCTCGATATAGACGTCCAGGTCGCTGACCGCCCGGACCACGCGCTGCGCTTCGTGCTGCTGCCAGCCGGTGTTGGCATCGCACATCAAGAGCTCGCCGTCCTCCAGCACCTCTCGGCAGGCGCGGATGCGGGCGATGTCCTCTTCGACAGCGCCGCCGACCTTGAGCTGGAACTTGCTGTAGCCCTCTGCGCGATAGCCGGCGACCTTGGCGGCCATGGCGTCCGGTGCCTCCTGGCTGATCGCCCGATAGAGCGCGATCGCCTCTCCGGCCCGCCCGCCCAGCAGGGTCACGAGAGGCAGCCCGGCTGCCTGGCCCAGCAGGTCCCAACAGGCCATGTCCAGGGGCGACTTGACATAGGGATGGCCCAAGAGGGCGCTGTCCATCACGCCGTTCACGCGATCGAGGTCGCGGGGATCCAGGCCGATCAAATGCGGCCCCAGCTCCTTGATGCCGGCGCGCGCACCGGGGCCATAGGCCGGCAGGTAGAAGGGGCCCAGCGGGCAGACCTCGCCCCAACCGGTCCTACCTTGGTCCGTGGTGATGGCGACCAGCGTCGAATCGAATACCTCGACGAATTTGCCGTCGGCCCAGGAGTAGCGCCCCTCCTTCAAGGGCAGATCGACTTGGTAGACGGCGATTTGGGCAATTCTCATGGAGACTCCGGACTTGGTTGACTGAACGAGGAAGGTAGGTATGAGGTTAGCTAAGAAGATCCAAGGGGTCGCCGACCGCAATATGTCCGCCTTCGACGACGCGAAGGTAGACACCCATGTAAGGGTGTCCGAAGCCGGCACGCAGCGTGCGCGGCACGTTCAGGTCACGCTCCGCCGTCTCCGGATTGACCGTGGTGACAGAGCCGCGCTCGGTCTTCTCGGCGCCCTCCAGCAGGGCCTCGCCGATGCGCAGGCGCTTGCCGATCCATTCGAACTCCTGCCAGGCCGGCAGGTCTTCAACGATCAGATTGGCGCGAAAGCGGCGCGGGTCGACTGGTTTCCTGGCCACCCGTTCCAGATCCGCCACGCTCTCGCGGCTGATCAGGTGCAGGTAGATCTCGTCGAAGTCGCTGAAGGCTGCTTGCGGTGCCTCGACGAACTTCGGCGCGCCGCGCGGCGCGTTCTTGAGAAAGGCGGTGAAGAACTGGGTCAAGAGCGTGCGGCCAAGCGCTTCGTCGGCCTTGCCGCGTGCCACCTGCTTGCCGTCGCGCAGAATGGTGACGATGCAGCTTTCTTCGTCGTAGGTGAGGCCAAGCCTTGCCAGCCGTTCTTCATGGTCCAGGCCGACGAACTGCGGCTTCTCCGACCAGTCTTCCGAGGGCTGGCCGGATCCGGTTGTGCTGTAGACCAGGGCGAAGCGCCGGTCATGCGGCAGTGGCCCGCCGGGACTCAGCACGGCAGTCTCGACCTCTTCTCCCGCGAGACCTTTGACGGGATAGCGCGCAATTCCTGCCAGTCGCATGCTCGACCCTCTTCGCCCGCATCATTGGACGCGTCACGAGAGCGCCCGGCGGGGCGTGCTGTCAAGGGGAGGCGCTAGGAGCCGCCGGCGGAATTTGTGTCGTTGAGAGCCCAGTCGTAGTCGTGATCCTCGATCTCCTCGATGCCGGCCAGCTGTGCTGCCAGCTCTGGCTCGGCGTAGCGTCTGAGGTGGGTGATCACGCCCATGTCGCTGCCGCCGAAATCGCTCTCGAACCAGTCGTAGATGGAGGATACATGGAGGTCGCCGCCCTCCAGGCGCACACCACGCGGGTGGTTGACGAAGCGGCGCGCAGCCCGGTCCAGCTGGCTGTCCAGGCGCTCTGCTTCGAAAGGCTCGTGATAGAGGTCCGGGCAGCCCAGTGCCGCGCAGTTGACGGCGTAGTGCACGCGGGCGTCGCGCCAGACCGGTCGGAGGATGCGATGCTCGATGTCGTCCAGGCTCAGCGGCATGGCCTCGACCTCGACCAGGGTCGCTTTCCAGGGGCCGTTCGAGAAAAGGCCGCTGGAGATGTCGCGGATGGTATCGACCGGATAGTGATCCAGCACCGTGGCCACGGTCAGTGCGTTATAGAGGTTGACCCAGTAGGCGAACTGCTCATCGCGGTTGAGGCTCGTGACCGGCACGGCCTCCAACTCCCGCATATAGCCGTGCAGGCCGCCGCGCGCGTTCATCGCAGCGCGATAGTCGATGCGATTGATGCCGTCGCTGGCCTGGCTGAGGTAACGGTCCAGGAAGGCAGCCCAGGTGCTGTGGTCGATGCTTTTCCGGCTGTCCGGGTCATGCGCCTGCCAGTGCGGCCAAAGATCCGCGCGCGGTGCCGCCAACGCGAGCCCCGGCGCGAGGCTTGCCAGGAGGCCGTAGGCGCCGGCCCGGCAAAGAAGGTCTCGTCGCGTATCCATGTTTGTCGAGATGGTCACGGCGGGTCTTGCACGCTATGCACGAGCGCGTGCACAGCTTGTGAGCGGGGCTGAATTTCCACTTGCGGCACCGGCCCGCACCCCTTGTGCTATATTTATCACAGCACCATATCAGCAGTGGACGTTGGATTGCCCGAAAATTTGGGGGCCGGCGCCAAGCCGTCGGCGTGCCGTAAAGCGGGCGTCGGCAAGGCATAGCATCATCGGCGTGCGCTGCAAGAAGGCAGGCACGTGGAAGGAGGGCACGATATGGATTTTGAGAAGTACAGCGAGCGCGCGCGCGGATTCCTACAGGCTGCGCAGACCCGCGCTCTGGGCGAAGGCCATCAGCGCTTTGCGCCCGAACACCTGCTGAAGGTCATCATCGACGACCGCGAAGGTCTGGCCGCCAACCTGATCAAGTCAGCCGGCGGCGATCCGGCCATTGCCAAACAGCAGGTCGATCAAGCCTTGGCAAACTTGCCACAGGTCTCCGGCAGCGGTGCCGGGCAGTTGAGCCTGGATCCCGCCATGGCACGGGTCTTCACCCAGGCCGAGAAGCTGGCTGAGAAGGCCGGCGACAGCTACATCACGGTCGAGCGTCTGCTGCTGGCTATTGCCATGGACTCCAAGTCCGCAGCCGGCAAGGCGCTTGCCGCCGCCAACGTCACCCCGCAGAATCTGAACGCCTCCATCGAGGCCTTGCGCCAGGGGCGCACCGCCGACAGTCCGGCGGCCGAAGGTGGCTACGACGCGCTGAAGAAGTACGCCCGCGACCTGACGGAGGTGGCGCGCGAAGGCAAGCTCGACCCCGTTATCGGCCGCGACGAAGAGATCCGGCGCACCGTCCAGGTGCTCTCCCGGCGGACCAAGAACAATCCGGTCCTGATCGGCGAGCCCGGTGTCGGCAAGACCGCCATCGTCGAGGGCCTGGCCCAGCGCATCGTGCAGGGCGACGTGCCGGAGAGCCTGAAGGATCGGCGCCTGCTGTCGCTCGACCTGGGCGCCATGGTCGCCGGTGCTAAGTTCCGCGGCGAGTTCGAGGAGCGGCTGAAGGCCGTGCTGCAGGAGATCGCGGCTGCCGGCGGCGAGATCGTCGTCTTCATCGACGAACTGCACACCCTGGTGGGTGCTGGCAAGGCCGATGGGGCGATGGATGCCTCCAACATGCTGAAGCCGGCTCTCGCACGCGGTGACCTGCACTGCGTCGGCGCCACCACCCTGGACGAGTATCGCAAGCACATCGAGAAGGACGCGGCCTTGGCCCGGCGTTTCCAGCCGGTCTTCGTGCCCGAGCCGACGGTGGAGGACAGCATCTCGATCCTGCGCGGTCTGAAGGAAAAGTACGAGGTGCACCACGGCGTGCGCATCACCGATTCCGCCCTGGTCGCTGCCGCTACGCTCTCCAACCGCTACATCACCGACCGCTTCCTGCCGGACAAGGCCATCGACCTGATGGACGAGGCGGCGGCCCGCCTGCGCATGGTGGTCGACAGCAAGCCGGAGGCGATCGACGAGTTGGATCGCCGCATCATCCAGCTGAAGATCGAGCAGTCGGCGCTGAAGAAGGAGGACGACCAGGCCTCGAAGGATCGGCTGGAGAAGCTGGAGGTCGAACTCTCCGACCTGGAAGAGCGCGGTGCCGAACTGACGGCACGCTGGCAGTCCGAGAAGGAGGAGCTGCAGAAGGCGCAGAAGCTGAAAGAGCAACTGGATCAGGCCCGCGGCGAGCTGGACATCGCCCAGCGCGACGGCAACCTGGAGCGCGCCGGCGAGCTGCGCTACGGCGTCATCCCGGCGCTGGAGGGCCAGCTGAGCGAGGCCGTCGAGGCCGAGCATCACCGCATGCTGAACGAAGAGGTGAACGACAGCCACATCGCCGCCATCGTCTCGCGCTGGACCGGAATCCCGGTCGACAAGATGATGGAGGGCGAACGCGAGAAGCTCTTGGGCATGGAAAAGGCCCTGGGCGCGCGCGTGATCGGCCAGAGCGAGGCGATCGGTGCGGTCTCCGACGCGGTGCGCCGCGCGCGGGCGGGTCTGCAGGACCCCAGTCGTCCGATCGGCTCTTTCCTCTTCCTGGGCCCCACCGGCGTGGGCAAGACGGAGCTGACGCGGGCCCTGGCCGGCTTCCTTTTCGACGACGACCAGGCGATGGTGCGGATCGACATGTCGGAGTACATGGAGAAGCACTCGGTATCGCGCATGATCGGTGCACCCCCGGGCTATGTCGGCTACGACGAGGGCGGCGCGCTGACCGAGGCGGTGCGGCGTCGGCCCTACCAGGTCGTCCTCTTCGACGAGGTGGAGAAGGCGCATCCCGACGTCTTCAACGTCCTGCTGCAGGTCCTGGACGAGGGCCGGCTGACGGACGGGCAGGGACGCACCGTCGACTTTCGTAACACGGTGATCATCCTGACCTCCAACCTGGGCTCCGACCTCTTGGCAGCCCAGCCCGACGGACAGTCGGTGGAGGCCGTGCGCGAGCCGGTGATGGATGTGGTGCGGGCGTCCTTCCGGCCGGAGTTTCTGAACCGCCTGGACGAGGTGCTGCTGTTCCATCGCCTGAGCCGGGCCGAGATGGACGGAATCGTGGCGATCCAGCTGAAGCATCTGGACCGGCTGCTGGCCGATCGCAAGATCGAGCTGGAGCTGGACGAGAAGGCGGTCGCTTGGCTGGCCGACAAGGGCTACGATCCGGTCTATGGTGCGCGTCCGCTGAAGCGTGTCATTCAGCGCTATCTGCAGAACCCGCTGGCGCAGTCCATACTCTCCGGCGAGGTGCATGACGGCGATCGCGTGACGGTCACCGCCAGCAGCCTGGGACTGGTCATCGGGACTCCTGCCGCGCCGCAGGAGGTGGGCGAAGCGGCAGCCTAATCCCGGCCTGACCAGCCGGAGAAGCGGCCGGAAGAGGGACGGGGTCTTGGTGCAAGAGCTCGAAGCGAACGCAGAGGTGGCAGACCTGGTTTCGGCCGGCAATGACGTCCTCACACGCGGGATGACCGACCGGGCGGCCGCCTTGGCTGCCCGGGCCTGCGCCCTGGACCCCGGTTCCGGCTCGGCCCTCAAGCTGGCAGCAGAGATCGCCCGCGTTCAGGGCGATCTCGCCGGCGCCAACGAAGCCTATTGCCTGTGGCATGCAGCAGCGCCGGAGGATCCCGAGGCCTACTATGCTGCCTGCCTGCTCTCCGGAGTGGAACTGCCGCAAGCACCGGATGTGGCGGCTCCCGCAGCTTTCGTCGTCGAAGATAACTTCCTCTCGCCCTTGCAGCAGGGCCTGGTCGCCGCCCAGGTCTTCGAGCATATGGACGAGATGGTGGAGGCCAGCGTCGTGCAGTCGGGCGAGAGCCAGCAGGACGATGCCTCGCGCTCCGCCCGCGTGCTCTACGATCCAGATCCGGTGCAGAGCTGGTTTGCCCCTCTCATCCTGGCCTACCTGCCCTATGCACTGCCACGACTGGGGCTGGCGGCCTTCCCTGTGCAGCAGGTCGAGCTGCAGCTGACCGCCAGCTATCACGGCGATTTCTACAAGGCCCATCACGACGTGACCCTGGGCGAGATCGACTCCGTCGCCGGCCGGCGCGTCAGCTTCGTCTACTATTTCCAACTGGGCGACGGCAGCTTCGCCGGCGGTGCCTTGCGTCTCTACGACCACCTCGCCGGACAGGGCACCGACACGCGCGAGCGCTATACCTCGGTCCTACCGCTGGCCAACCGCCTGGTGCTCTTTCGCAGCGAGGCCCTGCACGAGGTCATGCCGGTAGAGGCCCGCAGCGGCCGTGCCGAGGACGGCCGCTTCACCTTGAACGGCTGGGTGCACGGCGAAGGGCAGAATGACTGGCAGATCGACGACCGCCTCTAGACCAGATGATCGCCTGAGGCTGGGGTGACCCGTCTCACAATATGCAGGTAACGAGGGTTGCGCTGGATGGTCGAGCGCCGAGCCTCATGCATAGGAGACGGGTCATGGAAGAGCGTATCATGTACGTAGGTCTTGAT
>JAVJSY010000094.1:0-44597 GCA_040219175.1 Kiloniellales bacterium
GTTTCGAACTTTGCATCGCAATACACCAGAAATTGTGGCCTCAGGCATCGCTTTCTGGCATTATCCAATACTTCGACCCGCTTCGGAATCCCCCAATTCCAATGACTTCTCACTTTCTCAGGGCGGACTACGTAGTGGCCAAGCTTGCCGGAGCCCTTAGGACGACCCAGAGCAGCGGGCTCCACTGAACCGGTCGTCGCATAGCGGGCCTGGATCCGCACCGCCGTTGAGGGAGCAACCTCAAACTGCGCTGCCACAGCCCGCCGCGACTTGCCTGACGCGATCCCTCGAACCAGCCGAACGCGAAGATCATTTGAAATCGCTTTTCCCATGGAACACCTCCTGCCCCACAGAATCACGCTTCGCACCGCGTCGGGAATCCCTTAAGATTCTAACTTCACGCCCGATGCTCTAGTGTGACAACCAGGGTGCAAGGAGATGATCGGCGGCATTGCTCAGCTTCCGCAGCGTCGCGGCCGCTTCGTCTGCTTGCTTCATCCCAGCTGCAACCTGTTCGGGCTGCTCTGCCATGCGTCGGGCGAGCGCGCGCAGGACAAAGGCGAGCATGCCCGGGCGTGAGAAGTCCTCGGGGACTGCGGCGGCAGGATGCCAGATCGAATCGACCCAAATAACTGCCTCGGCAAAACCCTCCGGCCGCCAGTAGGGTGTGATGTCGATGATACCCGGAGGCTGCCCCTCGGACAGGACGAAGTTTCCGGTAAGATCGGCATGAACCAACTGCGCGCGCGCCTCTGCCGGTATCGGCTCCTGCTCGGACAGCTGCAGGATTGGCAAGAGCATGGCCATCGTCTGCGCGTCGTAGTCGGGTGCCTTCTCACCCCACGCGATGCGGTCGGCCACTGCCCAAGGATCGTTGCGCCGCTCGATGAAACTCGGACGGCTCAAGCTGCGAACGGCAGCGTGGAAGGCTCTCGCAGCTGCAAGCTTCGCGGCGTAGCTGCCGGCGACCTCGTTTCCCTCAACCCAGGTCCAGGCAACATGGTCTTGCACGATCCAAGAACCTCGATCGCTTGCAACGGGACGAGGGACACGGACTCCAGCTGGAAAGACGAGCGACGAGAAGGTCTCGCCGACCCATGCCGCCTCATCAGGATCTGGGGCGGGCTTCAAGACGATATCGCCGGATGCCGCCTTGGACCACCAGGATTGCCCCTGCCCACCGGTGAGCGGAATTGGCTCAGCGAAGCCGCCGAAATGTCGGGCTATTCGGGCGATCTCGCTGTCTCGCAACTCCCTGTCCCCTGCCTTGCGGCTTGCAAAGGCGCGCCACCTGTGTCGGGAATTCACTACTAACACCGGGGAAACCTCGTTGTGGAGGCATGAGGATGTTTCGTGATCGCTTTCGCTGGGTGATTGTCGGGCTGCTGTTCGCGATCACGGTCATCGACTATATCGACCGCTCTGCGATTGCCTTCGCGGTGCCGGATATCGAGCGCGAATTGGGGCTCTCGGCGACCACCATGGGCCTGATCCTGGGCGCCTTCGGGCTGGGCTATGCCGCCACTACCCTGCTGGGCGGGCTGGCCGTCGACCGCTTGGGATCCAGATTCGTGCTCGCCTTCTCCGTCGCCTTCTGGGGTCTCGCCATCGGGGCGACGGGTCTGGCGACAGGCTTTGCCATGCTCTATGCCGCGCGGGTCGCTCTCGGCCTGGCCGAGGGGCCGAGCTTTCCCGCTGTGACCGTCGCTGTCAGACGCTGGCTACCGGCAGACGAGCGCGCCGGTGCGCTTGCCGGTGCCTTGGTGGCGGTACCCTTGGCCTTGGCGGTCGGCGCCCCGCTGGTCTCTCAGCTGATCGACACCTTCGGTTGGCGCGCCATGTTTCTGACTCTGGTTATGCTCTCCTTTTGCTGGCTGCCACTCTGGCTGGTGTTCTATCGCGACCGACCCGGGGACAGCCCCAACGTCAGCAAGACCGAACTGGCCGTCATTCAGCAGGGCCAATCGGCAGAAGAACCAAAGAGGCAAGCCGGCAAGCGGCCTTGGCGCCGCCTTTTCGCCACGCCGACCCTGCTGGTGAACTACTGGGCCTTCTTCGTCTTCGGCTACTTCCTCTTTTTCTTCATGTCCTGGCTGCCCGGCTTTCTGAACAAGGCCTACGGGATCGAGATCGCGACGGCGGGCCTGCTTGCGGCACTGCCCTGGGCGGCCGCGGCCGTCACCTTGCTGATCTTCGGCGGCTGGTCCGATCGCGTGCTCAGGCGCGGCGGCAGCTTGCGTCAGGCCCGCAGCCTGCAGATCGCCGGCACGCAAGCCATCGCCGCACTCGCCGTCATCCCTGTCGCCCTGATCGACAGCCTGACGGTGGCGATGATCGGCATCACCTTCGCGGTCGCCGCCGCCATGGCAGCCAACGCCGCCTACTTCGCCGTCAACATCGACGTGCTGCCGAACTGGTCGGGCACGGCGCTGGGCATCATGGACTGCTGCTTTGCCGCCGCGGGCTTCCTCGCCCCGGTCATCACCGGCATCGTCTACGACGCCAGCGGCTCCTTCAGCGGCGCCTTCCTGCTGCTGGCCGCGCTTGCGGGCTCTTCGGTGGTGCTGGTGCTTCTGTTCCACCGGCCCGATCGCGACCGCGCTGAATGAGCCCCCATTCCAAAGGCGGCAGGTTGTGCGAATTATTCGAAGATCAACCCTGATTTGAATAGTAGGCTTTGTCCGCTTCTAAGAATCGGCTTGACCAGGCTGCCTGTCTGCTGCATGCAGCGCGCTCAATTCGTCAATCGAAAGGACCTGATAGGTGACCCTAAAGTATATCGCTCTTGCAATGCTCACCTCCGCAGCCTTCGCGCTCCCCGTGCAGGCGGAAAGCTTGACCGATGGACTGCAGAACTCGGCAACCTCGACCATCAAGTCCACGGCACAGGACGCAGCATCCGACGCCGCCGGCTCTGCCGTCGACAGCACCCTGGGTAGCGGTATCGGCAGCACCGCCGTCAAATCGACGGCTCAGGACGCCGCATCGGATGGCGCCGGTCAGGCGGTCGACGAAGTGATGGGCACCTCGAGCGAGGCCGAAGGCGCTGCAACGGAGGCCCAGGACGCAGCCAGCACGGCCAGCGACGCCGCCAGCACGGCATCGGAGACCTCGGCAGCGGGGACCGAGGGCCTGGCCGATCAGGCGAGCGATGCCGCTCAGGATGCGGCAACCGATGCGATCAAGAAGGAAGCGACGAAACAGGCGATCGGGACGATCAGCAACTAACCAGAATCAGAGGGGGGCCGTGGCCCCCCTCAGGCTCCCCCCGTTTAGGATGCGGGGGCGTACTTGATGGTGCAGCCGTAGGCGCGGGTGACCGGATTGGGCACGGCCTGGCCGGCAGAGAGCGCAGCCATCGCCTCGCGCACATAGTTGGTGGCATCGTCGATGTCGGCCGGGTTGGCCGAGGCGATCGAGTCGATGCCGCCCATGTACTGCAGGGTACCCTCGGGATCGATGATGTACATGTGCGGAGTCACGCGCGCCGCATAGGCGCGGCCGATCGTGCCCTCCGGATCCATCAGGATATCGCTGGGCGCCGCATCGCGCTCCGCATTCAAGCCGATTGCCTTGTCGCCCTCGACATAGCCCTGACGGCCGGGCGCAGAGGAGATCACCTGCAGCCAGACCAAATCCTCGCCGGCCATTTCCTGCTGCAGGGCCTGCATGTTGCCACTGCCGTAGTGCTTGGAGACGAAGGGACAGAGGTGGTTGGTCCATTCCAGGATCACCGTCTTGCCCGCCAGGTCGGTGAGCGCAAGGGTCTCGCCGCTGGCCGTCACCGCGGTGAAATCGGGTGCCGGCTGGCTGACCTCCGGCGCTGCCTGGGCCGTTGCGAAGGAGGCAAGAGTCAGCGCCGCCACCGCGGCAAGGCTGGTTAGCTTGGACATGTCGTGTCTCCCTAATCAAAAGAGTCCGTTGCGGTCGCTACTCGGCTGACGCCTGTTGCAAGCGTGGCTTGCCGGTCGCCGCCGCTACCGCCCGCAGCACGCCGCCGACGGTCAGAACCTGCGGCAGGATCGCCGGCGCGCCGCCATCGTTAGGATAGAAGAGATAGAGCGGAACGCCGGAACGACCATGCGCCGCCAAGGCTTCGGTGATCACCGGGTCGCGATTGGTCCAGTCGGCGATCAGCAAGGCCACATCGGCCTCGGCAAAGGCCTTGGCCACGCCCTCGTCGGTAAAGACCAGTTTCTCGTTGACCAGGCAGGTGATGCACCAGGCCGCCGTGAAGTCGACGAAGACCGGACGCCCCTCGGCCCTGAGTGCTGCCACCCGCTCCGGGCTAAAGGACTCGCTGGGGATCAGCGCATCTTCTACCGCGGCCATGGCGGGACCGCTGCCGGCGGGCGGCAAGAGACGCGGCATACCCACAAGCGCTGCCGCCAGCACCAGGGCCACGACACTCGCGCCGACCAGCCGGCCGCGCTGCTTCAGACCCTTGGTCGCCTCGTAGAGCCAGGCGGCGAAGGCGAGCAGCAGCATGGCGGCAAGGGCTGCCAGCACGCCCGATGCCCCGCTCTGCTGCGCCAGCACCCAGACCAGCCAGATGGCAGCGGCAAACATCGGAAAGGCGAAGACCTGTTTCAGGCGCTCCATCCAGGCGCCCGGCTTCGGCAGCCAGGACAAGGCGCGCGGCACCAGGGTCAAGAGCAGGTAGGGCAAGGCCAGACCGAAGCCCAGCGCCAGGAAGACGGCGATCGCACTTGCCGGATGCGCGCTCACGGCATAGCCCACCGCAGCACCCATGAAGGGCGCCGTGCAGGGCGTTGCCGCCAAGGTGGCCAGCACGCCGGTAAAGAAGCTGCCGCTCATCCCCGGCTTGGCGCCGAGCCCCTGCCCCACGCCAATCAAGGAGCCGCCAACCGTCATCACCCCGGAGAGCATCAATCCCAGGGCGAAGAAGAGGACAGCCATCAGCATGACGAAGACCGGGGATTGAAATTGAAAGCCCCAGCCCAAAGCCTCGCCCCCGGCCCTCAGCGCCAACAGCAGGCCGGAGATTGCTGCGAAACTGATCAGAACGCCGGCGGTATAGACATAGCCGTGATGGCGCATCTCGCGCCGGTCCCCGCCGACCTGCTGGCTGAGCGACAGGATCTTGATCGAGAGCACCGGAAAGACGCAGGGCATCAGGTTCAGGATGATGCCGCCCAGCAGCGCAAAGAAAAGCGCCGAGAAGAAACCGATATCGGCGATCCCGGTCCCCTCGGTGATCAAGAGCGGCGTCCCGGCACCACCTCCGTTCGTTCCGCTCGCTCCACCGGCCAGCCCCTCCTCGCCCTCGAGCTTGGCGGATATCAGAAGCGCACGCTCGGCCTCGCCGCCATCGCCCAGCCGTTCGGTCAGCACCATGACGCCGCTGAGCGGTGTTTGGCTGGGATCGAAACCCGCCTCGGGTTCAAGCGCCAAACGGATGCCTTCGGGCGTGCTGGTCAGCACCTGCTTGCCTGAGTGCAGGATCTGCCCCCAGGCGTCGGGGAAGAAGGCGGCATCGATCAGGGTGGCCTGTGCGGCGGCCGGCAAGGCCAGGTCCAGGCGAACGGCCTCGCCCTCCCGGGCAACGCTGACTGGCCAAGGACTGGCAACCGGCAGGGCGGCCCGCGCCGCCTCCAGATCGGCGTGCAGGTCGGAGGGCGGTGCGCCCTCGGCGACCGGCAGCGAGAAGGCGATCTCGGCCTCCTCGGGAATGCAGATCTCCTCACAGACCAGCCAGCGCAGCTTGGCCTGCATGGCGAAGCGGTCGCCGGCCTTGAGGGTCTCGGGCGGCGTGATCCGGTTCAGCAGCAAGACCTGGTCGCTGTAGCCGTAGTTGGTGATCGGCCCGACGTCGAAGCGATGCGGAAAGGGCCACTGGATCGGCCCGGCGCTGCTGCCCTCCGGCAGGATCCAGTCGATCTCCGTCGGCAGGCCGCTGTCGCCCGGGTTCTTCCAGTAGGTGTGCCAGCCGGGGATGATGCGCTGATCCAGCGCCACCGTGAAGGGCGCGCCTGGAGCGACAGCCGACACATCCGACAGCAGGCGCACCTGCACCCGCTCGGTCCCCGCGACCTCGGATTCAGCCGCCAAACCCGGCCGGACGAAGGCCAGTGCCGCAAGAAGCGCCAAACAGAGTGAGAGCCAAGGCATCACTGATTATCCGCCATTCCCGTTGGTGGTGTAAACCGACGAGAGATTAGCCGGGATTGCGGCACCCGCAAGGCAACTTAGCGCGAACGTGAAGCCGGAGTAAGAAAGGGGCCGGCGCGACGCCCGACCCCTTTCTCTTCTTCTTCCTGCCAGAGCGTGCCTTGCATGGCAAACAGCGGCTCTGCAGCGCGCCCAAACCAGTCCTCAGCCGAAGAGGTTCATCGACTCCAGCTTCAACATGACCTGCTGGGCGCAGCCATCGGGATCCGTCGTCTCGGTCTCGATCCTAAGCTCCGGATTCTCAGGGGTTTCGTAAGGATCGGAGATTCCGGTGAACTCCTTGATCTTACCGGCGCGGGCCAGGGCATAGAGGCCCTTGCGATCGCGTCGCTCGCACTCCTCCAGAGAGGTCGCGACATGCACCTCGATGAAGACGCCGACCGGCTCGATCATTTCGCGCACGGCCCGGCGGGTCGCCGCATAGGGCGCGATCGGCGCACAGATGGCGATGCCGCCGTTCTTGGTGATCTCGGAAGCGACATAGCCGATGCGACGGATGTTGATGTCGCGATGCTCCTTGGAGAAGCCCAGTTCCGAACTCAAGTGCTTGCGCACCAGATCGCCGTCCAGAAGGGTTGTCGGCCGACCGCCCATCTCCATCAGCTTGACCATCAAGGCATTGGCGATGGTCGATTTGCCGGAGCCGGAGAGCCCGGTGAAGAAGAGGGTAAAGCCCTGCTTGGAGCGCGGCGGATGGGTCCGGCGCAATTCCTCGACGACGGCGGGAAAGGAGAACCAGTCCGGAATGTCGAGCCCTTCCGACAGGCGGCGACGCAGCTCGGTCCCGGAGATGTCGAGCACCGTCTGGCCCTCGGCCACCTCGTCGGCGGGCTGATACTCGGCGCGTTCCTGCACGAAGACCATTTTCTTGAAGTCGATCATCTCGACGCCGATTTCGGCCTCATGCTCCTTGAAGAGCGCCTGCGCGTCATAGGGGCCGTAGAAGGGCTTGCCAGACGCACTGCTGCCCGGGCCGGCATGATCGCGGCCGATGATCAGATGCGAGCAGCCGTGGTTGCGCCGGATCAGACCGTGCCATACGGCTTCGCGCGGGCCGGCCATACGCATCGCCAGGTTCAAGAGCGACAGGTGCGTGGTGCCGCCGGGGTACTCGTTCAGCACCGCCTCATAGCAGCGCACACGGGTGAAATGATCGATGTCGCCCGGCTTGGTCATGCCGACGACCGGATGGATCAAGAGGTTGGCCTGCGCCTCCTTGGCGGCGCGGAAGGTCAGCTCTTGATGCGCACGGTGCAAGGGGTTGCGGGTCTGGAAGGCAACGACCTTCGCCCAGCCCATCTTGTTGAAGAAACTGCGCAACTCGTTCGGCGAGAAGCGGCGAGCGCGATAGTCATAGTGAATAGGCGTCTGCAAGCCGGTGATCGTGCCGCCCAGATAGACCGGACCGGCCACGTTCATCAAGTAGTCGACGGCCGGATGCTCTTCGTTCTCCGTCCCGAAGACCGCGCGTGCTTCTTTCTTCTTGTCGGGCTGCCAGCGATCGCTGACAGCCAGGCTGGCCAGGATCACACCCTCTTGATCGCGCAGTGCGATCGAGGTGCCGGGCTCTGCCTTCTCGGCAAAATCCTCGCTGACCTCCAGCATGATCGGCATCGGCCAAAGCGTGCCGTCAGCCAGGCGCATGGACTCGACAACCGAGTCATAGTCGGCCTGGCCAAGAAATCCCTTCAAGGGGGCAAAGCCGCCGTTCATTAAGAGTTCGAGGTCGCAAATCTGACGCTCGGTCAGATCCCAGCTGGGCATATCGCCCGCTTCGTGCTTCAGGCTCTCAGCCCTGTCCGGAGCAACAAAGAGCTCTGGCACAGGCGGCAGTTCATTCGTCATCGACCAACCAATCCGAGTTTCCGTTGTCGGGAAGACAGTACCGGACGACCCTGCCGGGCAGGTGTCCATAGGCACTGCAAGGCCGCCGGGGCGCCGCATCTGGGCACTCCCGATCCAAACCCGCGCCACAGTGACGCGCCGGCGCAAAGTTCGCAATGATTCTTAGCAGCCGACGCATCGGCGTTTTTGTCGCGTCTGCGCAGGTGCCTCACGGCAGGCCGGCGAGTCTCGTTCAAGAGCTCAGCACCGGCGCAGTGGTCGGTGGCCTGGATTGGCATTTGAGGGCGCAAGGGGTCGAGGAGACCACGTGGTCTCTCGCCCCCTATCTTGCTGCGTCTTAAGCTGCGCCTTAAGCAGCGTCCGACTGCGTCCCATCGGCACGCAGCAGCATGCCGAAGAGGTCGCGCGGATCGTCCGGATCGGCCAGCATGTCGAGCTCTTCATAGAAGCTGGTGCCGATCAGGGCCTCGCGAACATAGCGCAGGGCCGAAAAATCTTCGGTCGCAAAGCCCACCGAATCGAACAGCGTGGTCTGCGTGGCCGCCCGGCGCCCCTCGACCTCGCCGGTGATGACCCGCCAAAGCTCGGTCACGGGATAGTCCTCGGCAAGCTGCTGGATCTCGCCCTCGATCCGGGTCTGCGGCGGATACTCCACGAAGATGTCGGAGCGCAGCAGGATGTCCTTGTGCAACTCCGTCTTGCCCGGACAGTCTCCGCCGATGGCGTTGATGTGCAGGCCCGAGCCGACCATGTTGTCGGTCAGGATCGTGGCGTTGCGCTTGTCAGCCGTCACCGTGGTGACGATTTGGGCGCCCTCCACCGCCTCGTAGGGCGAGGCACAGACCTCCATCTCGAAACCCCAGCCGGTGAGGTTGCGCAGACACTTCCCGGTGGCCTCGCCGTCGACGTCGTAGAGACGCAGCTTGGTGACGCCCAACAGCGCCTTGAAGGCCAGCGCCTGAAACTCCGACTGGGCACCATTGCCGATGATGGCCATGGTCGATGCTCCCTTCGGCGCCAGGTACTTGGCGGCCACGGCCGAGGTCGCAGCCGTGCGCAGTGCGGTGAGCATGGTCATCTCCGACAGCAGCAGGGGATAGCCGTTGTCGACATTCGCCAGCAAGCCGAAGGCGGTGACCGTCTGCAGGCCGTCGCGCGTGTTCTTCGGATGACCGTTCACGTACTTGAAGCCATAGGTCTGGCCGTCGCTGGTCGGCATCAGTTCGATCACGCCCTCGGCCGAGTGCGAGGCAACGCGGGGCGTCTTGTCGAACAGAGGCCAGCGCCGGAAGTCTTCTTCGATGAAACCGGCGAGCTCCGACAGGAAACGCTCGACACCCACGTGCAGCACCAGGCGCATCATGTTGTCGACGCTGACGAAGGGTACGATGTTGAGATCGTCGGGACGTTTGATGCTCATAATTCTTGTTCCTTTTTTTCGCTCCATTGGAGCGGTGGCACCGGGCGGGGGAGCGGCCCGGCGCCGTCAGTATCCGATCAAAAGCTGCGGGTCGGACGATCCAGCAGGCGGCGGCCGAACAGGCTGGCGGTCAGATCGACCATCAGCTTGGCGGTGCGGCCGCGCTCGTCCAGGAAGGGGTTGAGTTCGGCCAGATCCATCGAGGTCACCAGGTCGCTGTCGTGCAGCATTTCCATGATGAGATGCGCCTCGCGGAAGGTGGCACCGCCGGGCACCGTGGTGCCGACGGCAGGCGCGATAGCGGGATCCAGGAAATCGACGTCCAGGCTGACGTGCAAATCACCGCCCGCAGCAGCGACGCGGTCGAGGAAGACCTGCAAGGGCCGGGCAATGCCTTGCTCGTCGATCGAACGCATGTCCTTCACCTCGATCTCCGACTGCGCCAACTCGTGGCGCTCGGCGGAGTCGACCGAGCGGATGCCCATCATGCAGATGTTCTCGGGCTTCACCTTCGCTTGCAGCGCCGGGAAGTAGCCGTCGAAACCGGGCTGACCGGTGAAGTAGGCGACCGGCGTGCCATGCAGATTGCCGCTCTGGCTCGTCGCCAGGCTGTGAAAATCCGGATGCGCGTCGAGCCAGAGCACGAAGAGCTCCCGCCGCTTCTCGGCTGCGCGCCGCGCGCGGCCAGCAACCGTGCCGCCGGACAAAAGGTGATCGCCGCCCAGGAAGATGGGGATGCGTTTGTCGGCAACCCGGTAGCTCACCTCGGACAGGTCCTCGATCCACTGGCAACACTCCGCCAGGGCATGGATATTGCCGTTGGGGTGGGATGAAACCGCCCGCGGCGCCACGGCCAGATTGCCTTGGTCCTCCACCCGATGACCCAGATCGATCAGGGCGGAGCCGATCTCTGCCGTCCGCATGGCATCCGGTCCCATCAGGCACCCTGCCCGCTTGCTGCCGCTGTCGGTCGGAACGCCGACCAGAACGATCTCCTTCGCGCTCATGGCTGTCTCCTTTAGATGCCGCCGAACAAATGGCGTCGTTGTTGTGCTCCAAAGATGAGCGCCCAGGGGTGGCAGCCTCAAGCCGGATTCTTGATCGATTTGATAGCTAGATTTCTCATTCTGATAAGTCTAATTTATCGAAATGGACGAAACGGATCATCGCCTTCTAAGCGTTCTGCGCAGGAACGGCCGGGCTTCCATCTCCGAGATATCGGCAGAGTTGGGTCTGGCGCGCGCCACGGTGCGCTCCAGGCTCGACAAGCTGACGGCCGAGGGGGAGATCCTGGGTTTCACCGTGGTGCTGAAGGGCGATGCGCAAGAGCGGCCGGTGCGCGGCATCATCCTGATCGCGGTCGAGGGCCGCGGCAGCGAGCGCATCGTCACCCAACTGGGCCGCATGCCGGAGGTGCAGAGCGTCCACACCACTAACGGCCGCTGGGACATCATCGCCGAGCTGGGCACGGACTCGCTGGAAGCCCTGGACAGGGTGCTGGGCCGCATCCGCCTGATCGACGGCATCGCCGCCAGCGAGACCTCGCTCTACCTGGCCACCAAACGCTTCAGCCGGGCAGCTGGCGCACCGCAACTGCCTGCCTAATCCAAGCTGCGTTGAGTGGAACGCGGCGCAGCTTGGTACTAGCCATAGACCACAAACTCGATGCTGGTGAGCGTCACGCCTGTAGGCAGGCTAACACCGGCTCCCAGAAGAAGCGTATCGGAGCCAGCACCGCCGTCGAAGAGATCGCCTGCTTGTAGCTCGCCCTGGCTGGCGGCGTTCAGAGTATCGGTACCACTGCCGCCGAAGACGCAGTCGATACCGCTGCCGCCGAACAGGAAGGAATCGTTGCTGCGCCCGCCTCTCACAATATCGTTGCCGCTGGCCCCAAAGAGGTCGCCGTCACTGCCCCCGTTGCCATTCAGCACATCCTTGCCTTGCCGGCCATAAAAGAAAGAATCTTCTCCGGCACCACCAATGAGCAAATCGTCCCCGTTACCACCGAACAAGCTGCTGTCCGCTCCACGGTCGCCGGAGACAAGATCATCCCCGTCACCTCCTGACAACCCGTTGTCATGCCCGGTGCCGCCAAACACACTATCGTTGCCGTCACCACCCGACAAACTCGCATCCTTCCCACCACCACCAAAGACCTTGTCGTTATCTTGATCCCCAATCAGATAGCGGTCGTCGCCAGCACCGCCGGAGACACGATCGTCGCCAATACCCCCTCGGATAATGCGATCGTCTCCGGCTCCGGCGTCGATGATATCGTTGCCGGCATGGCCCTCCAGTCTTCGGTCAAAGTCGTTGCCACCGAAGATCGTGTCGGATCCGTTCCCCCCTGCGAGATCGAGGTCACTTCCAACGCCACCGAAGAGGGTGTCATCGCCCACCCCGCCTTCAATAAAGGAATCACTGCCCTGGCCACCGTATATTCTGTCCGCACCCGATCCGCCTCTGAAGGCCCCATCTCCGACGTTGCCACCGTCAAGGATGTCAGCACCGCTACCTCCGAATAAGCCGAAATCGCCCTGCGCGCCGCCAAAAATGCGATCATTCCCACCACCTCCGTACAACCTAGCGTCGCTTCCTGCCCCGCCGAAAACAACGTCCGTCCCATCGTCTCCGTAGAAGGAGCGATCGTTCCCTTCATCGCCATAGAGGCGGTCGCCGCCTGTCCCTCCGGCGAAGGTCTGATCGTCGCCTGCGCCACCATAGAGACGGTCGCCTCCTCCGCCTCCGAAAAAGTAGCTGTCATCTCCCTCGTCGCCGAAGAGGCCGTCAGCACCTAAGCTTCCATCAAAGGAGACGTCTCCGCCGCTGCCCCCGAACAGCGAATCGTCCGCGCCCAACCCGTAGATCACGTCAACCCCACTCGCACCATAAAGGCTGTCGGCGTGGTCCGTGCCGGTGAGAGTAACAGGGCTTCCGTAGATCAAGGCCTCGATGCTGGTGAGGGTCACGCCCGCAAGGTTGGTGACACCGGTGCGCAGAAAGAGGGTATCGACACCCGCCCCGCCGTCGAAGAGATCGCCGGCTTCAAGCTCGCCTTGGCTTGCAGCGACCATAAAGTCCGCGCCGTGCCCACCGAAGACACTGTCGATGCCCAGCCCTCCATAAAGGGAGAGATCCTCGCCACTGCCGCCGAAGACACTGTCGTTGCCAGCCCCTCCGAAGAAGGAAGCATCGTCGCCGCTGTCGCCCCGGAGCGTGTCGGCACCACTGCCACCGAAAAAGCCGTCATCCATTCCATGACCGCCGGATGCCCGGTCATCCCCTGAACCGCCACTCAGTCTTGCGTCGTCACCGGGCCCGCCATAGGCTTGGTCGTCGCCGTCGCCACCAAAGAGGTTGCGGTCAGATCCCTCACCCCCGACGAGACGGTCCTTGCCGGACCCTCCGCGAAACATAGTGTCTTCAGCGCTGCCGCCGAAAATGCGGTCGGCGCCCGATGAACCGTAAAGACCAATATCCTTGCCACTGCCACCGAAGAGGCTGTCATTCCCATCGTCACCAACGAGAGTTATGTCTCTTTCCGCTGCGCCAACAATGCTGTCGGCACCGCTTCCTCCATACAGTTTGATTCCCCCAAAGGCGCCCGCGAAGATACGATCGATGCCACTTCCGCCAAAAACTGTGCTGGTAAATCCTGTTGTTCCACGGACCCCAACGATGTAGTCGTCGCCGAGCCCCCCTTCGAGGTCCCCGTTGCGGCCTTCGCCGCCATAGATGCTGTCATCGCCGGTCTGACCATACAGTCCGCTATCATTATCCGGACCCCCAATAATGCGATCATCGCCACTGCCTCCAAAGAAATCTCCATTGGAACCTTCACCGCCATAAAGGGCATCATCCCCATTCTGACCGAGGAAACTAAGATCATTCCCTTCCCCGCCGAAGAGCAGATCGTCACCGCTGCCTCCGGTAACGGAGCGATCCCGTCCATCTCCACCGAAGAGGCTGTCGTTGCCGCTCTGCCCATAGAGGCGATCGTGACCGCTCAACCCGAACATCGTGTCGAGGTTGTTCGTGCCGGTGAGCGTGTCATTGCCGGTAGATCCCTCAATCACAGCCATGTCTCAGCCTCCCTGGAATTTCAAGACGCGATGGTAGCGCGGCTCTCTTCTTGTCGCTTTTCGGGAATCCGGCGCTCTACTGGGCGCTCTACTGCTCGCATTTACCCTAACCGAAAAAACTATCAGCCCCTTGTCGGATTGTCTCTCGCATCAGCAAATGTTACCGCCCAACGGTACCATACTTATGATCTGATGACGAACTAATTCTCAGGCGCGTCCGTGCACCGCTCTCGGCTGCTCCGCGGTGAGGCCTTCCTTCGTGTGCTTCGCTGGCTTGGCTGCCGGTCATCTGGGTCACAGTTTCCCGCGCCTGAAACACTGCCAAGCGGTGGACTGATACCGAGCGGCAGGCAGGAGGACCAATGCACGCGTTTAAGCGTTCAAACCCCACGGGAGCCGTGTCCCCCTCCGCGCTGCGGGCGCGCGGTCGCGCTCTCGGTTTCACCTGTCCCAACAGGCTGAAGTGATTCTGACCCGACCTCTGGCTCGCGCGGCCCTTACCGTCATGCCCAGCGGCCGACCCAAGAGACATCCAGCTGATCGACGGCATCGCCGCCAGCGAGACCTCGCTCTACCTGGCCACCAAACGCTTCAGCCGGGCAGCTGGCGCACCGCAACTGCCCGGCTGAAGGTCACGCTCACAACCAGACAAAGTCCGAGGTGGTCAGCAGGTTGGCGGCGGTAACCCCATCGACCCGGAAGGCCTGATCGAGGTTGCCGTCTCCATCCTGGTCGACTTGAATCTGACGCGCGCCGTCGTAGCGCGCCTCTGAGTCTCCACCGCCGGAGAAGGCGGCGGCACCGATATAGGAGAAGTTGCCGCTCTCCAGCCCGGTGGCAAAGAGGAGCTTGTCCTCGCCGTTCGCACCATTGGCCAAGACGCCGTCGAAGTCACGGATGATGGGACCTCCGGATCCGCCATAGCCCAGATTGTTGTCGACGAACCTGAAGTCGTCCTTGCCGGCGCCACCGAAGGCGATATCGTCCTGACCCATGTTGACGGTGTCATTGCCGGCTTCGCCGCGCATGGTGTCGCCGCCGACGCCGCCGAATATGGTGTCGCCACCACCGCCGCCTAGGATCACATCGTCGCCCTGATTGCCGGCCAAGCGGTTACTGCCGGAATTGCCTTCGATGGTGTTGTCCAGGTTGTTGCCGGTACCATTGATGCCGCCTGCGTTGACCTCCAGGCGCAGGTTCTCGATGAAAGCGTTGGCCTGACCCGTCGGCAGGGTGAAGCTGGCGTCTGCCCGAACCAGATCGGTCCCGGAGCCGGCAAGCTCTCTGACACGGTCGGTCGAGGTGTCGACGACGAAGGTATCGTCGCCGGAATTGCCGGTCATGGTATCGCGACCGCCCTTCCCGTTGAGGATATCGTCACCGTCGCGACCGCGTAGGAAGTTGTTGCCGTTGTTCCCGAGGATGGTGTTCGTCTGGTCGTTGCCCTGCAGGCCAGCGTCTCCGGCGCCCGCGTTGATCTGCGCGCGCTCGAAGAAGCCGTTTCCATCGTCGCTCAAGGTAAAGTCGGCGGCATCCGAGCGTAGTACGTCGTTCAGGCCGCCCCCGGCCGTTTCGATGACGATGTCGGCTTCGGTGTTCACGAAGATGACGTCGTTGCCCATGCCACCGATCATGGTGTCCTGGCCACTGCCGCCATTCAATCTATCGTTACCGCCGTCACCGAAGAGTTTGTCTCTGCCGCTACCGCCGCCCAACAGATCGGCGCCGGTTTGACCGATCAGTCTGTCGTCGCCGCTGGCGCCGAAGAGCGTGTCATCGCCGAAGCCACCGTCTAAGCTGTCGTTCGCATCCTGGCCGCGCACGGTATCGTCGCCCAGGCTGCCCCAGACATAGTCGCGGCCGCTACCGCCACGCACGTCGTCGTCGCCGCCGTCGGAGCCAATGGAATCGTCACCGCTACCGCCGAAGATGCGATCCTCGCCGGAGCCGCCGCGGATCGTGTCGCTTGCCGAGGCGCCGTAGATCGTATCGTTTTCTTCGTTGCCTTCCAGCAGATCCCGGCCGGACCCGCCGAAGATCGTGTCGACGCCGGTTTCGCCCTCGATCCTGTCGCCGCCATCGCCACCATGCAGCTCGTCGTTGCCGCCACCACCATAGATCTGATCGAAGCCGGATGCGCCGAACATCTTGTCATTGGCGTCGACATAGCTGGTGTAATAGTAATAATATTGATAAGCATAATAAGAGTAGTAGGAATCATAGAGGTAACGGTCGCTGTAGAGCAAGTCATTGCCGGACCCACCGTAGATCGTGCTCGTCCCCGATTGACCGCCAAGCGCGTCCCCGCCGTCCCCGCCGAAGAGCGTGTCTACGCCGTCGTCGCCGAAGATGGTATCGCTGGCGCTGCCGCCGAAGGCCCGATCCGTCCCGGCGCCGCCGTTCAGCGTATCTGCCCCGCTGTCCCCGAAGAGACGGTCGGCGTTGTCCCCGCCGTAAGCAGAGTCGCTCCCGTCGCCGCCGACAATCGTGTCGTTGCCGGTGAGGCCGTACATCGTGTCATCGCCGGATAGGCCATAGATGGTGTCTTTTGCACTGGTCCCGTACAGGCTGTTGTCCAAGAAATTGCCATAGATCAGCATTTCTGCTCCTCCTCTTGCCAAAGGCCAAACAAGGGTTAGACACAAGACAGGTTCCGGAAAGGTTCCGTTTGGGTACCTTATCTGTCCTCTACGCTCCTGGCCGGCTGGCCGATGTTTGGACGACAAAGGTAACACGCCTCTCTCTTCGGCGTGAGGATTCTGCCAGATAAGGGCGAAATTTTGTTTTTCAACGAAAAAACCGTCAAATTGGCCAAAGCTATGGCAAGACTGCCGTATTTGATCCAGTCAGCGGCATAGAGTCCGGCCTGGTGGCGTCATCTTGGAATTTCGGGCAGATATTTTTGTTGCGCACCCCGCTGCTGCCCTGCCCCGAGCCTCGCGTTTCGTGACCGGTCGGGTTATCCGATCTGCGGGTTTTCCGTAAAGTTCCATAGCCAGTCGCAACCGTTCTTGGCTTGGACGTCCCGGTAGCCGTCTGTCTGGGTGATGACGACCTTTGCCGGCGTGCTGGGCGCGCTGTTGCCCAGGCTCTGCAGGTCCGGCCCGACGACGCCGCGGCGAAAATCGGCCAGGTACTCCGTCGAGCTCTGGCCGTGCACGAGGATGAAGCAGAAGGTCCAGACATCGCGGTAGTAGTTCAGCTGGAAGCCGCTGTCCGGCTGCTCTCTTTCTTGCTTGATCGCGGTGGTGACGTAGATCTTGTCGCCGGCCCTGATCTCCACCGGCTCGCAAGGCACCTCCCCCTCGGCTGTCTTGGGTGCCTTGTTGCGGCAGGCGGTGATGCCGCGCTGCAGCGCCGTCTGGCGCAGCAGGTTGGGCATGTCGCGCGACCAGGTGCCGGCGTCGGCCTGCTCTTCGATACGGGCGTGGCCGCAGGCGGCGACGATGAGAGACAAGAGCGAGAGGATGAAAAGCGAGCGGAGCATAGGTGGCCTAACGAGATCCTGGCTATCGAAACGGTGCAGCCATCTTGTAGGACAAGGTCACGCGTTCCTTCAACGAGGGCTTTGTCATGCTACCACGCGCACTCCCCGGACCTGCTGAGATCGAAGCTGCGGCAGACCGCATTGCCGGCCACCTGCGACAGACGCCCTTGCTGCGGCCCGGAGCGGGCAGCTTCGGGATCGCCGAGGGTCTGATCTTGAAGCTGGAGTGCTTGCAGCATTCCGGCTCGTTCAAAGCGCGCGGGGCCTTCAACACGCTGCTCGGCGGTGGCATTCCCCCAGCCGGCGTTGCAGCCGCATCAGGGGGCAATCACGGCGCCGCGGTTGCCTTCGCCGCCGATCGCCTTGGCATCAAGGCCCGAATCTTCGTGCCGGAGATCACCAGCCCGGCAAAGCTGGCCCGGATCAGGGCCAGCGGAGCGGAGGTCGTGGTCTCTGGCGCCCGCTATGCCGATGCGCTCGCGCTCTGCGAAGCCTATCAGCAGGAGAGCGGCGCGATCGGCATTCATGCCTACGACGCCGCCCCGACCATCGCCGGACAGGGCACGCTGGGCCGCGAATGGGATGCCCAGGCGCCGGAAATGGACACGGCTCTGGTGGCTGTGGGCGGCGGCGGCCTGATCGCCGGTCTGGCTGGCTGGTTTCAAGGGCGCAAGCGGCTTGTCGGCGTCGAGCCCGAAGGGTCGGCTGCGATGCATGCTGCCTTGGCCGCGGGCGGGCCGGTCGATGTCGAGGTGAACTCACTGGCCGCCGATTCCCTCGGCGCAAAACGGGCCGGCGCGCTGACGCACGCGCTGGCTGCGGCCTATGTAGACCGGTTGGTCTTGGTCCCGGACAGCGCCATCGTCGAGGCGCAGCGCCTGCTTTGGCAGGACTGTCGCTTGGCCGTCGAGCCCGGCGGTGCTGCAGCCTTGGCGGCATTGCTGTCGGGGGCTTACAAGCCGGCTGCAGGCGAGCGCGTCAGTGTGCTGCTCTGCGGCGCCAATGTCGATCTCGAGAAACTTGCGGCCTTGGCGCCGCAGCGGCCGGCGACCTAGCGGTCCGGACCGCTCACCTACCAGGCGCGTGCCTTCTGACCGCGATTGGTGAGCGCCTCGTCGCAGCGGTGGGCAACGGCGTCATAGCCGGGATCGCCCATGTGGAAGGCGCGCGTGGTCGGCAGATAGGGCTCTGACAGGCCGGCCGACACATAGCCCTCCTTCGGCGGGCTTATCCCCAATTCCTGCGCGGAAAGGCGTGTCACATAGAGGGTGTCGCTGCCTTCCAGACGATAGCAGATCTCCCAGTTCTGCGGCTTGGCGTCCAATTCCACCCCGGCAAGCGGAACGGGGCTGGCCACGCGAATGCCGATTTCCGGTGGGAAGAGTGCCGACTGGTCGCCCTTCTCGATCCACTCGCAAGACGAGGTCAGCGAGACGCCGGGGCAAAGCAGCATGGGCTCACGCTCCAGGCGTTCCTGCATGGCCAGGACCACCTGATCGCTGGAGGGCTGTGTCGGCGTCTCGCCGATCCCGGTGATGGCCACGCCACCCGGAGTCTGGCTGCCGGCACAGGCGCCGAGCACCAGGGCCAAGGTCGCAAGGAGGCTCACAGAACGCATCGTTCACTTTCCCTCAGTCCGAAAGAACCCTCTCTATGTACGCTCTTACCTCCAGTAAAGCGAGTCCTTCGCACCAGAGCGAGACCTGCAGGGTAGTTGGGTTGCCCACGGCTCCCCGGCGTCAGTGATTTGAACTCGGAGGGGTCAGTGATTTGAACTAGGAGGGGTCGGGCCAGCTGGTGTATCGTAGCGTCCATGGCACCTCCCGACAGCACGATCGCAGACCAGCAGGGCACCGATGGCGGAGACGCCAACCATCGGCCGACCGTAGTTCTAACCGGGGCAAGCCGCGGCATCGGGCATGCCACGGTGAAGCGCTTCTCCGATGAGGGTTGGCGGGTGATCACCTGCTCCCGCGAGCCCATTCCCGACGAGTGCCGGCGTGACCGCAATTGGACCCATCACATCACCTGTGACCTTGCCGACCGCCGCTCGCTGCAAGCCTTCATCGACCAGGTGCAGGATCTGACCGACCATGCGCCCCTGGAGGCTCTGGTGAACAATGCGGCCGTCAGTCCAAAGACCCCCTTCCAAGAGCGGCTGGGCTGCCTGAACGGCGATCTGGAAGAGTGGCGCCTGGTGTTCGAGCTGAATTTCTTTGCACCGCTGGCTCTGGCGCGGGGCTTTGCCACCTCGCTGGGCAAGGCCAAGGGTTCGGTGGTGAACATCACCTCGATCGCCGGCCATTCGATCCATCCCTTCGCAGGCTCCGCCTATTCCACCTCCAAGGCCGCACTCTCCGCGCTTACCCGGGAGATGGCCGTGGAGTTTGCGCAGCTGGGGGTCAAGGTCAATGCCGTAGCACCCGGCGAGATCGAAACCGCCATGGTGAGCGAAGAGTACGACAGTCTGATCCCACGCATTCCGCTGCGGCGCATGGGCACACCGGACGAGGTGGCCGCCGCGGTCTACCAGCTCTGCACCAAGGATTTCGCCTATGTGACCGGCACCGAGATCTTCGTCACCGGAGGGCAGCATCTCTTTTAGGAGGGGGGTATGAGCCGAGAGATCGAGGGGGCTGTCACGGCCCATTACACGCACGGGAATCTGGAGACAGCGCTTCTGGCCGAGCTGGCCAAGGTCGGCTTTGACCTCGACGCGCTGACGGCTGGCGATCTGGCCCCGATCGACGAGTTCCACATCGGCGGGATCGAGGCGAGCAAGGCCCTGGTCCGGCATCTGCCCGACGGTCCGGGCTGCCGTCTGCTGGATATTGGATGCGGCATCGGCGGGCCGGCGCGTTTCTTTGCCGAGCGTCTGGACTGCGATGTGGTCGGCATCGACCTCACGCCTGAGTTCATAGCGGTCGCAGAGGCCCTGACCGCGCGCGTGGGGCTGGGCGATCGGGTGAGCTTCAAAACGGCAAGCGCGCTGGACCTGCCGTTCAACGATGCCGCCTTCGACTGCGCGACCCTGATCCACGTCGGCATGAACATCGCCGACAAGCACGCGCTCTTTGCCGAGGCGGCACGGGTCCTGCGCCCGGGGGCCAGCTTCGTCGTCTATGACGTCATGCGCCTGGCCGCGGGCGCACTGGCCTTCCCGCTGCCCTGGTCGAGCTTGCCGGAGACCAGCTTCGTCGCCAGCCCCGAGGACTACCGCCGCGCGCTGGAGGGCGTCGGTTTCGAGGTCAAGGCGGAACAAGCCCGCGGTCAGGAGGGCAAGGACTTCTTCCGGCGCCAGCGCGCACGCGCCGAAGCCGGCGAGCTGGGGCCAAGCCTGGCACCGATCATGGGCGAGGCTTTCCAGACCAAGATCGCTAACATGTACGGGCTTGTTAACGATGACATCTTGGCGCCGGTCGAGATGATAGCAATCCGCAGCGGCAGGTAAGATCGTGCGCCCCCTTCGCTGCAGCCACCAGCAATCCCAACCCGTGACTATGAGGAGGGGCTCGCCATGGGCACCTACACCGGAACCACCGGCAACGACACCCTGACCGGCTCTGACCTTGCCGACGTAATCTTTGGCCTGAGCGGTGATGACAGCCTTTTTGGTGCTTTGGGCAGCGACACGCTCTTTGGCGGCTCCGGTGACGATTTGCTCTTCGGCGGCTCGGGTGGCGACAGCTTCCTTTTCGGTCGGCGCGGCGACGACCGGGTCTATAGCGGAAGCGGCGATGATTGGACCGTGGAAGGCGGCGCCGGAGACGACTGGGTTTTCGGTGGTGATGGCGACGACGACTTTCTGAACGGTGATGCCAGAGGCATCACCTACCTCGTTCTGCCCGACGGCAATGATGTCGTCTTTGGCGGCAGCGGGAAGGATGTCGCTGTCTTCGGCGGGTCGGGAGATGACACGGTTTATGGTGACTCGGGCGACGATCGCGTTCTGGGCGGATATGACGGGGACGACAGCCTGTTCGGTGGGCTTGGCAACGAAACCCTTATCAGTGGTGCCAGCGGCAAGGACTTGCTCTACGGCGACGGTGGCAACGATACCTCGCTGTTCGGCGGTGACGGCGACGACGGCCTCTTTGGAGGGTCGGGCAACGACGTCTCTCTATTGGGCGACCCCTTCACGGTCGCCGGGGCGTCCGGGAATGACGCCGTCTTTGGTGGCTCCGGCGCAGATCGAGATCTCTACGGAGGGGCCGGGAGCGACAGTCTGTTTGGCGATGCCGGCGACGATTCCAATCTGGTTGGCGATGCCGGTGACGATCGGATAGAGGGCGGCCTTGGCGCCGATAACGGTCTTGGCGGCAGCTCGGGCAACGACATCATCGTCGGTGACTCCGGCGCCGACCAGCAGTTCTATGGCGGAAGTGGTGACGATCGGATCGGCGGTGGCTCCGGTAACGACAGCATCCTGTTCGGCGACCAGGGAGACGATTCGCTGTTTGGCAGCGAAGGGGACGACAAACAGCTCTTCGGCGGTTTCGGCGACGATCGGATCGAGGGACGTGTCGGCAATGACAGTTCCTTCCAGGGCAGTAGCGGCTCCGACAGCCTGGGCGGCGGCGATGACGACGATGCCCAGTTCTACGGCGGCAGTGGCTCCGACCGCATCGACGGCGGGTCTGGCGTCGATTTCCTGCTTGTCGGCGGCGACGGCATCGATCTGATCTACGGCGGCGCTGGAGACGACAGCTTGTTGCTCGGCGGCGAGGGAGACGACAGGATCTACGGCGGCGAAGGAAGTGACCGCAACCTAGCGGGCGGCTACGGCGACGATACCTTGCGTGGCGATGCCGGGGACGACACGCTCGAAGGAGGTGACGGCAAGGATGTTCATTTTGGCGGTCAAGGCGATGATTTCCTAAAAGGCGGCACCGGTCAGGATCGCTTTGTCGGCGGTACGGGCAGCGACCTTCTGTTTGGCGGTAACAATCAAGATCGCTTGAACGGGGCCTCGGGCGTCGACACGGCCTATGGTGGGGCCAGCAACGACACCTTTATCATCGACACCAAGCCGGACCGGATCTTCGACGGCACCGGCGGCGGGACAGACGTCCTGCGCTCCAACTCAAACAACTACACGCTGGGCACCGCGGCCGAGGTGATGGTGGAGCGTGCGCTGATCGTGCGCTCTGCCGGCGAGGCGCGGATGGTGGGCAACGCCAACGACGACCTGCTGTTGGGCAACTCCTTCGACAATGTCCTGACTGGGCTTAGCGGGAACGATCGGCTGAATGCCAACGGCGGCACCAACACCATGACCGGAGGCAGCGGCGACGACACCTTCGTCGTGGTATCGTCCGCCGACCGCGTGCGCGAGTTCTCGGGCCAGGGTGTGGATCTGGTGCGGGCCGAAGTGGACTACACCCTGCCCGATGGTTCGGCGACGGCCTTTGTCGAGAACCTGCGCATGGATCCTGGTTTCGGCAACATCGGCGGTGCCGGGAACGAGCTGGACAACACCATCGAGGGCAACACCGGCGACAACAGACTCCGCGGTCTGTCCGGTGATGACGTTCTGGAAGGCGGTGCCGGCGACGACGAGCTCTACGGTGGTGGCGGTGCCGACCGCGTCTTCGGAGATTCGGGCGCCGACACGCTGCAGATGGGTACGGGGGAGGTTGCTTTCGGCGGCTCGGGACTGGACAGCTTCCGCTTCGGCCCTGCCTCGCTCGGCACGGCCGGTTCCGGCGGGCCGATCATCCGCGACTTCGATGGTGTGTCCGTCAATGCTGCCAACGGCGAGGATAAGCTGGTCTTCGCCACCGGATTGGAGAGCGGCAGCTTCGCCTATATCGGCGCGGCCGCCTTCTCCGCCGGCGGCAATTCTGAGGCGCGCTTTGCTGGCGTTCGCCAGATCCAGGTCGACCAGGACGGCGACGGCACGGCGGACAAGGCCTTCCTGGTCGACGGCGTCACCGCCGCCAATCTGCTAACCGCCACAGACTTCGTCTGGTTGTAAGACCAAGCTGCGCTGAGCGAAACGCGGCGCGGCTTGGCAAGCGCGCGTGGCGTTTGAACGCTAAGAGCCCCGCCCGAAACTGCTTGCGTCCTGCGTTATGACCAGAGGAAGTCTGCGGAGGTGAGCTGGCCGGCCAGGCTGATGTTGGCGAAACCGGCAACCATATCGATGCCGCCATCGCCGTCCTGGTCGACCCGCAACTCGCCCGTCGTCTCATCGAAGCGGGCTTCCGAGTTGCCGCCGGCGGAGAAGGCGGCCGCGCCGATGTAGGCAAAGCTACCGACCTCCTGCCCGGCAAAGACCAAGCGGTCCCCGGCAGCAGTGCCGACTGCGAGTGCTGCCTCGAAGTCCTGGATCACCAGGGGATTGGCGAAGCTGCCGCCGAAGAGGCCACCACCGGTCTCGTCTCCATTGAAGAGGAAACTGTCGGAACCCGATCCGCCCCACACAATGTCGCCGTTGTTGATGAGGAAGCTGTCGCCGCCGCTTCCGCCGATCAGCAGATCCGTGGCATCGTTGTCTCCCTGCCCATCCAGAAGATCGTCACCTTCTCCGCCGTAGAGCGCGTCTTCTCCCGAACGGCCACGCAAGATATCGTCGCCACCGCCACCCAAGGCCGTATCGTCACCAAGGCCGCCGTAGGCGACATCTTCGCCGGAGCGGCCGATCAGGACATCGCCGGCCGAGTTCCCGACCAAACGCGCACCGCCGGTGGAACTGGTCAGCGTGCGGGCAACGCCGTCCTTGACGTTGGAGAGGACCTCGACATTCTCCGCCAGGCTGTAGGTCAAGGCCGTGACCAGGACGCGGTCGACGCCGCCATCGAAGGTCTCGATAACGCGGTCGCCGGCATCGTCGACCCAGAAGGTATCGTCGCCGCTGCCCCCGGACATGTCATCGGCCCCGGAGCCCCCATCCAGACGGTCGATACCGCTGTCGCCCGACAGGTCGTCGTCCCCACTGCCGCCAAAGATCGTATCCTTGCCGATGCCTCCTGCAGCTTGATCTTCACCCAGACCGCCGAACAGCAGATCGTTGCCTTGATCGCCCGCCAGCCGGTCGTCGCCGAGACCGCCATAGATCGAATCGCGCGCACTGCCGCCGTTCAGCTTGCCATCTTCGCCATCGTCGCCGGCGCCACCGAAGATTCGATCGACACCGGCGTCGCCGAAGAGGGAGTCGTCGTCGTTGTCACCGCCGTAGATGCGATCGTTACCGGCACCGCCGTAGAAGCCGCTGTCATGCCCGGTGGCGCCGTAGAGCCTGTCGGCACCCTCGGCGCCGCGCAGGTCACTGTCATTCCCCGCTTCGGCAAACACGCGGTCGTCGCCACTGCCACCGTCGAGTGCCAGATCGTTACCGGCACCGGCATAGATAAGGTCGTTTCCGCTGTCGCCTGCGGCCTGATCGACACCGGAGCCGCCGTAGATGAGATCCTTGCCGGCATCGCCTACTGCCAGATCGTTCCCGCTGTTGCCCTCCAAGATGTCGTCGCCGGAACCACCGGCCAGGGCATCGATCCCGGTCTCCCCGAGGATCCAATCGTCGCCGCTGCCACCGACGAGAGAGGCATCGTCGCCGCTGCCGCCCTTCACTGTGTCATTGCCGGCACCGGCATAGAGGCGGTCGCTGTCATCCCAGCCGCGCAGCACCTGGTCGCCGCTGTCGGCTGTCAGAGTATCCGCCCCGCTCATGCCGTTCACGATCTGCTGGCCGCTCTCGACGAGAATGCTGTCGGCACCGCTGCTGCCCAGCGTTCCGAAGAGCTCGACCGACTTGAGGGAAACGCCCGCAGGCAGGCTGCCCCCCGACGCCAGCATCAGGGTGTCGGTTCCGGATCCACCGAAGAAGGTGTCGCCAGCTTGGACGCCGCCCTGACTGCGCACCCAGAAGACATCGTCGCCGGTGAGGCCAGCCTGCGTGTCGGCGCCACTGCCGCCTTGAATGATATCGTCGCCGCCACGGCCGCGTAGGAAGGTATCGTCGCCGGAGCCACCGTAGAGCCGGTCGGCGCCGTCACCGCCGTCGAGGCTGACGTCATCGCCATCGCCGCCATAGACCCGGTCGTCGCCCGCCTCTCCGGCAAGATCGCCGTCGTCGCCATCGCCGCCGAAGAGTTGGTCGTCACCGGAACCGCCGCGCAACGCAGAGTCCGCATCCGCACCGCCATAGACGAGGTCGGCGCCGCTGTCGCCAAAGAGATTGGCATCCAGACCTGCGCTACCGTAGAGAGCGTCCTGCCCCTTGCCACCGTAAAGGAAGCTGTCGTCACTCTGGCCGCCATCGAGCGTATCATCGCCGTCACCGCCGAAGAGGTCTCGGTCGCCGGCGGACTCGCCCATGATCGTGTCGGTGCCGCTGCCCCCGCGCAAATTGCGATCGAGACCCCCGCCGCCGCGAATGACATCCGCCCCGGACCCTCCGGTCAAGAGCACGTCGCTGTTGTCACCGCCGTCGATCAGATCGTCACCGGCGCCGCCTTCGAGACTCCGGTCCACGCCGCGATCGCCGTAGAGGCTGTCGTCGCCCTCGTCGCCGCGCAGACGATCGCCCTCACTGCCGCCAAAGAGGGTGTCGCGACCACTGTTGGCAATGAGGCTGTCCTCGCCGCTTCCGCCGTAGAGGCGATCGTCGCCGCTGCCACCTTGCAAGGTGTCGTTATTGCCCAAGCCGGAGAGGTGATCATCGCCGGTTTCGCCGTAGATCCGGTCGATGTTGCTGTTGCCCACCAAGGTGTCGGCACCGGAGCTGGAGGCGAGGTAGTCGTTGAAGGTCAGAATGACCTCGACGTTGGTCACCTGGACGCCGCCCGGCAGGGTAACGTTGTTCCACAGGACCAGGGTGTCCGTGCCGGATCCACCATCGAAGAGTTCTCCGGCCGTGGAGAAGTCGGCTTGGAACTCGACCAGGAAGGTGTCATCGCCGGACCCGCCGAACATCTCGTCCGCACCTTCGCCGCCGACGAGTTCCGCGTCATCGCCGTCGCCACCGAAGACCTGGTCGTCCCCATCGCCGCCGACCAAGACAGAATCGTCGCCACTGCCGCCATAGAGGCGGTCGTCGCCGGCGCCGCCGTAGAACTGAGAATCCTCGCCGGTATCTCCATGTAGACTGTCGCCGCCGCTGTCGCCATAGAGGCTGGCATCGTCGCCGCTGCCGCCGAAGACCGTGTCGAAGAAGTCGCCGCCGTAGAAACCGCTGTCTTCGCCACTGCCGCCATAGAGGCTGTCGTTGCCGTCATCGCCCCTGAGAGCGCGATCATCGCCATCCCCGCCGTCGACCCGGTCCGCATCACTGCCGCCGGCAAGGTCGCGGTCGTTGCCTATGCCACCGAAGACCAGATCGTCGCCATCGCCGCCGGAGAGAGACGTATCATTGCCCTCTCCTCCATAAACCTTGTCCTCGTCCTGGTTGCCCTGGATGCTGGTATCCGCACCGCTGCCGCCAAAGAGGGTATCCCGGTTCTCGAAGCCGTAGAAGGTGGCGTCTCGACCTGAGCCGCCGTAAACCGTGTCGTCCCCAGCCCCGCCGATGAGTTGGATGTCGTTACCCTCACCGCCGAAAAGGGTATCGGCGCCCGCCTGGCCGAGCAGGTTGAAATCTCCGGCGGAACCGCCGTCGATCAGATCGTCTCCGGCAGACCCAAAGAGCGCAGCGTCGTTGCCACTGCCGCCGAAGATCGTATCGCGCCCCGAACCACCATCCAGAAAGGCATCATAGGCATTCCCGCCATAGAGCGTGTCGAGACCGCTGCCTCCGTAAAGCGCCCTATCCTCTCCGTCGCCTCCCGCGATCGTATCATCGCCGTCCCCACCGGCCAGCAGTGTGTCCTCACCCAAACCGCCATAAATCAAATCATTGCCATAACCGCCAAACAGTGTTTCGTCATTCCCCTGACCGCCGTCGATCAGATCGTCACCGCCAGAACCGGCGAGAAACACGTCGTTGTTAGAGCCACCGAAAACGCTGTCAGCACCGGAACCGCCGGCAAGGAAAGTGTCGGCATCGCTGCCGCCATAGATCAGATCCTCACCACTATCGCCGAGCAGGCTAAGATCGGCACCATCGTCACCGAAGACTTGGTCTTGGCCGTCTCCACCAAAAGCATAGGTGTCGTCCCCCTCGCCGCCGTAAACCTTGTCTTCACCCGACCCGCCGCGCAGCGCGCCGTCGCGGTCGTCTCCGCCCCGGATCGTATCGTTTCCGGTATTGCCACTGAGCTCAAAGTCGGTGCCTGACCCACCGTCGATCAGGTCGTCACCCAGACCACCCATTAGAATGGCATCGGAGCCGTCTCCGCCGTAGAGGCTGTCGTCGCCCGCCGTTCCAATCAGGAAGTGATCGTCACCCTCGTCGCCGTAGAGGCGATCCGCGCCGCTACCCCCGTAGAGCGCAATATCCGCCCCAACTCCGCCGAAGACGCGATCGTCTCCGGAGGCTGCGAAGATCCGGGAATCATCACCGCTGAGCCCACGCACCAGGTCGTCGAGGCTCTGGCCGACCAGGCTGGTGTCGTTGCCGCTGCTGCCCTGGATCAGAATGGTCTCGATGGAGAGCAGATTGGCGCCGCTGCGCAGGGTTGCATTGCCGAAGAAGAGCAGGGTGTCATCGCCGGTCCCGCCGTCGAAGATTTCGCCGCCCGACACCAGGTCGCCCTGCGAGACGACGACCAGCAGGTCCGCGCCCGATCCCCCGTAGAGACTGTCCAGACCGGAGCTGCCAATCAGCGAGACATCGTCGCCATCGCCGCCGAAGAGCGCGTCGTCGCCGTCGTCACCTCGGAGATAGGTATCGTCCCCGGCACCGCCGTAGATCAGATCTTGCTCAAGGCCACCGAGCAGGAGGTTGTCATTGCCCTGATCACCGGCCAGGGTGTCATCGCCGGCAAAGCCCCTGAGGTCAAAGTCGTCGCCGTCTCCACCACGCACGGTGTCGGTGCCGTCGTCGCCCCAGAGGTTGAAGTCCTCTCCGGACCCACCGTCCAACAGGTCGTCGCCGAACCAACCGCGGAAGACCAAATCAGCGCCGCTGCCGCCATAGAGGGTGTCGTTGTCTTCGCCGCCGTCAAACTCCTGGTCGTCACCGTCACCGCCCTCGAGAACATCGTCACCGTCGGCGCCGTCCAAGAGGGAGTCATTGCCACTGCCACCATAGAGATGATCCTGACCGTTTCCGCCATCGAGGGAGCCATCGTGGCCCGACCCCCCGAAGATGGTGTCGGCACCGCCCCCGCCGGAGAGACGAGTGTCGTTGCCATCGTCACCCGCGATCAGATCGTTCTCGGCGCCACCGTCAAGCTGGCGATCGCTTCCGGATCCACCGAAAACCTGATCTGCGCCTGCTCCCCCATACAGGCGGCTGTCACCGCCGCTGCCACCATAGAGACTGTCCTGACCGCTGCCGCCGTAAAGCAGACTGTCGTCGCCCGTTCCACCCTCGATGCGGTCGTCACCGCTGTTCCCGAAGAGGCTGGTGTCGTTGCCGTCGAGCCCCAGGACGCTATCGGCCAGACTGGTCCCGTTCAGACCGACATCCGCGCCGGTGCTGCCCTGAACCAGGATGGTCTCGACCGAGACGACGCTGGCACCGCTGCGCAAGGTCGTACCGTTCAGGATGAGCAGCGTATCGGCACCCGAACCGCCGTCGAAGAGCTCGCCGCCGGAGACCATCTCGCCTTGCGAGGCGACGACGAGGAGGTCGTCACCGGAGCCACCGAACAGGCTGTCCAAGCCCGCGTCGCCGAGCAGCGAGATGTCGTCGCCCTGGCCGCCATAGACCAGATCGTCGCCGGTATCGCCGGAGAGGCTGGTGTCGGCGCCCGATCCACCGAAGACCTGATCGTTGCCGTCACCACCGTAGAAGAGGCTGTCGCTGCCGCTTCCTCCATAGAGACGATCCTGCCCAGAGCTGCCTCTTAGCACGTAGTCGTCGCCCGAACCGCCATAGACGCGATCGTCGCCGTCCGACCCGTCTAGCACATAATCGTCGCCGTCCATGCCACGTATCGTGTCGGCGCCTGCGCCGCCGGAGAGAACATAGTCAGGGCCCGACCCACCCTCGATACGATCATCGCCGTCCCCACCGAATAATGCGAAATCCTTACCGGAGCCGCCGTAGATCCCGTCGTCGCCGCTCTCGCCGTTCAGACTAAAATCGTTGCCATTACCGCTATAGATCCGATCCTCTCCGCTTCCGCCCAGGAGCGAGAAGTCATTTCCAGAAGCACCGAAAAGGCGATCTGCGCCGCTGCCGCCTACCAGGGCATAGTCGGTGCCATCGTCCCCGTAGAGCGAATCGTCGCCCGAGCCACCGAAGAGAGAGGCATCGTCGCCGGCGGCACCGAAAAGCCGGTCGGCACCGTTGCCGCCTATCAGGGCCCGGTCGTGGCCCTCGTCGCCGTAGAGTGCATCGTTGCCCGAGCCACCGAAGAGGAAGCGATCGTCGCCGTTGAGCGCGGAGATCGTATCACTGTAGCTGCCGCCGGTGAGCGAGGCGTCATTCCCAGTGGAGCCCTGGATCGATACACTCACGTTCTCGATGGAGATCAAGCTGACCCCTGTTGCCAGGGTCACACCTTGCGCCAGCAGCAGCGTGTCGACCCCGCTGCCGCCATCGAAGACCTCGCCGCCGGACTCCAGGTCGCTTTGCAGGGCGACGACCATCAGGTCATCGCCGGACCCACCGTAGAGACTGTCTATGCCGCTGTTACCGTTCAGCGAGACATCGTCGCCCCGGCCGCCAAAGAGGCTGTCGTCGCCCACGTTTCCATGGAGGTAGAAATCCTGCCCTTCACCGCCATAGATCCGGTCATCACCCGCGTTACCTCTCAGGAAGCTGTCGTCTGCACTCCCTCCGAAGAGGCGATCGTTGTCATCGCCACCGAAGAGAAAGACATCCACATCACTGCCGCCGTAGATCGTATCCGCGCCGTTGTTGCCATAGAGCGCAGCATCTTCGCCCTCGTCTCCCTGGATCGTGTCGTCGCCGTTTCCACCGAACAGGAATCCGTCGAATCCGAGACCGCCGTAAAGGGAGTCGGCGCCGGATCCACCATAGAGGTATGAGTCGCTGCCGGCTCCGCCCTCGAGCTTGTCTTCGCCCGAGCCGCCAGATAGAGACCGGTCATCACCGCTGCCACCGTCGAGCCTATCGTCACCTCTGACGCCGAAGAGCGAGACGTCCGCGCCGCTACCGCCGTCGATCACGTCGTTGAGGAGCGTTCCGGAATCGTAATTGTTCTCACCGACGAGGCGGGTATCGTCACCGTCGCCGCCGTAGATGTAATCGTTTCCGGACCGACCGCCGAGGTAGGTATCGTTCCCGCTGCCGCCGAAGATCCAGTCCTGGTTCGTCCCGTTTCCGAAACCGCCGCCAAGTCCGACATCATCGCCGGAGCCACCTTCGATGCGGTCGTCACCCCCGCCCCCGATAAGACCTCCGTCACCGCCGTGACCGCCGTAAAGAAAGTCGTTGCCGTCGCCTCCATAGAACGAAGAGTCGATACCGCTGCCGCCGAAGAGCGTGTCGCTGCCGCTGTCGAGGTCAAGGCTTCCAGATGGCTGCCCGCCGTCAAGAAAGGTATCCCCCCCCGAACCGCCGAAAAGCGTGTCGTCGCCAATCCCACCCAAAAGGGAGGTATCGTCACCGTCGTTGCCCTCTACGCGATCATCGTCATCGCCGCCGTGGAGGCTCACATCTTCGCCCAAACCGCCGAAGACGGAATCGACTCCGCTGTTCCCAGAGAGTGAGGTGTCGTTGCCTTCCTCACCACGCAATGTGTCGGAGAGGCTTCCACCTGCCAGGTTGCTGTCGTCACCGGCCCCGCCGTAGAGGCTATCCAGGCCGACACCCCCGAACAGGCCAACGTCGTCCCCAGATCCGCCGAAAACCACGCCGCCGCCAAAGTAGTTGGCCAGCAAGTTGTCGTCGCCGCTATCACCGTGGATGCGGTCGAGTCCGCTGCCGCCGTAGAGCCCGAAGTCTTTACCTGCGCCGCCGCGGATGCTGTCGTCGCCGTCACCGCCGCGCAGGAACTGATCGTCACCACTGCCGCCTTCCAAGGTGTCGGCGCCGCTATTGCCGTCCAGCTGCAGATCGGCACCGCTGCCGCCGTAGACCCGGTCCTGACCACAACCGCCAACCAATGCGGTATCATCGCCCAGTCTGCCCTCTAGCAGGTCATCCCCATCGGAACCATAGAGCTTCGTGTCCGCCCCCAGCCCGCCATAGACGCTGTCGTCGGCGTTTCCCCCTTCCAGAAGATAATCGCCCCCAGAGCCGCCATAGATGACATCGGCACCACTGTCGCCTGCAAGACTGTCGTCCGCACCGCTACCGCCGAAGATCTGATCGTCGCCGGTCCCACCAGAGAGGTCCGTGTCGGTACCGACACCACCGAAGAGCCTGTCGTCCCCGCCATTACCGTAAAGATTGTCCGTACCACTCTCGCCATAGATGCCTTCGCCGCGGCTGCCGCCATTGATCACGTCCGGCCCGGTGTCGCCGAAGATCAAGAGGGTTTCGACGCTGACCAGGGTGATCTGCGAGTCCGGCCCCGCTCCATTCAGGAAGATGACCGTATCGTCGCCGACCCCGCCATAGATGGAATCGCCCAAGGTGCCGATGTAGTTCGGGTCGCTGACCGTGAAGATGTCGTCGCCACTGCCACCGTAGACGGAGTCGCTGCCGGATCCGCCGGCTATCACATATTCATCGCCACTGCCACCGACGATGCGATCGTTACCGGACCCACCGCCGAGCTGACTATCGCTGCCTAGACCGCCATAGATCGCATCGTCGCCGTAACCACCGGAAAGGATGTCATCGTCACCACTGCCGCCGAAGATGGTATCTTGATCGTAGCCACCGAAGAGGCCGAAATCGGCACCACTGCCGCCGCGGAGCAGGTCTTGGCCCAGATACCCAACCAAGAGGGAGTCATCTCCGGCACCGCCGTAAAGGGTATCGTTGCCAGTCGCGCCGGAGAGCTGATAGTCGTCGCCCGAGCCGCCGAAGAGTGTGTCGTCACCCTTGTCTCCTACCAGATAGCGATCATCGCCACTGCCTCCATAGACACGGTCGGCATCCTCGCCGCCATAGAGGAAGCTGTCGTCGCCATCGCCACCGAAGAGGAGGTCTTCACCACTGCCACCGGTCAGGGTGGTGTCGCTGCCGCTTTCGCCCTCCAGCAGATCGTCGCCGGCACCCCCAACGAGGAAAAGGTCGCTACCCGAACCACCGAAGACACGATCGTCGCCGGAGTCCCCCAAAAGATTGGTATCCTGCCCGTCATTCCCGTGCAGGGTGTCGGAGAGGCTGCGGCCTATCAACTGGGTGTCGTCGCCCGCGCCACCATAGAGGCTATCGACGTCGAAACCGCCAAACAGGAAGGCATCGTTGCCGGACCCCCCAAAGATAACGCCCTTCCCCGACAAGTTGTCCAGCAAGCTGTCGTCGCCGCTATCACCGTGAATGCGGTCGATACCGCTGCCGCCGTAGAGCGCGAAGTCCTTACCTGCACCGCCGCGAATGCTGTCGTCGCCGTCACCGCCGTACAGGAACTGATCGTCACCACTGCCGCCTTCCAAGGTGTCGGCGCCGCTATTGCCGTCCAGCTGCAGATCGGCACCGCTGCCGCCGTAGACCCGGTCCTGACCACAGCCGCCAACCAATGTGGCATCATCGCCCAGACTGCCCTCTAGCAGGTCATCCCCATCGGAACCATAGAGCTTCGTGTCCGCCCCCAGCCCGCCATAGACGCTGTCGTCGGCGTTTCCCCCTTCCAGAAGATAATCGCCCCCGGAGCCGCCATGGATGACATCGGCACCACTGTCGCCTGCAAGACTGTCGTCCTCCCCGCTACCGCCGAATATCTGATCGTCGCCGGTCCCACCGAAGAGGGATGTGTCGTCGCCGTCGCCCCCTTCTATCCAGTCATTGTCAGCACCGCCGTAGAGTGCGGTGTCGTTGCCCACACCACCGAAAACGCTGTCCGTGCCGTCTTCGCCGGCCAGGTTCGAATCAAAACCCTCGTCGCCATAGACCAGGTCATCCCCCGCCCCACCGGAGAGGTCCGTGTCGGCACCGACACCACCGAAGACGCGGTCGCTTCCGTCCTCGCCATAGAGACCCAAGTCGTTGTTGCCGCCGCCATAGATGCGGTCGTCACCGCTCCCACCGTCCAGTGCATAGTCCAGCCCTAGACCACCCTGGATCAGGTCGTTGCCACTTGCCCCCAAGAGGAGCGTGTCGTCGCCACCACCGCCGATCAGGGTGTCGTCGCCAGCACCGCCGATCAGGGTGTCGTCGCCAGCATCACCCTGAAGACGGTCTGCGCCCTCCCCCCCCTCCAGCGAATCTACGGCGGAACCTCCATAAAGAGTGTCATCACCTGCGCCGCCGTAGAGGCTGTCGATCCCCGACTCGCCAAAAAGCGTGTCGGCCATCCCCAGACCATAAATCTGATCCGCTGCGCTCGTCCCGACCAGGCTGTCTGCCGCCGATCCACCATACACCTTTGCCACAGTCGGTCCCCCTCGAGCCACGCCCGGATTCACCTATCCTACCTGCCACTTTATCGCCTTCTTCTCGTTGCTCCAACAAACAAATTGCATATTTTGCCAGAAACACCCAGATTCTTCTTTATTCATCCGCCTGTATAGTCTTTTAGACAGAGCAACCTAACCTTTTGGACAGGCACCCTAACCTTTTGAACAGGAAAATACTTGAAACTCTAGGCAATTTTCCGAGAAAAATGACCCATCAAAGCAACTATAAGGGGCAGAAAGACCGCGCTTTGACATGGACAGAAGTCTGACCGACACTTCACTGCAGAGGATCACGGGACAAGGTGAGGAGGCAGGGAATGCAGCTCTTGAAGCCAACCCCTACACAGGCTGCAGTTGGCCTTCGGGCGATGAAGGCCGTGGCGCTGGCCGGCGGTGGCTTCGGCCCGGCAGCAACGGCAATGGTCGCAGCAGCCCAGCGCACCTTCTTAGGCACCGAGCTTGACTTCGAAGCACTCGATCCGGCTGAACCCGTAGAGCTGGCCCAGGCCTTCGACGATCCGGCCCTGGCCCGGCAGATCGTCCAAGGAATGGTCTTGCTGGCGCTGGCAGATGACAGCCCCGAGCCCGCACGCATGGCCAAGATCGCCGCGTTCGCACGCGCGCTTCAGGTCGACGAGCCGGGGTTGAAGGCCATTCGAGAGCTGGCCGAACGGCACATGATGCTGTTCCGGATAGACTTCTACCGCCGCTCTCACATCACCGCGACCTTCGGCGAGCAATACCGCCGCTATGGCCTGGCCGGCCTGATCAAGGGGATCGGCGGGCAGCGCGGCTTGCTTGAGGATGCGACGATCGCAAGCCGCTATCAGGCCTTGGGCGACCTCGCGCCGGACAGCCTGGGTCATGCCTTCTTTACGCACTGTCGCAGCCACGGCTTCGCCTTTCCCGGCGAGAAGCAGGGCTTTCCGGAAGCCGGAGTCTTTCACGACTTTACCCACGTCCTCTCGGGCTACGGCACCGGCCCGGACGGCGAGGTGCAGACCGGCGCCTTTCAGGCTGCCTACATGAAGGACAATCCCTACTTCGTGCTGCTCTTCGTCATGCTGACCTTCGGCGCCGGGCTGAACGTGACCCCGGTGCCGCAGCCGGAGTATCACAGCACGCTTGCGATGGAGGGGCTGGCCGAGCGCTTCTTCGAGGCCCTGGAGCGCGGCTCCAAGGTCAAGATCGACCTCTCCAAGGGCTGGGATCACTGGGCCTGGGTGGAAAAGCCCCTGGAGGTGGCCCGCCTGGAGCTGGGCATCGAGCCACCGCAGGGTGGCTACCTTTACCCGCCAAACTGGACCGAAAGAGACACTTGACCTGGGCCACGCCAGCCTGTCCGATTGGACCAACGTTCAATCAGTATGCCGAGGGCCCATGTCTCGCGATCCCCGCTACGATGTCCTGTTTCAGCCGCTGAAGATCGGCCCGGTCACCGCCAAGAACCGTTTCTACCAGGTTCCCCACTGTACCGGCAGCGGCTGGGCGCGCCCGCGCACCCTGGCTGGCCTGCGCGGCATGAAGGCCGAGGGCGGCTGGGGCGTGGTCAACACCGAATACTGCTCGATTCACCCGGCCAGCGACGACACGCCCTACATCTGCGCCACCTTGTGGGACAAGGGCGATATCAAGGCGCACGGCCTGATGACGGAACAGGTGCACGCGCATGGCGCATTGGCAGGTGCGGAGCTGTGGGTCGGCGGTGCCCGAACCGCCAACATGATTACGCGCGAGGTGGCGCTGGGCGTGACCTCCATGCCCAACACCACCGGCGATCCCTTCCAGACCCGGGCGATGGATAAGGCCGATATCCGCGAGGTGCGCCGCTGGCATCGCAACGCAGCGCTCCGCGCCAAGGAGGCCGGCTTCGACATCGTCTATGTCTATGCCACCCACGGCTATCTGATCTCACAGTTCCTCTCGCCGGTGCACAACACACGCAGCGACGAGTACGGCGGCTCGCTTGCGAACCGGGTGCGTTTCGTGCGCGAGCTGATCGAAGAGACCAAGGAGGCGGTCGGCGACAGCCTGGGCGTGGCCGTGCGTTTCTCCGCCGAGACCAACGGCGGCAATGGCGGCGACGGCAATCCCCTGCCGGGCGAGACGGAAGAGATCTTCGGTATCCTGGGCGAGCTGCCGGACCTCTGGGACATCAACGTCAGAGACTATTCTCTAGAGATGGGCTTGTCCCGCTTCGTGCCGGAGGGCTCTCTGGAGCCCTATGTGGCCGCCATCAAGTCGATGACCAGCAAGCCGGTCGTCTCGGTCGGGCGCTTCACCTCGCCCGATACCATGGCCAGTCAGATCAAGCGTGGCGTGCTGGATATGATCGGTGCCGCCCGCCCCTCGATCGCCGACCCCTTCCTGCCGCAAAAGATCGACGAAGGCCGACTGGAAGACATCCGCGAGTGCATCGGTTGCAACGTTTGCTATGTCGGCGACGGCAAGGGCTTCCCGATCCGCTGCACCCAGAACCCGACCATGAGCGAGGAATGGCGGCGCGGCTGGCATCCCGAGCAGATCCCGCCGCGTGGCTCCGACACGCAGGTGCTGATCGTCGGCGCCGGCCCGGCCGGGCTGGAGGCAGCCCACGCCTTGGGCAAGCGCGGCTACCGGGTCGCGCTCGCCGAGGCCAGCCGCGATCTGGGCGGGCGGGTCATCCGGGAATCGCAGCTGCCGGGCCTGAACCAATGGATCCGCGTGCGCGACTATCGCCAGCAGCAGATCGAGAAACTGGAGAATGTGGAGGTCTATCGCGAGAGCCCGCTTACGGCCGAGGATGTGCTTGCCTTCGGCGCCGATCATGTGGCGCTTGCCACCGGTGCCACCTGGCGGGCGGACGGCTTCGGCGTCAGCAATCCCGGCGGCATCGCCGGTCTGGCCGAAGGTGCGGAGATCCTGACGCCGGACGACATCATGGCCGGCCGCCTGCCTAGCGGCCCCACCCTGATCTTCGACGACGACAACTATTACATGGCAAGCGTCCTGGCCGAGCGCTTGAGAGCAAAAAATATTCCGCTTACCTTTGTAACGGCTGAAGACTCGGTCTGCAGTTGGGGCACCTATACTTACGACCGCTGGCGGGCCCGCACGCGGCTGATGGAGCTGGGCGTCGCGATCGTGGTGTCCCACTCCCTGGAGAGTTTCGATGGAGAGACGGCAGGTCTTTCTTGTGCCTACAGCGGCAAGGAGATGCGGGTCGCCGCGCGCTCCCTCGTGCTGGTGACCGCCAGACGGCCGACGGACGACCTCTATCACGCTCTGCAAGCCAAGATGGCCGAAGGGGCAGAGGGCATACCTAAGTCGCTGAAAAGGGTCGGTGATTGCGAGGCGCCGGCGATCATCGCGGCTGCCGTCTATTCCGGCCACCGCTATGCGCGCGAGCTGGACAATCCCCCCGATCCGGACAACCCCTTGAAGCACGACCGGCTCTTCTTTGAAGAGGAGGCCCGTTAGTGACCGGCGACAAGCCTATCGCAGACACCTGGTTCTCGATCGAGGCCTATCCGGGTGTCTTGCGCTTTCGCGAGCACAACATCGATTCCTATGCCGTCGGCGACCTCTGGCTGTTGCGCGGCTCCGAACGCGCCTTGTTGATCGACACCGGCTCCGGCATCGTCTCGCCGGAGCCGCTGGTGACCGCGGTGGCCGGCATGCCGGTGACGGCGGTCGCGCTCAATTCCTATTACGACCACGCCGGCGGCTGGTCGGCCTTTGCCGAGCGCGCCTGCCATCGGCTCGATGCCCCCGCTCTGGCCAAGCCGATGGAGGAAAACGCCAGCTTCGGCATCTACCTGAACCGGCGCACGCTCTGGGCCCTGCCCCATCCAGGCTACTCTCTGGAGGACTACACTCTGGCGCCTGCCGCACCGACCCGCCTGGTCGAGGACGGTGATCTCTTCGATCTGGGGGACAGACAGATTGAGGTCTTACATGTTCCCGGACGTTCGCCGGGCGGACTGGCACTCTTCGAGGCGGCAAGCGGCAGCCTCTTCACCAGCGACATGCTCTTCGACGGCGACCATGGCCCCTCCTGGCCGCCGCCGGAACCCGAGGCCTATTGCAAGAGCCTGGAGCGGATGCGCGCCTTGGCCTTCCGGACGGTCTACCCGGGCCATTACGGCCTGATCGAGCGCCCGCGGGCGCTGGCGATCATCGACGCGCAGCTCGCCGACCTTACCCCGCATTGCCCAGGTCATATCAACCCGCGTTGAGTGGAACTCATCGAGGGTTGGCAAGCGCGACCGCGCGCCCGCAGCGCAAGCTAGGATAAGCCCGCGTGGCGTCTGAACGCTAAAAACAGATACAATGAGGCTTCATCTCTGCCGCTCGGTACAATACCGACACGACCGCGCTCAGGCCGACTGCGAGGTTGCCGATCACGGGACCAGTGCGCTTGGAAACAGCGCGTTTGGCGCGTCCAGCTCTCCGGATGGCGGACAGGCGCCCGACGCTCTGGAAATCGCCACTTCTCCGATGTCGCAGGGTCTTGCCGGTTGCGCTCGGACCGTGCTTCAGGCAAACTCTCCGCTACGAATGGTGTCTATCTGGGGAATCCCGGCTAGACAGCCGCACTCATTCCACCGGGGACAACAATAATGGCGGTGATCAACGGAGACAGTGGCAACAACACCCTTTTCGGCACCACTGAAGGTGATACCATCAACGGCTTCAGCGGGACCGATCGTCTCTATGGGCTTGTTGGGGACGACACCCTCTTCGGCGGATTCGACGGGGACTACTTGCTGACCGGTGGACCCGGAAACGATCGGATCTACGGTGGCCAAGGGTTTGACAGCTTCCTCATCGGCCACGGCGGTGCAGATTTTATTTTCGGCGGATCCAACAGCGATATCTACTTGGATGGCGATAGCGGCGCCGACAGAATCTACGGTGACGGGGGAGACGATCGGAGCCTTTTCGGACGCTCCGGCAACGATTCCATCTTCGGCGGGAACGGCCGAGACTATAGGGTCTTCGGCGGCAGCGGAAATGATCTTTTTTACGGGGGCGCCGAGCAGGATTTCTACATCTACGGCGACGCTGGGAACGATAGCTTGGTCGGCGGCGAAGGATTTGACGTCAGGCTGCATGGCGGCAATGGTGCCGATGCCATCTTCGGAGGCGGTGGCCCGGATGACTACTTCTACGGTGGGGATGCAGCAGACAGACTCTATGGAGGCGCCTCCAACGACCGGACGTTCTACGGTGGTAACGGCGACGACTGGATCTTCGGTGACAGCGGCGAAGACGATGATTTCTACGGCGGTCCGGGCGATGACCTGCTGTTCGGTGATGCCGGCAACGATACCGGATTGTTCGGGGGTTCGGGCAAGGATACGCTCTTCGGCGGCAATGGCAGCGATATCTCGCTGCAAGGCGGCAACGGTGCCGACCTGATCTACGGCGGATCGGACGCCGACAAGGCTTTTGGCGGGGATGGCAGCGATACGCTGATCGTCGCAAGCCAGGGAGATGTGGCCTCCTATGACACATTGGACGGGGTTCTGGGTGTCGGTGACAGCGATACTGTAATCTTGCGACAAGCGGCGCACCTGATCGATTCGATGACCGTGATTGCCGACGAGGTCTTGAGCTACGGCACCAGCGGCAACGACAGCATCAGCAGCGACAGCCGGCTCGACCTGATGCGGGCGCTGAGCGGCGACGACACTCTGGTGATCGACAGCCAGGGCGACGTCGCGTCCGGAATGCAGACCTTGGACGGCGGGCCCGGCAGCGACACCCTGGCCCTCCAGGGCATGCTCACCGTGCCGGCCTCCCTCGTCTTGACCAACATCGAGGTGGTGGCTCGCTACGGCACAGCCGGTAACGACACCCTAGTCGGAACCGCCTTTCCAAATCTCTTGTTCGGCAACAGCGGCAACGACAGCCTGATCGACGTGTTCGGTCAGAATCTGGCTATGTTCGGGGGCAGTGGCGTCGATGCCTTGGACCCCATGAGCGGCAACAACACCAGCTTCTTCGGCGACCAGGGCACGGATATTCTTTTTGGCAGGGACGGCGACGATTCCCTTTTCTATGGCGGAAGCGGAGACGATTTCCTCTTCGGCGGCATCGGCAAGGACGGCGCGTTCTTCGGCGACTCCGGAGCGGACAGCCTTTCGGGCGGCACAGGCGACGACGAAAACCTAAGGGGGGGCACGGCCAGCGATACCGTCTCCGGTGGAAGCGGCGAGGATACAAGGCTCTATGGCGGGAGCGGCGACGACATTATCTATGGCGGCGAGGGCGCCGACCTCAGCCTGTTGGGCGGCGGCGGTATCGACAGCCTCTTCGGCGGCAGCGGGAACGACGTCAGTCTGTTTGGCGGCGGAGGCGATGACCGTCTTTCGGGCGATAGCGGTAACGATCAAAGCCTGGTCGCCGCAGGTGGTAACGATCGCGTCTACGGTGGCGAGGGTGACGATGCCTTCCTCTCCGGCGGGACGGGAGAAGACGGGCTCTTCGGCGGTAGCGGGTCGGATAGGGATCTTTTCGGCGGCTTCGACAGCGACAGCCTCTATGGCGGGGCCGGCGACGACCGGCTCTTCGGCGGCAGTGGCGGCGATCTCTCGCTTGCGGGCGGCAGTGGCGAGGACTTCGTTGCAGGCGACAGCGGCGGGGATTCCTTGCTGTTCGGCGACAGCGCCTCGGATATCTTGAGCGGGCGCCAGGGGAACGATGCCTTCCTCTATGGCGCGGACGCGAACGACAGACTCTTCGGCGGCATCGGCGACGACAGCTATTTCTTCGGGGGCTCTGGCGACGACGCCCTCTTCGGGCGGGGCGGCGACGACCGCTCGCTGCAGGGAGACAGCGGTGCCGACCGGCTCTATGGCGGCAATGACAACGACCAGCTCTTCGGTGGCAGCGGTTTCGACAGGCTCTACGGCGGTTATGCAGGCGATAGACTCTACGGTGACGACGGCGAGGATACCGGCCTCTTCGGCGACCATGCCAACGACAGGATTTTCGGTGGCAGCGGAGCGGATGCCAACCTGGACGGCGGTACCGGGAGAGACAGGGTTTACGGCGACAGCGGCGGCGACCTTTCCCTCTTTGGGCAGACCGGTGACGACTTCCTGGTCGGTGCCGCCGGTTCCGACTCTCTGATCTACGGAGGCTCTGGCGACGACAATCTGAGCGGCCGCAAGGACGAGGATGCCTTCTTCTTCGGCGGTGACGGCGACGACACCTTGAACGGCGGCGCGCAAGCGGATTCCTACTTCTACGGCGGCAGCGGGCAGGACCTGATCCTGGCCGGCACCGGCGGCGATGCCTTCCTTTTCGGCGGCAGCGGAGTCGACACGCTACGCGGCGAGAGCGGCGACGACACCTTGAACGTCGCCAGCCAGGGCGACATACAAGCCGGCGACATCTTCGACGGCGGCTCCGGCGTCGATACCCTTCTGCTGCAGGCAGGCGCCACGCTACCCGGAAGCGAAACCCTTACCAGCATCGAGTTCATCGTCTACGGCTAGAGCAGCCTGGAAGAGACCGAGACGGCGTCAATTCACCAAGCGCTGACGCCATCCAGCACTGAAACCAAGAAGACCGAGCGAAGGCTCGTGGCCAGGCCAGCGCCCCCGAGGGGTCTTCGACCGCCATCATCTCTCTAGGTGCCTTTGGATAAGAGCGGACAGCGGCACGTTGACCGTCAGGAAGAGGCTGCCGCCTTCGGTCCGGTTTTGGACAGCGAACTCATAATAGCCCCGCAGGTTGGCAAAGATCGGTACGCCGTCGATGTTGAAGTCGTAGCCGATTTGCGGCCCAACAGCGAAAGTGCGGCTCTCCATAGAACCGAGCTGTGGCGGCTGACCCTCGTCCGGCGTCAGTTGAAGGTAAGCGTAGCCAACGAGGCCGAGAAAGAACTGCTCATTCAAGAATTTTGACATGCCGACGTCGAGATGCGAGTCGATGCCGTTTTTGTAGTTCGTGTTGGAATTCTCGAAGTTGTAGGTTAGCCCGGCCGTCGCAGAAAACTCCCAGCCAGTGTCGCTGTCGAGGTAGGTGTAGGCGCCGCCCGCGTCGATCGCCGCGTGGCCGATTCCAAGATTGGAGAGTCGGTCGGGATCGTAGCTACCGACCGGGATATCGCCGGTAACATAGGTCATCCAGTTGTGCACACCCTTGTCCCAGAACAGCTGCACTGTCGGGAAGAGGTCGCCGAAGCCGGCCACGTCGTCGGTCCGGCTGACGGATGTGCCTTGGGCTTCGATCTGGGCAGAGGTCTTGCTCCAGCCGGGAAAGAAGGCGAGCGAGACGCTGGGGCGCGCACCGAGGACCGTGGTGTCTGGCGTCCAGGTCGGTACGACAAACTGTGCGCAGAAATCGGTATCGAGGCCGACGCTCAAGAGATTGCCGCGATTGAGCGCGCGGCTGCCGCCGGCACTGCCCGTGTAGCAATAGCTCTGCAACGGTAACGAGAATCCTGGCGTTGGCGCAATGGCTGCGAAGCTGGCATACTGCCCAGGGAGCCAGAAGCTCACCCCGCCCTCGTCGGCACGGGCCCCTGAGCTCGGCGTCAGGGACAGGTTCACCAACAAAAGGATCACCGTAGCCCTGAGCACCATACCGCATCGTTGTGTCGTCATCCCAGCCTCAACAGCAATCCGGGAGTGTCAATCCGGCGACTTGCGATGACCTGGCCGGGAGTCGCATCGCCTGTCTTCACTCCAAATCCTGGCCGGCCTGGCGGATTCGGCCCCGTGGCAGCTGCCCTGTCGGGCAGGCCGCCTCGATAATTCTGGGAAGAGTGCGTCAGTGTTTGGCGGGATAGCCTTTGAAGTCCACTGTGCCGGGCTGAATGTTCGGGTAGGCCTCGATGCTCTTCCTGTATGCGCCCTCAATCTCGAGCATCGGCCAGAAGAGCCAGGTCATGGTCAGCTCGGTATCCCACAGATTGAAGTCCTCATGGGGGTCGTTGGACAGATTGAAGAACTTTGGAAGCTGGAAGTCGATGGCACCCTGGTTGAGCGTGCTCTGCTCCGGGTCGCGGAAACCGCGCCGGACCATCTTGTAGAAGCGCCACTTGATCGACATCAGCTCGCCGTCCACGCCAAAGAACATGTAGTGTTCCCGACCGGATTCCTTGCTGTCCCCCAGCAAGAGCTTTGAAAAATCAATACCGTCGATTGGCCGATCGGTCGGCACCAGGCTCGCCTGCCCGGTCAGTGCCGCGAGCGTCGGCAACCAGTCAACTGCCGCTATAATCTCATTGCTGACTACGCCGGAGGGAATTTTCCCTGGCCAGCGGACGATGGCCGGAACGCGCATGCTTCCTTCATAGGGGGTATAGAAGAAGTTGCCGCGAAAAGGTCCGTTCGAACCGCCCGCAGCGCCCGCGTTGGCCGAGAGGCCGTCTGTCGCGTTGTCACTGCTCAGGACGAAGATGGTGTTATCCTCGACGCCGGCCTCCTTGACGGCAGCCATCACTTGTCCCACTCGGTGGTCCATCTCGGCAATGCAATCGGCATACATTCCGCTATGCTTGGTAGATTTGCCGACGAACTCGGGATTGCAGACGATCGGCGGGTGCATCTCCGAGTAGCCCAGATAGACGAAGAACGGCTCGTTCGCGGCGACCTGCTGCTTGATATAGTCGATAGTCTTGGGAATTAGGTACTCACCGTCGATGATTGGGCGCACATCCATGTCGAGTTCCATGACGATCGTGGAGTCCTCACCCTTCTTACCCTCCAGCACATGCGGTGGTGTGTTCAAGACCTCTGTGATGTGGCGTTTCTTAAATATTTCCTCCACCATCGCGGTGTACAGCGGGTAAGTGGTGTAACCCGACTCCTCCCAGCTATTCGGAATTCCCCACCATTCGTCAAATCCCTGATCGTTCGGCAGGCGTCCTTGGATATTTCCCAGATGCCACTTGCCGTAGAGCGCCGTCGCGTATCCGGCGTCCGACAGCAGTTCCGCGATGGTGTACTCCCAGGGCGTCATCCCCGCCGGGCCGCCGCTCGGTGGCGGAAGGACGTTGTAGGTGCCCGAGCGAACCGGATGGCGCCCGGTCATGATCGCCGAGCGTGAGGGTGTGCACTGAACCTCGACGTTGTAGTTGGTGAAGCGCATACCTTCGGCAGCCAGGTGATCGATATTGGGCGTCTCTACCTGACCACCGTAAACTCCCCAATCGCCCCAACCAGTATTGTCGGCAAGGAAAAAGACGATGTTCGGCAGCTTCTCACTCGGTGTGCTCTCACTCTGTGCATGCGCGTTGCTCGCTGGCAGGAGTGACGCGGCGAGGCACAGCGATGCCGCAAGAAGCGGAGTAATACGGAATATCATAGAAGAAGTCTCCACGCTCAGTCGACAGAGTGATTCCTGTACGAGTGCCAGTCTCTTGACATGCGACCCGCCCTCTTCCGTAGTGCGGTGGCCTGTCCACGGCTAGCACTCCAAGAGGAGCGTCCGGTCATCAGGACATCACAGCCGGCTGGAAGGGCAGGCTCGCCACAGGGGTCGTATTGCGTAAGAGGTCGGTGAGAGTGGCCTGACGCACTATCGTCACTGATCCTCGAACGCGGTATGGTCTGCGGTAGCTTGCTTCCCAAAACGGTGTCCTCGTTGGCTCGAAAAGGTCCGGCCTCGAACCTCTCTGGAAGTAATGTAGCAATGGGCTCACCCGTGCTCTTACCATTTCGCGCCAATTCAAGGCCGAGGCTCATCCGTCACCGGCCCTACCTACAGTCAGTTGTCCCATCCTCGGTATCGCAGGCCCCGCGCGCGCTGGCGGTAGGAGAAGCGACACTTGCGCGCGCAAACCACTTTAGAGCAGATCGCGATCAGGTGGAATCACCTGTTCGCGTGAATCTGCTCTATGTTTCAAACCTGTATAGCAGAGTTCAGATGCCAAATCGCTTCGATTTGACATCATCCTGCTATAGTGTAACGCCGGCAAGCCTGTAGAATGGACGGAAGAGCTAGTGGTCCGATCCGAGCGCTTGGATCCCAAGCGTTCGGTGAATCGACCCACTAACGTGTTGAGCTGGTGGTGCAACCCAGAGGGATGGGGACCATCCCTCTGGGT
>JAVJSY010000095.1:0-5034 GCA_040219175.1 Kiloniellales bacterium
CATGGGCACCGAGCAGGTGACCCTCGACTTCACCGAGGAGGGCGTCGACGCCCTGGCGGATCTGGCAAGCGAGATCAACGGCAATGTCGAGAACATCGGCGCACGGCGCCTGCACACGGTGATGGAAAAGCTCCTCGAAGAAGTCTCCTTCACCGCCTCCGACCGTCCGGGCGACGAGGTCTCGATCGACGCCGCCTACGTGCAATCGCATGTCGGCGAACTGGCCAAGGACCAGGACTTGAGCCGCTTTATTTTGTAGGAAGGATCATGAGACAAGCCCGTCTCATGCCTTCTCTGCTAGCGGGAAGCGCGTCAAGGATGAGGGACAGCATTAATGCCTGTCCGTTGGTCGCGCCCTCCAACGCCTCTTGCATCGTCTTGGCATGACGCCGAGACCGCACGCATCGCGTGCTTAGGAATCGCAGAATACACCACACCTGATCTTTTGGTTAGGTAGTAACTTCTGATCTTGATGTGCGATCCTTTACTAAGATTCTGAAAAATAGGAATTCATCAGCACTAATCTTTTGGATAGGTGGTCTATGCTGACATTTTCTTATATTTTTGCTGCGTACTGCACAGCAGACCGCGAGGCACGCCTCACCGTACTCGCAGGCATGGTCGTTGGCGTCGCACAAGCGATCTGCAACCAGCGCCACTTCGCCGGGCCGCTGGCCGCTCTGCAGTTGGACGGAGGAAGACATGGCAACGAAGACGGGCACCAATGGTGTCGATACCCTGACCGGGACAAACAACGTCGATACGCTCTTCGGACTGGGCGGAAACGACCTGCTGATCGGACGAGGCGATAGCGACAGGCTGTTCGGTGGCGATGGCAGCGACTCGATGAGAGCCGGCAACGGCGCCGACAGGGCATACGGAGTAACCGGCAACGATAGGATTAACGGATCTGCCGGCGACGACACACTGCGCGGCGGGGAAGGTAACGACCGGCTCTACGGCGGCGGCGAAACAGATCGGCTCTTTGGCGGATCCGGCAGTGATCGCCTAGAAGGCGGAAACCAAGCGGACTTCCTCTACGGAAGCTCCGGCCTTGACGGTTTGTTCGGCGGCACCGGTAACGACAGCCTGTTCGGTGGTTCGGGCAATGACATAATTGAAGGCAATCGCGACGACGATTGGCTCTACGGTGCCTCCGGCCAGGACGAACTTTTCGGCGGCGACGGCGACGATACCGTCGACGCTGGACGGCAGAACGATACTGTTTCGGGCGATTCCGGCGCCGACAGTCTGATCGGCGACAGGGGCGACGATCTGCTCTATGGGGGAAATGGCACGGACTCGATCATCGGCGGCGATAACAACGACACCGCCTACGGGGGGGAGAACACGGATCGTCTCTTCGGTCTTTCCGGGAATGACACTTTGAAGGGCGGTCAGGACTTCGATGCGGTCTATGGCGGCGAAGGCGCAGATTCTCTCTTCGGTGGTAGCGCCAACGATGGCCTCGTTGGAGGCAGCGGGCAAGACCGGCTCTATGGCGATGCTGGTCCAGACACCCTCTTCGGAGGACCGAACAACGATCGGCTCTACGGCCTGACAGGCAGCGATACGGCCGAAGGCGGCGGTGGCGCAGATCAGATCTTCGGCGGTGCGGACTCGGATACGCTGCGCGGTGAAGACGGCAACGATACGCTGAACGGCGGCTCCGGCGACGACGTACTGAACGGTCATTCGGGACAGAACCTTCTCTTCGGGGAAGACGGCAAGGACGCGCTACGCGGCGGGCAGGATACGGTTGACCAGATCTTTGGTGGGTCCGGCTCTGACACAGTGTTCGGATTTGGCGGCCAAGATCTACTTTACGGCGACACAGGCAACGACAGCATCTATGGCGGTACCAGCGCCGATGATCTGACTGGAGGCCTGGGTCGAGATAGCCTTTTCGGCGGCGGCGGTGATGATAGGCTAACCCTTCTCGCCGCGACTAACGGCGGGAATGCCGAACTGGCGGTGGGAGAATTGGTCAACGGCGGTATCGGCGACGATACAGTGCTGTTTCAAAACGCGCCTGATTTCGATCTGTCCGACATCACATTTACGTCCGTCGAGCATGCGGTCATCGATGCCGACGGCAGGAACAACACGATCACGGGCATAACGGCGATCAATCTGATTCTGGGACGCCAAGGCAACGATGTCCTCGTCGGCCTGGATCGCGACGATACGCTCTTCGGCGCGGTAGACAATGATCGCCTTTACGGGCAAGCCGGCAACGACCGGTTGGACGGAAGCGCTGCCGACGATAGGCTGGAAGGCGGCCTTGGCGACGATAGTTTGATTGGCGGCGCCGCCGACGATCGCCTCTTCGGCGGTGACGGTAACGACACGCAGCATGCCGGCACCGGACTTGACACTATGATAGGCGGCAATGGCAACGACCTACTCTACGTCGACGACGATTGGAGCGATTTTGAAACGATCGACGGCGGTTCCGGTGTCGATACGCTCTACTTCGCAACCGGGATCCAGATCGCCGGTCAGATCGTTTCCAATGGTTTCATCCTGACCTCGGTGGAGCGTGTCGGCACTCCGGGCACCACCGGAAACGACAGCATGTCCGGTTCGGCCCAAGCGGACATCCTGTTGGGGCGCAGCGGATCCGATAGGCTCTACGGTCAGAACGAAAGGGATACGCTGCGCGGCGAATCGGGCGTGGATTTCCTGTTCGGCGGTAGCGGCAAGGATACTCTCTTTGGTGGACAGAGCGGCGACCGCCTCTACAACGGCAGCGGAGCCGATCGCCTGTTCGGTGGAAGCGGTCCCGATGTGATCGTAATCGACGACCAGGGCGGCTTCACGGGCAGCGAGACCTTCGACGGCGGCTCGGGAAGCGACCTCTTGCTCATCCGGGGCACGGTGACTCTTCCGGCGCAAGCGCAGCTGACGAACATCGAGAACATTGCCGTCGTTGGTGACAGCGGCTCGGCCGAACTCCTCTACGGCACAGATCGCGACGATGGACTCTACGGCGCCAGCTTGGCCGACACTCTGATCGGTGGTTCCGGAAGCGACAAGGCCTACGGTGGTCAAGGAAACGACCTCATCGTCGTCCGCAGCCAGGGCGAAGTCGGGGCCGGTGAGAGCGTTTTCGGCGGTGAGGGCAACGATACCCTGGCCTTACTGGAAGGCGCGAAGATTGCAAGTGTCGGCCGTACCTCGATCGAGACGATCCTACTCTACGGCACCAACGCTTCCGAGGGTCTGACCGGAAGCAACGGGATCGAGGTGCTGCGCGGGCAAAGCGGCAGCGACAGCCTTTTTGCCAATGCGGGTAATGACACCCTCTTCGGCGGTAGCGGCAACGACGTCAGCCTCTTCGGCGGCCTGGGCACCGACAGTATCTACGGCGACAAAGGAGACGATTCCGCGCTTTTCGGGGACCAGGCCCGAGACCGTCTCTTCGGCAACGTCGGAGACGATGTTGGTCTCTACGGCGGCCTGGGCGACGATCTGCTCTACGGCGGAGCCGGAGATGACGGGAGCCTGTTTGGCGGTCGCGACGACGATAGCCTCTTTGGCGGCTTCGGGCGGGATACCGAGGTCTATGGTGGAAGTGGCGATGATGTTCTCTTCGGAGCAGCGGCAGGCGATCAGCTTTTTGGCGACAGCGGCGAGGATCGCTTGAGCGGTGGCGGCGCCAGCGACCGTCTCTATGGGGGTCAGGGCGACGATTTGCTTGCCGGCAACAGCGGACAGGACAGCCTCCACGGCGGTTCCGACAGCGACCGAGTGTTCGGCGATGACGGCCGAGACAGCCTCTTCGGTGGCTCTGGCAGCGACGAGATCTATGGAGATTCCGGCAGCGACGTTCTGGACGGCGGCGAGGGAAGCGACCGAATTGCCGGCGGCCAAGGCAACGATACGCTGCTGGTGAACACGGTCGATGACTTGGTGATCGAGACCGCTGCCGGGGGCGTGAACGACCTGATCCTGGCGCAAAGCGACTATACCCTGGGAAGCGGCAACAACGGCTTTGTCGAGCACCTGCAGCTTGCCAGCGATTTCGGCAATTTGAACGCTGCCGGCAATGCCCTGGACAACCGCCTGACCGGCAACAGCGGCGGCAACCTGCTGCAAGGTCTTTCCGGCTTCGACCGCCTCTTCGGTCTGGGCGGCGGCGACACCCTGGAGGGTGGCTCTGGCCGTGACCGCCTGGAGGGTGGCAGCGGTGCGGACCGCCTGGTCATCGGTCAGGACGACACGGCCTTCGGCGGATCGGGCGGCGATGCCTTCTTCTTCGATGGCGTCGGCCAGGGAACCGCAGTCTCCGACGTGGCGGTTATCCGCGAGTTCGACGGGCAGCTGTTCGGAGCCGCCAACGGCGAGGACAAGCTCACCTTCGCGACCGGGCTGGAGGTCGGAACCTTCGCCTATATCGGGTCCGCCGGCTTCAGCGGCGGCGGCAACTCCGAAGCCCGCCAGGCCGGCGCCAACCTCTTGGAGATCGACCGGGACGGCGACGCCAATAGCGACATCACCGTGCGCATCAGCGGCTTCAGCGCTGGTAACATGCTGACCACAACGGACTTTTTTTGGCTTTAGCGCCCATCCCTCACATCGCCGTCAGCCGTGAGGGCGTGCAGCGCGATCTGCTGCCGCTGCTGGAGGGCACACAGGTCGCCACCAAGCACGGCACCATCAAGACCGACTACATCCTCTTCATCGCGTCTGGCGCCTTCCACCTGGCCAAGCCCGCCGACCTGCTGCCCGAACTGCAGGGCCGGCTGCCGATCCGCGTCGAGCTCAAGGCGCTGACCGAGGAGGATTTCCGGCGCATTCTCACCGAGCCGGAGGCCAACCTGATCCGCCAGTATACGGCGCTGATGAACACCGAGGAGCTGACGCTCGAGTTCACCGACGGCGCCATCGGCGCGCTCGCGAAGCTGGCCGCAGAGGTCAACCGCTCGATCGAGAATATCGGCGCGCGGCGGCTGCAGACGGTGATGGAGCGGCTGCTGGAAGAGGTGTCGTTCACCGCGTCGGATCGCGGCGGCGAGACGGTCGTCATCG
>JAVJSY010000096.1:0-34163 GCA_040219175.1 Kiloniellales bacterium
GCGCCTCATCCTCAACAAACTGAGGCTTCGGCTTGTCCAAATCCTATCCGATCTCCTCAGCGCGCCCGCATATCTCCATACTTCAAAACCTCGCCCCACCCGCACTGTTTCAATCGCTTAAGCGTTTTTCAGGGCCAACTAGATAGGGGATGAAGTCGACCCCCGGCAGCTGGCCCATGCTAATCGGCAACAGCATTGCAAAGGACTGAAACCCACCATCCAGCGGTAGAATCGATGAAAGGTAGTAAATCCAGGCAAGGCCACAGAGCGCCGAGACCAAGGCGAAGAAGACGACCTCGCCCCACTGGACGATGCGCTTATTGGCCAAACGATGGACGAAGACAGAACCAGACATCTCTGACCAGATGAACCCTCTTACCCCACCACCTTGGGTAAGCCAGGAGGTCAGATTTGCCAAGGCCAAAGAATGCTCGGCGGCCAGTCTGCCCGCGACCTCGCTGCAAACGCCTGCGGCGTCCAAGCTCCACAAGCTATGGCTTCGGTCGCCCTACCTGGGCGAGCCTCTCTGCAGCCGTTCCTAAGAGCCCAGGTAGCGGCGGCGCAGGTGGGCGGTGAAGACCGCGGGGTCCAGGCTCTTGCCCGTCGCCGCTTCAACCAGCTGCTTGCTGGTGAGGGAGGAGGCCTTCTCGTGAATGTTGCGCCGGAGCCAGGCCACGAGGACCGAGAAGTCGCCGCGGGCCAGGCCGCTCGGGACCTCCGGTTCCGCCTCGACAGCCGCGGCGAAAAGCTGAGCGGCAGTCATTGCCCCCAGGGTGTAGGTCGGGAAGTAGCCCCAGGCACCATCGTACCAGTGGATGTCTTGCAGACAGCCCACGCTGTCGTCCGGCGGCGTCAGGCCCAGCAGGTCGCGCATGCCCTGGTTCCAGGCCTCCGGCAGATCCGCGACCTCTAGCGCGCCCGAAAGCACCGCCTTCTCCAGTCGGGTACGCAGGATCACGTGCAGCGGATAGGTCGCCTCGTCGGCCTCGACCCGGATGAAGTCGGGCGAGACGCGATGGTAGAAGCGTTGAAAGTTCTCCGCCGTCCAGGCAGGACCGCTGCGCCCGAAGGCAGCCGCGGCGAAGGGCGCAAGGAATCCGAGGAATTCGGGACTGCGGCCAGCCTGCATCTCCATCAGCAGAGACTGGCTCTCGTGGATCGCCATACCCCGGCTATCGCCCACGGGCTGACGCCGCCAGGCCGGTGGCAAACCGCGCTCGTAGAGCGCATGTCCGGTCTCGTGAATGACACCCATCAGCGAGGAGGTGAAGTCGCCCTCCTCATAGCGCGTCGTGATCCGGACATCGTCCGGCGTGCCGCCGCTGAAGGGATGCAAAGAGACATCCAATCGGCCGTGATCGAAGTCAAAACCCATGAGGGCCATCAGGCGGCGGCCAAGCTGCGCCTGGGCAGCCACGGGAAAGGGGCCTTCGGGCTTCTGCGGTGCCGGTGCTTGGGCCTGGCGCTGTAAGGCTTCTTGGACGAGCGCCGGCAGTTCCTCGGCCAGCAGCGCAAAGAGGCTATCGATCTCGGCCTCGCTGGCGCCCGGCTCATAGCTGTCGAGCAGCGCCTCGTAGGGGGTTGAGCCGAAGGCTTCGGCCTTGCGGGTTGCCTCCTCTCGCGTCAGGCGCACGACCTCCTGAAGCTTGGGCAGGACCAGGGCGAAGTCCGACTTGGCGCGCGCCTCGCGCCAGACCGCTTCGCAGCTGTGGCAGGCCTTGCTGTAGGCCTCGACGAACGCCGCGTCCAAGGCGGTTTCATGACGCCAGCCGCGGCGCATCTCGCGCAGATTGGCGCTCTGCCATTGACTGAGCCCATCCGCCTGCTCTGCCTCTTCCAGCTTCTCGCCCAGCGCCGCCTCGCTCAAGAGTTCGTGGCGCATGACAGAGAGGGTCGCCAGCTGCTCCGAGCGCGCCTCGCCACCGCCGCTGGGCATCATCACGGAGAGGTCCCAATGCAGGACGGAAGCCGCTTCGCTCAGAGCGCCCAGGCGTCGAAAGCGCTGCTCCAACCAGTCGTAAGCCGGGCTCATGCGTCCGGTTCCTCTTCGCTGCGCTTCGGACCCAGGCTGAAGACGACGTAGATGACGATCAGAGCCAGGGAGAGGGCGTACCAGGTGATAGCGTACTGCAGATGGTCGTTGCGTATATCCATCGGCGGTGGCGGGGTGAAGGGCAGCGAAGACTCTTGATCCTCGCGGTAGAGGCCCAGGTATATCGGGATGATCGGGTTCTGCAGACCGGCGGTGCTGGCCATATCGGCGGGATCGACAAAGAACCAGGCATTGCGCTCGGCATCGTTGCCCGGCTCCACCCAATCGCTGCCCTGCCAGCCGCCCGGCAGCACCACGCCTTCGATCTGGATGATGCCTTCCGGGTTGCTGTCGCTTCTGGTTTCCGGCTCCTGGCGCGAGGACGGCACCCAGCCGCGATAGACCAGCAGCCCGCGTCCGTCGGTCATCTCGAACGGCGTCACGACACCGACTCCGGCCGAGCCCTTGTAGCTGCGGCCCGGTAGATAGAGTTCCTCGTCGTGGCGGTAGCGGCCCTCGACCACGACCCGGCGGTGCAGCAGGGCTTCCTCGTCCGAGATATCCTGCGGCAGGGCTTCGGCCGGCGCCGACCAGCGCGCCTGGCGCTCGTCGATCACGCCTTGCTTCCACTCCAATCGGACAACCTGCCAGGAACCCAGCCCGATCAGGATGAGAAACATCACGAAGGCGGCGATGGAGAAGCCCAGCCGCGGCTGGAAGGGGCGATTGAAGAGCGTCATGACCTCAGGATCTTTGGGCGTTTCCAGTCCGCATCCGCCCGCTTGGCGCTACGCGAATCAGTCGTAGTTCACGTGACCGCTGTCGCTGGCCCTGTGCTTGTACTGCAATGCCACCAGCAGCGCCTTGGCCGGCCGCAGCAACAGCAGCGACAGGCCAAGGATAAAGACCGGCCACACCAGCATATGCACCCAGATAGGCGGTTCGGCGCTGCTTTCCAGCCAGAAGGCCAAGGGAATGACCAGGCCACCGACGATAAAGATCAGAAAGACCGCGGGTCCGTCGCCGGAATCGGCCTTACTGAGGTCCGTGCCGCAAGCAGCGCAGCGATCCACGACGGTCAGGTAGCCCTTGAAGAGCTTACCCCGACCGCAGCGCGGACAGCGGCATGACAGACCGGCGGAGAGCGGCGAGACGGTCACCTCAAGAGCCTCACCCGGCCCAGAGCCATCTAGTGGGCGTAATGGTCGCCACCGCCCCACCAGTAGACGCAGACGAAGAGGAACAGCCAGACCACGTCCACGAAATGCCAGTACCAGACCGCCGCCTCGAAGCCGTTGTGCTTTTCGCGCGTGAAGTGGCCGGCGCGGGCCCGCAAGAGGCAGACCAGGAGGAAGGTGGTGCCGACCAGCACGTGGAAGCCGTGGAAGCCCGTCGCCATGAAGAAGACCGAGCTATAGACATCCTGGTCGAAGCTGAAGGCAGCCACGTTGTACTCATAGATCTGGAAACCGGTGAACATGGCACCCAGGATAACCGTCAGGGTCAGACCGCGGATCAGATTGCGCCGGTCGCCGACCAGAAGGGCGTGATGCGCCCAGGTCACGGTGCAGCCCGACAGCAGAAGGATCAGGGTGTTCAGGAAGGGAACCGCGAAGGGGTCGAAGGTCAGCACGCCCTCGGGCGGCCAGACGCCGCCCAGCACCTCGACGCGGGTTGCCTGGATCGCCTCGTTCGGGAAGAGCGCCGGGTCGAAGTAGGCCCAGAAGAAGGCAACGAAGAACATCACCTCAGAGGTGATGAACAGCAGCATGCCGTAGCGCAGACCGATCTGCACCACCGGGGTGTGCACCTTCTCGACGATCGATTCCCGGATGACGTCGCGCCACCAGAAGAACATGGTGCCGATTACCAGTAGGGCCCCAAGGAAGAAGGACCAGGATTCGTAACCGTGCATCCAAAGCACGCCACCGAAGGTGATGATGCCGCCCGCAGCTGCGCCGACAAGCGGCCAGACGCTGGGGTTGACCAGATGGTATGGATGCTTTGGCTCGTCGCCGTGCGCCGCGCTCATGCCTCTCGTGTTCCCTCTCGTTCCTACGCTCGTGCCCCGGTTCAGACCTGGTTGCGAGCCTGATTCTGGCCCTGGGCTCGGGCGGACTTCACTTCTACTATACGCGCCCCACACCGCGTGGGGCCACTCTAATTGACGCGGTCTGCCGCCGCCTCCTCGCCGGTCGACAGCGAAGCCAGCTCGCTGTCGGGATCGACAAAGAAGGTATAGGAAAGCGTGATGGTCTTCACCTCGGCCAGGTTCGGATCTTCGGCCAGTGCCGGATCGACGAAGAAACTGACGCCCATGTCCATCTGTTGGCCCGGGTTCAGCAGCTGCTCGGTAAAGCAAAAGCACTGCACTTTGTTGAAGTACTGCCCGGCCTTCTGCGGAGTCACGTTAAAGGTCGCCGTGCCGGCCGTCGCCACCTCGGCCTGGTTTGTCGCCACATAGAAGATCAAGGTCGGCTCGCCCAGCTTTACCGTGACCTGGCGCTGTTCGGGTTGGAATGTCCAGGGCAGTTCGGGACTGACATTGGCATCGAAGCGGATCTTCATTTCCCGCTCCAGCACCTCCTCGGGCACCGCCTCGGAGACCTGGGTGGTCCCGCCGTAGCCGGTCACCTGGCAGAACAGCTCATAGAGCGGCACCGCGGCAAAGGATAGGCCGACCATGCCGCAGACCAAGACGCCCAACCCCATGGCAAGGCGCCCATTGGCACGCTTCCTATTGCCGGTCCGGTCCTGGTTGGCGTCTGGCGCGGCCATCGCCTAGAGCCCTCCCATCCGCACCATGGCGACGAAGTAGACCGCCACGATAAAGCTGATGAGCGCCAGAAAGATCGCCCAATTGCGCCGCTTGCGCGCCTTCAGCCAGGCTGTTCTGGCCGGGCCGGTCAGCTCCGCCGGGCTGTTGGTCTGAGGCTTCTCTGACATCTCAAGCGCACTCACGATAGGACGGCGCCCGGACCGCCCAGGAGGAAGGGCTGCCGATCGACGATCAGCAGAGCGAAGAGAATGCAGAGATAGAGAATGGAAAAGGCAAACGTGCTGCGCGCTGCCTTCTCGCCGGGATCGCGCATAATGGCAAATGCGCAGGCGACGAAAAGCAGGCCCAGGATCAAGGCAACCGCACCATAGAGCCACCCGGCAACGCCCAGGAAAGTGGGCAACAGGGCGACTGGCAGCAACACCAGTGTGTAGGCCAGAATCTGGCGTTCGGTCGCCTTGCGACCGGAAACCACCGGCAGCATGGGAACGCCGGCGCGGTCATAGTCCTTCATGCGATAGATCGCCAAGGCCCAGAAATGCGGCGGCGTCCAGAGAAAGATCAGCATGAAGAGAGCGATGGAGGCTATCGACACATCGCCGGTCACCGCCGCCCAGCCGATCATCGGCGGGAAGGCACCGGCAGCACCCCCGATGACGATGTTCTGCGGCGTCCGGCGTTTCAGCCAGATCGTGTAGACGAAGACGTAGAAGCCATTGGCCAAGCCCAGAAGCGCGCCCGCCACCCAGTTGACGGCGACCCCCATCAGCATGACCGAGAAGAGCGAGAGCACGACGCCGAAGGCAAGCGCCTCTTCGGGTGCCATATGCCCCTGGACCAAAGGCCGCTTGCGCGTCCGCGCCATCTGCGCATCGAGGTCGCGCTCGTACCACATGTTGATTGCACCGGCGGCACCGGCGGCGGTCGCGATACAGACAACGGCAACGATGGCCAGGACCGGATGGAGGTCACCGGGCGCCACGATCATACCGGCCAATCCGGTGAAGACGACCAGGGACATGACCCTGGGCTTCAACAGGTCGATCCAGGCCTTCAGCGGCGTCGGCGATACCGCCACCGACGCGACTGCACTGGCCTCGCTCGCCGCAGCGGGAAGAGGAAGAGACATCTTGACGTTACCCCGTTACCCGGCCGCCGATCAGTGCTGCTCCTGCGGCTTGATCACCGGGATCTCGTCGAAGGCATGGAACGGCGGCGGCGAGGACACGGTCCACTCGAGAGTCATGTTGGAGGGCGCGACGTTCCAGTAGTTCGCGCCGACTCGCCGACCAGCCAAGATTGTCCAGGCCATCATGACAATGAAGAACAGGGTCGAGGCAAACGAGATGTAGGCACCAATCGAAGAGACGAAGTTCCAGGGCGCATAGACGTCTGGATAGTCGACATAGCGGCGCGGCATGCCCTGCAGGCCTAAGAAGTGCTGCGGGAAAAAGATCAGATTGACGCCGATGAAGGTGGTCCAGAAGTGCACCTTGCCCGCCCATTCGGGATACTGGTGGCCGCTCATCTTACCGATCCAATAGTAGATTCCGCAGAAGATGCCGAAGACCGCACCCAGCGACAGCACGTAGTGGAAATGCGCCACCACGTAATAGGTGTCGTGCAGGTAGGTATCGATGCCGGCATTGGCGAGCACCACACCGGTGACACCGCCCACGGTGAAGAGGAAGATGAAGCCGAAGGCCCAGAGCATTGGCGTGTCGAAGCGGATCGAACCGCCCCACATCGTCGCGATCCAGGAGAAGATCTTAACGCCGGTCGGCACGGCGATCACCATGGTGGCCGCGGTGAAGTAGGCGCGCGTATCGACGTCCAGACCGACGGTGAACATGTGGTGCGCCCAGACGATGAAGCCCACGACACCGATGGCGACCATCGCGTAGGCCATGCCGAGGTAGCCGAAGATCGGCTTCTTGGAGAAAGTCGAGACCACATGGCTGACGATGCCGAAGGCCGGCAGGATCATGATGTAGACTTCGGGATGGCCGAAGAACCAGAAGAGGTGCTGGAACAGGATCGGATCGCCGCCGCCGGCCGGATTGAAGAAGTCGGCACCGAAGTTGCGATCGACCAGCAGCATGGTGATCGCACCGGCCAGAACCGGAACCGCCAGCAGCAGCAGGAAGGCCGTCACCAGCATGGACCAGACGAACAAGGGCATGCGGTGCAGGGTCATGCCCGGCGCGCGCATGTTGAAGATCGTGGTGATGAAGTTGGCGGCACCCAGGATCGAGCTGGCGCCGGCCAGATGCAGCGCGAAGATCGCCATGTCCACCGAGGGCCCTGGATGGAAGACCTCTGCCGATAGTGGTGGATAGATGGTCCAGCCGGTACCGGCACCCGGAGGCCAGAGGGCCGAGCCGAAGAGCAGCAGGAAGGCCGGCACCAGAAGCCAGAAGGAGATGTTGTTCATCCGCGGGAAGGCCATGTCTGGCGCGCCGATCATCAGCGGCACGAACCAGTTGCCGAAGCCGCCGATCAGGGCCGGCATGACCACGAAGAAGACCATGATCAGACCGTGCGCGGTGATCAGCACATTCCACTGCTGACCGTCCTCGACGTACTGCACGCCGGGATCCTGCAACTCCATCCGCATCCACACCGAGATTGCACCGCCGATGAGGCCCGCGATCACGGCGAAGATCAGATAGAGCGTGCCGATGTCCTTGTGGTTGGTCGAGCAGAACCACCTGACGAAGAAGCCCGGCTTGTGGTCGTCGTGGGCGTGTTCCAGATCTTCGCCCGCCGCCTGATAATGAGCCATCGCTCCTGATCCCTTCTCTACGTCTGCTTGCCGGGGCGTCGCCGCGGCACTGCACGTTCGTTTCTCAGGCCAGCGGCCCTAGTTTCGGCCGCCGACGCAATTCCCAAAAGACTACTGAGCCAGGTTCTCCGCATAGGTTACCGGCGCTGCGGTCCCGTTGGAGGCCACCATCTTCTTCACCCAGTCCATGTAGTCGTCCCTGGAGACCACCTTGAAGGCGATCGGCATGTAGGCGTGGTTGATGCCGCAGATCTCCGAGCATTGACCATAGAAGGTCGTGCCTTCCCATTCCTCCGAAACCGTGGTCCAGGTCTCGTTGAGGCGCCCCGGCACTGCATCCTTCTTGATGCCCCAGGACGGCATGGCGAAAGAATGCAAGGTGTCGGCCGAGGTCACGATGAAACGCACCACCGTGTTGGAGGGCACATAGGCCACATTGTCGACCGCGAGCAGGCGCAGGGTCGGGTCTTTGACCTCGTCCTCGGGCACCATGTTGGCATCGAAGGAGAACTCGTCGTAGGTGAAGCCCTCGCTGGTATTCTCGTTGTTGTCCTGCGCGACGATCTTGTTGGTCGCGGGATCCTGATACTCGAAGCTCCAATACCAGGCGTTCCCAATCACCTTGATGGTGATGTCGCCGTCGACGGTCTGATCTTCGTAGTAGAGCAGTTTGAACGAGGGGATGGCGATGATCACCAGGATCATCACCGGCGCCACGGTCCAGATCACCTCGATGAGCGTGTTGTGCGTGGTCTTCGATGGCTTGGGGTTCTGCTTCTCGCTGTAGCGGTACATGACCCACAGCAGCAGACCCAAGACGAAGAAGGCGATGATGGTGATGACCCAGAGCAGCAACTCGTGGAAGTCGTGCATGCGCTCGGCCGAAGGTGCGGCCGCCGGTTGCATGCCCATGCCCCAAGCCACGCCATGCACGCTCTTGCCCGCGTCCTCGGCCAGCGCCGGCAAAGTGAGAAGTGCGCCGCCTAACGTCGCGAGCGCCGTACCCGCAAAGGCCTTGATCCCTGCCATAACCTCTCGCCCATCCTTCCTGTCAGAGCCCACGCCATGATAGGCACTTTGCGGCCCCGGCGTCACTCATCATCGCTCGCCACGGCGCTTGCCACCATTGGGCCCGCCAAGAGCCGGCGTCCTATTGCTTAGGATCTCTATCGCCTTTGCGGGCCGTTGGCCGTTGCCTGTCTGGCCTGGTCGTCGCAGACGGCAGGCAGGCAACCGCTTGTTCGCGCCTCAAATCTAATAATGGTTATAGATCCCACGATGGACAGCCGGTTTGTGACCGGACGCCGCACCGCTGCGGGCTCTGCAAGACCCGTGCGACGACGAGATGGGAGAGATCGCGCGGAAAGCAGCGTCCTTGGCTGGCTTCCGGGCACATGAATCCCTAATTCTATGGTCTAAGACAGTTCTGCGGCCCGCAGACGCATGGCCGCGCGAGTGGAGGAATCATGTCGCATCTGGAGACCACCGACCGCCTTTTCTTTTCCCAGGCCGATCTCGACCAGCCCAGGGTCGAGCGCATCACGCGCGACGCCTTGGATGGTGCCGACGACGGCGAGCTCTTCCTGGAGTATCGGCAGAGCGAAGGCCTGACCTTCGACGATGGCCGGCTGAAGACAGCCTCCTTCGATACCTCGCAGGGTTTCGGGCTGCGCGCAATCGCCGGAGAGGCCTCGGGCTATGCCCATGCCAGCGAGCTCTCGGAAGCGGCTCTGAAGCGTGCCGCCGAGACCGTGTCCGCCGTCAGCAGTGGCCACTCCGGTATAGCCGCGGAGCGTCCGCAGGGCACCAACCTGAAGCTCTATAGCGACGACAACCCCATCGCCGCCGTGCCCTTCGCCGAGAAGGTGGCGCTCTTGGAGAAGATCGATGCCTATGCGCGCGGCCGCGATCCGCGGGTCCAGCAGGTCTCGGCCAGCGTGGTCGGCTCCTGGCAGGCGGTACAGATCATCCGCGCCGACGGCAGCCGGATGGCCGATGTGCGCCCGCTGGTGCGCCTGCAGATCAGCGTCACCGTCGGCGAGGGCGACAAGCAGGAGTCGGGCCACAACGGCTCGGGCGGCAGGATCGCCTTCGCCAGCCTCTTCGACGAGGCGCATTGGCAGGATGCCGTCGACGATTCGCTGCGCCAGGCCCTGGTCAATCTAGAGGCGGTCAACGCGCCGGCCGGCGAGATGCCGGTCATCCTGGGCCCCGGTTGGCCCGGTATCCTGCTGCACGAGGCGGTCGGCCACGGTCTGGAAGGCGACTTCAATCGCAAGAAGACCTCGGTCTTCTCCGACCGCATCGGCGAGCGGGTGGCCAGTCCCGGCGTCACCGTGGTCGACGACGGCACGATCACCGATCGCCGCGGCAGCCTGACCATCGACGACGAGGGCACACCGACCAGCCGCACCGTCCTGATCGAGGACGGCATCCTGACCGGCTATATGCAAGACCGGCAGAACGCGCGGCTGATGGGCATGGATGCCACCGGCAACGGCCGGCGCCAGTCCTATGCCCACATCCCCATGCCGCGCATGACCAACACCATGATGCTGAACGGCGACAAGGATCCCGACGAGGTCTTGGGCAGCGTCAAGGACGGCCTCTATGCCGTCTCTTTCGGCGGTGGCCAGGTCGACATCACCTCCGGCCAGTTCGTCTTCTCCTGTCGCGAGGCCTATCTGATCGAAAACGGCAAGGTGGGACCGGCGGTGAAGGGCGCCATGCTTATCGGCAGCGGCGCAGAGGCCATGCAGAAGGTCAGCATGATCGGCAACAACATGGAGCTGGACCCCGGCGTCGGCACATGCGGCAAGGACGGCCAGGGCGTGCCGGTCGGTGTCGGCCAGCCGACGCTGAGACTCGATGCCATCACCGTCGGCGGCACCGGCTGACCTAGCTCTGCGTTGGGCATCGGCCCATTACAAGGAATGGACGGCCGCGAGCAGATGTGTGCTCTGCCCACGGCCGGCCTTCCAGAATGGCCAGATGGTCGCCCCTCCCCCTTGGGCTGCCCGGTCGGCCTTCCTCCAAACCTCTCGGTTCCGATTGGCAGCATGGACCACAGCGAGCCAGCTTGTCGCTCGCACCTGCAGCTCTGCGAAACCCATTTTCCTGGAAACCAGGGGCGCTCTTACCAGCGTCGCTTCAACAGCGACCAGGTGAGATGGAAAATCCGTCCCGGCGGAAGCAGCGCGAAACGCGGGTCGGCAAGCTCGAATCCACACTCCGAGAGCTGGCGCAGATAGCCGCGTGCAAGCGTGCCGAGGAGGAAGGGGCTGGCCTTCCCCTTGGGCAGGCTTGGCTGCCGCTGCTTGGCCGCCGAAAGCAGAACCTCGGCCGCCTTGGCCAGAGGCTTGGCCAGGGGAGCCAGGTTGAGCGCTTCGGGGGGATCCAACACCTGTCCGCGGCTGAGCCCGGCCGCATCGAGCAGGCTCTGCGGCAGCCAAAGGCGACCGCTCCGCCGCCAGGTCTCGAAAGAGCGTAGCTGGCCGAGCAGCCCCCAGGCCGTGCCCAGGTCTTCGGCAAGCTCTTGGCCCTCGTCGGGAACATCCAGCAGGCATGCGGAGAGGCGGTTGAGCCGGCCAGCGGTCTCAGCGGCATAGCGCGTGAGTGCCTCCAGGGTGGCGAAGGGCTCTGCATCGAGATCGCGGCGCCGTGCCTCGATCATCTCCAACAAGGGATCTGCCGCCAGGCGCCCCTCGGCGACCAGGGGGTGAAGCGCCTGGGCGACGGGGTGTTCCGGCATCCTGCCCTCGGCCGCCATGGCCTCGACCGCATCGCGCCACCAGGCAAAGCGCATCTCGCCCAGCAAGGGCTCGCTCACCCGCTCGGCCGTACGCGCCAGTTCCTGATTGAAGGCCGCCAATGCAAAGAGGTCCTCGCGCAGCGCTGCCGGCGCGAAGACAAGCGTCAGATAGCGGTCGTGATCTTGCGCCTTGACCTGCTTGCCCAGCACCGAGAGTGCATCCGCCATCCTCGACTAGGCGACGGCGATCAGGGCGGCGGCGACGCGGCGATCCTCGCTGGCGAGCACGTTGTAGGTTCTACACGCCGCCCCGCTGGCCATGCACTCCACGGTCAGGCCCAGAAGGTCCTTGTAAGCCTGGCGCAGAGCGGGTCGGAGAAAGACCTGCGTCTCGCCGCAGCCGAGCAGCAGCAGATCGACCGGCACCTCCAGGTGCTTGAGGAAGGCCAGGCTTTCCGGCGTGGCGGCGGCAAACTCCGCCACCGGCCAGGGCAAAACCACCTCCGGCGTGACCACGAGCGAGCCCTGATGACGTTGGCCGCTGACGGTGAAATGCCCATCGCCGTAGCTCTCGACGATCTGGCGCCCGACAGTGGCGCTGGGGGTGATGTCCATGAGACTCTCCTCCCTTCCAAATCGGGACTCTAGCCTATTAGACCGCCGGCTTCACCTTCTCGGGCTTGGTTCCGGTCGGTGCCGCCGGGCGCAGGCGCGCCCAGGAGAGGATCGGCACGGCGATAGCGATGGAAGAGAAGGTGCCGACCACGATGCCGACGATGATACCCGCCGTGAAACCGCGAATCACCTCGCCGCCGAAGAAGTAGAGGCCGAGGAGGGCCAGCAGGGTCGTGCTGGTGGTCAGGATGGTGCGCGACAGCGTGGCGTTGATCGCCTTGTTCAGGACTTCCAGAACCGGCAGTTTCTTGAACCGCCTCAGTTCCTCGCGCACGCGGTCGAAGACCACCACCGTGTCGTTGATCGAATAGCCTGCGACCGTCAGCACCGCGGCCAGGGTTCCCAGATTGAACTCGATACCAGTCAGTGCATAGAAGCCGATCACGACGATCACGTCATGCACCAGGGCCGTCAGCGCCGCAGCGCCGTAGACCAGATCGAAGCGGATCCAGACATAGATCATGATCCCCAGCATCGACAGCAAGGTCGCCACAGCGGCCGCCAAACGCAGCTCCGAGCCGACCTTAGGCCCGACGCTCTCGGTCCGACGATACTCTGCGACCTCGCCCTGCATGGCCGCGCGCACCGCCTCGAGTGCGGCCTCCTGCTCTGCTTCCTCGCCGTCCTGGCGCGGCAGGTTGATCAGCACGACATCGGGGTCGCCGAACTCCTGCAGGGTGACATCGCCCAGGTCGAGGTTGTTCAAGGTGGCGCGCAGGCCCTGTAGATCGGCCGGCGACTGCGTCGTCTTAATCTCCAGCAAGGTGCCGCCGCGGAAGTCCACGCCGAAGTTCAGCCCCTTGCCCAGGAAGAGGCCGATCGAGCCTATGACCAGGATCAGGCTCACGATGTAGAAGAGCTTCCGCCGACCGAGAAAATCGATCTTCGGTTCGACCGGGACGAAGTGAATCAGGTTCATAGTCGTCTGTCCTACCTGGATGGCCTAAGTGTCCATCTGAAAATCGGCCAGAAAGCCAATTTTCCACCTCGGCACCAGCCCACTCCCCCTCCCGGCCACCCAATAGGATACTGGCGTGGGTGGCCGGGAGGGGGAGTGGGCTGGTGCCGCGCATTCTCAAACGGGCCTAACCGATTGGCAGCTTGGTACCGCGCTTCTGGCGCCGCGCCCAAGACAAGACCATCCAGCGTGTCACCAGGATCGCGCAGAACATCGACGAGGCCAGCCCCAAAGAGAGCGTGACGGCGAAGCCGCGGATCGGGCCGGTGCCGAACTGATAGAGCAGGACGGCCGCGATCAAGGTGGTGACGTTGGAATCGATGATGGTGGTGATGGCGCGCTTGAAGCCCGCGTCGACGGCCATGCCAAGCGATCGCCCAGCGCGCACCTCCTCGCGTATGCGCTCGAAGATCAGCACGTTGGCGTCCACCGCCATGCCCATGGTGAGCGCAATACCGGCAATGCCGGGCAGAGTCAGGGTCGCCTGCAAGGCCGTCAGCACGCCGACGATGATGATCAGGTTCATGATCAGCGCGACATCGGCCATGAGACCGAAACGCCCGTAGATCGCCGCCATGAACAGCACCACCAGCACCACGCCGACCACGCTGGCGATCTCGCCGGCCTGGATCGAATCGGCGCCCAGGCCGGGGCCCACGGTGCGCTCTTCGATCACGGTCAAGGGCGCGGGCAACGCGCCGGCCCGCAGGAAGAGCGAGAGGGTCGTTGCTTCCTCGATGGAGAAGTTGCCGCTGATCTGACCGCTGCCGCCGCAGATGGCGTCGCGGATGACCGGTGCGGAGATCACCCGGTCGTCCAGGATGATGGCAAAGCGGCGACCGACGTTGGCGCGGGTCGCCTCACAGAAGCGCTGCCCGCCCAGAGCGTCGAAGCGGAAGACCACCACGGCCTGGCCCTGATCGAAGGAAGGCTGTGCATCGGTCAGGCTCTCGCCGCTGACGATCACCCGATCGCTGATCACCTCCATGACTGGCTGGCCCGCGGGGCCCAACTGGTCACTTTCCAACAGCGAGGCGCCGGCGGGAACGCGATCGCGTTCGGGATCCACGCCCTCCAGCACGAAGCGGAAGGTCAGCTTGGCGGTTCGCCCGATGATATCGCGCAGTTCGGCCGAGTTCTCGACACCGGGCACCTGCAGCAGAATGCGGTCGAAGCCCTGGCGCTGGATCGTCGGGGCCTTGGTACCGGTCTCGTCGATACGGCGGTTCAGCACCTGCACGATCTGCTGGATCACATTGTTGCGCTGCTGATCGAGGTAGAGTTCGGAGAAGCCGATGGTGAAACGCTCACCATTCTGCTCGATCTCCATATCGGGGAACTCTTCGCTCAAAACGGCAAAGGCATCGTCGGCCCGGTTGGCCTCGCGCAGCGCGAACTGCACCTTGTCGCCACGCACACCCAGCCCGCGCACACCGATGCGATCCTGGCGCAGCATCACCAGAACGCTGGCCGAGAGGTCGCGCAGCTGCTCTTCCTTCAGCGCCTCGAAATCCACTTCGAGAAGCAGGTAAGAGCCGCCGCGCAGATCCAGGCCAAGATTGATCTGGTCGTGCGGGACCCAATCCGGCAAGGAATCCAGGGTCGAACGCGGCATCACGTTCGGCGCGGCATAGAAAATCGCAAGCGCCAAGGCGATCAGAATCGTGATCCGCTGCCAGCGGGGAAGGTCAGCCATGAATGATTCCTAAAGACGTCGGGAAGGCGGAGCGGCGCTAAGGCCGCTGCGGTCGCCCGGCGGCGTCAGTCCTTCTTCTCGCCTTCCTCGGCGGACTCTTCCTGCTTCTCCTCAGCCTTCTCGGCCTTGGACTTGCGGCCACGCGAAGGCGCGGGCGCTGCCACGGGCTCGCTGCGATCCAGCACCGTGGTGATGGTGCTGCGCACCACCTTGACCCGGACGCCCTCGGCGATCTCGACCTGAACCTCATTGTCGTTCAGGACCTTGGTGACCTGACCGACGAAGCCGCCGCCGGTGACGACGCGGTCGCCGCGGCGCAGGTTGGTGACCATGTTACGATGTTGCTTCGCGCGCTTCTGCTGCGGACGGATCAGCAGGAAGTAGAATACGACGAAGATGAGGACGAGGGGCAGGAGCGACGTCAGGATGTCGCCACCGCCGCCGCCCGCGTCCTGCGCGAAGGCCGGTGAGATGAACATGAAGGATTAACTCCGCTTAACGGGGGTCTGCTAAAGTCGGCGGACTATAGCGGCACTTTCGCAAAATGCAACGCGGCTAAGCGGGTGGGACGCTGCCATCTGCAGCAGGGCAAAGGCGCGCTGCGGTCGCCAGCTGCGGTGCAAGGGAATTGACGCGCCGCTTGCAGCCTCTTAAGGCTCGCGACGATCCAGTTCCAGAAGCTGGCCTCACACCCTCTCCGGCCGTTCGACGGGAGTCAATTCGAACCGATGACAAAGGACCTCACCGATCTGGAGCCGCTGTTGCGGCGCCTGACCGAAGCCGTGGAGCGCCTGGCCCCGCCGGCTGTCGCGCCCGGCAAGCTGGACAGCGCCGACGCCTACGTCTGGCAGGCCGACGAGCGCAGCCTGCTGCCGGTGGCGAAGGTGAATCTGGTGCCGCTGGACCTGCTGCGCGGCCTGGATCGCCAGGTCGAGACCTTGCTGGACAACACGCGCCGCTTTGCCCGCGGTCTGCCGGCCAACAACGCGCTCCTCTGGGGCGCACGCGGCATGGGCAAAAGCTCGCTGGTCAAGGCCAGTCACGAGGCCGTGAATGCCGAGGCGGAAGCCGCCGGCCATGCACGTCTGGCGCTGGTGGAGATCGCGCGAGAGGATATCCCCAGTTTGCCGCACCTGCTGCATGTCCTGCGCGACCAGCCGCGCCGCGCCATCCTCTTTTGCGACGATCTCTCCTTCGAGAGCGAAGACGCCAGCTACAAGTCGCTGAAGGCGATCCTGGAAGGCGGCATCGAGGGCCGGCCGGCCAACGTCCTCTTCTACGCCACCTCCAACCGCCGCCACCTGCTGGCTCGCGACATGATCGAGAACGAGCGCTCGACTGCGATCCATGCCTCCGAGGCGGTGGAAGAGAAGGTCTCGCTGTCGGACCGCTTCGGCCTCTGGCTGGGCTTCCACAACTGCGACCAGGCGACCTACTTCGCGATGATCGAGGGCTACTGCCAGCGCTACGGCCTGACCTTCGAGCGCGAGGATCTGGAACGCGAGGCGCGCGCCTGGTCAGTCACCCGCGGCAGCCGCTCCGGCCGCGTCGCCTGGCAGTTCATCCAGGACATGGCCGGCCGCCAGGGCGTCCCGATCGACCTCTAGCTCTAGAGGTTGGGTGCCGGCAGGCCTCTTGCGTGGCACGACGCCGTCAGGGTGTTGGCCAAGAGGCAGGCGATGGTCATCGGGCCGACGCCGCCGGGTACCGGGGTAATGGCACCGGCCACCTCCTTTGCACTGGCGAAGTCGACGTCGCCCACCAGGCGGTTCTTGCCGTCCGCGCCCTCGATCCGGTTGATGCCCACATCGATCACCGTCGCACCCGGCTTGATCCAGTCGCCCGGCACCATCTCGGGCCGTCCGACGGCGGCCACCACGATGTCGGCGCCGCGCACCACGCCCGGCAGGTCGCGGGTGCGGGAGTGCGCCACCGTGACGGTGCAGCTCTCCTTGATCAACAGCTGCGTCATCGGCTTGCCGACGATGTTGGAGCGGCCGATGACGACGGCATTGAGGCCGCTGAGGCTGCCGTGGTGGTCGCGCAGCATCATCAGACAGCCCAAGGGCGTGCAGGGCACCAGGGCATCGGCGGCGCCGGTGGCCAGCTTGCCGACATTGACGACATGGAAGCCGTCGACGTCCTTGGCCGGGTCGATGGCGGCCAGGACGGCCTGCTCGTCGATCTGGTCGGGCAGCGGCAGCTGTACCAGAATGCCGTCGACCGTGCCGTCGGCGTTCAGTTGGGCGATCAGATCCAGGAGCTCCGACTGGCTGGTGGTGTCGGCCAGGCGGTGCTCGAAGGAGGCCATGCCGGCCTCCACGGTCGCCTTGTGCTTGGAGCGGACATAGACCTGGCTTGCCGGATTCTCGCCGACCAGCACCACGGCCAGGCCGGGGGTGAAGGCGGCCTCCTGCTTGACCCGCGTAACCTCTTTGGCGATGCGGGCGCGCAAACCTGCGGCAAAGGCCTTTCCGTCGATCAAGGTGGCGGTCATCGCGTCCTCCAATTTTTTTGCTGTTCTAGATGCCGCGAGAAACGCGGCGCTGTGAGGTGTTCGGCGGGCTCAATAGAGCTTTTTTGCTCGTCGCGCCAGTCCCTCGCTGTCGCCAACGAGCCGCAGGCGCTTTACCCGATCGCTCTTGCCGCGCTCGATTTCGATGTCTCGCTTAGCCAATCCGAACCGCTTTGCCAGCAGCGCAACAAGGGCCGTATTGGCCTTGCCGTCCACCGGCGGGGCGGTGAGCGCAATCTTCAACGCCCACCTGTCGTCGCCGATCTCCACCGGGCCGACAATGGCGGTGCGCCGGCTCGCCGGCTGCACCTTGACCCAAAGCCTCAGGCCGCCGGGACAGGCTTCAAAGGGGCTAGCTGGCTCCGACGAGGCTCGCGGCAAGGCGCCACAGCATCCCTTGGACGAAGTAGAGGATCAGAATCAGGATGATCGGCGAGATGTCGATGCCACCCAGATCGGGAATGATCTTGCGGATCGGCCTCAGCGGCGGTTCGGTGATCTTCCACAAGAATCGCCCGATGGTGCTGACGATCTGATTGTGCCGGTTGATCACGTCGAAGGCGATCAGCCAGGACATGATGGCCATGGCGATGACCAGGTAGATGAAGAGTTCGATGGCCAGGGAGAGAACCTGCACCAGAGGAATGAGAACGACGTCCATCGCTGAGTTTACTGCCCCTGAAGCACCTTGAGGTGGGTCTGGTGAACCTAGTCGCGCACTCTGGGTCACGCAAGGGAGGCGGCACTAACTTGTTCGTCAGCGGCGCTGTTTCGCCCCCCCTACTTCCCTTGCAGCTTCGCCTGAATGCGCTGGATGTCGCTTTGCAGACGCAGCTGCCAGTGCGAATCCGCCGGCAGAGCCGCTGCCATATCGCCCCAGAGCCTGAGCGCCATCTCGTAACGCTCGTCCTGCTCCAGCGCGTGGCCGATGTAGTAGAGGGCCAGCGGGTCGTTCTCGTTCAGCTCGATCGCCGCACCCAGAGCCTGGCGCGCCTCCTGCGTCACCTGGCCCTCGGACTGGGCGATCAGCGCCTCGGCAAAGGCGGAATAGACAGAGGCCTCTTGCGTGCCCTGCGCGATCGCCATGCGATAGGCTTCGGCCGCCGCACCGCTCTGCCCCAACATGGTCCGCAGCATGGCCAGCTCTTGCCAGCCATCCGGGTTGGCAGGGTTCTGGGCCAGGTCTGCGCGTAAGGCCACCGCGCGCTCCTGCAAGGCGCGCTGCATGGCGACGTCCTGCCGCTCGGCATGCGGCTGTGCCGGTGCGCCGGGCTCGCCCAGGACCCAGTAGAGGCCGGGGCCTGCCACAAGCATCGCCATCAGCACGACGAGGGCCAGCCGTTTTGCCGGCCGGCCGCTGGTCGGCTTGGCGCGGCGCATCTCGTCGGCCGCCAGTATGCGGCGCTGGATCTCGCGGCGTGTCTGCTCCGCCTCTTCCGCGGCCATGACGCCGGCGGCCAGATCGCGTTCCAGGTCTGCGAGCTGGGTCTTGTAGACCGCGAGCTCTTCGGAATCGTCGTCTGCCTCGTCGCTTCGACGGCGCAGCAAGGGATGCAGCAGAACGGCGACGACCAGGGCCGTCAGGACGGCTGCGAGGATATAGAGCGTCACTTGCGGTCGGATCCCATCAGCTTATCCAGCCGGGCTTGCTCTTCGGCGGTGAGCGGCGCGCTGTTCACCGTCTTAGGCCGGCTGCGCAGCGCGACCCAGGCGATGCTGCCGCCAATCAGGAGGACAATCAGCGGAGAGAACCAGAGCAACCAGGTGCCGGCCTTGAAGGGCGGCTCCAGCAGGACATAGTCGCCGTAGCGCGCGGTCAAGAAGCCCAGGATCTGCTCCTCGTCCTTCCCCTCCGCGATCTGCTCGCGGATGATGACGCGCAGGTCCTTGGCGATCTGCGCCTCGGAATCGTCGATCGACTGGTTCTGGCAGACCACGCAGCGCACCTCCTTGAACAGCGTGCGCGCACGCTCCTCCAAAGCAGGATCGCTCAGCCGCTCGCGGTCGTCGATCGCCCAGGCGTTAACGGCGAACAGCGACAAGACCAGGGCAAGCAGCAGTCTCATCCGGCAATTTCTCTGATCCGGGGCAGAATGTTGTTTTTCAGTGTGTCGGCATCGATCGGACCGGTGTGGCGGTGGCGCACGCGGCCCTCGCTGTCCAGGAAGAAGGTCTCCGGCACGCCGGTGATGCCCCAGTCGATACCGGCACGCCCTTCCAGGTCGAAGCCTACGGCCTCGAAGGGATTGCCCAACTCTCGCAGGAACGTGACGGCGCTATCGGCGCGGTCGCGATAGTCGATGCCCAGCATGCGCACGCCGGGCTCCTTGGCCAGCTTCATCAGCTGGGGATGCTCGATGCGGCAGGGCGCACACCAGGAGGCCCAGAGGTTCACCACGGTCACCGGCGATCCCTTCAGCATCTCCGGCTCGATCCCCGGCAGGCCCAGACCGGCGACCGCCGGCAGGCTCACCTCGGGCGCAGCGTGATCCACCAGCGGAGAGGGGATCGCGCGCGGATCCCGGTCGGGGTCCAGACCGAAGAAGAAACCCACGGCCGCCGCCACGAAGATCAGGCTGGGCAGCAGGAAGAGGAGGCCCTTGGTACCTTTGCGCAAGTCTGCTGTCTCCTATTCGGCCGGCTGCGGATGGGCCTGGCGCTTTTCCTTGCGCACAGGCGCGCGCGCGGCGATGGAGATGATGCCGCCGACCGCCATCACCAGGGTCCCGATGAAGATCCAGACCACCAGCGGCTCGTAGTAGACCCGCAAGAGATAGCCCTCGCTCGCGGCCTGATCGGTTTCGCCCAGCACGGCATAGAGGTCGCCGCCGACGGTAACGCGGATGGCCGCCTCCGTCGTCGGCATCTGCTGCACCGGATAGAAGCGTCGCTCGGGCCGCAAAACCGTGATCGGGTCGCCGTCGGCGGTGACGCGCAGGATCGCCTGCTCTGACTGGTAGTTGGGGCCGGTCAGGAACTCCACACCCTCCAGGGTCAGCTCATAGCCGGCAATCTCCAGCGACTGACCGGGCTGCAGGGTCTCGATCCGTTCCTGCTTCCAGACCGTGGAGCCCGCCATTCCGGCGATCGCGAGTCCGAGCCCGGCGTGGGCCAGGGTCATGCCCCACTGGCGGCGCGGCAAACCGGTCAGGCGCGCCAGACTGTCGCCCAAGGGCGCACGGAAGAGGCGGATGCGCTCGGCCAGCTCGAAGAGGCTGGTCAGCACCAGCCAGGCAGCAAATCCAAGGAAGAGCACGGCCATCACCGGCCCACCGCCAAGCAGCATGGCGGCGATGACGCCGATGGCGACGCTGGCCAGCGCCGGCCAGATCAGACGCGGCAGCACCTTGCCCAGTTCCGCTTTTTTCCAAGGCAGGAAGGGGCCGATGCCCATCAGGATCACCAGCGGGATCATCAGCGGCACGAAGGTCTTGTTGTAGAAGGGCGGGCCGACCGAGACCACATTGCCGGTGATCAGCTCCAGGAAGAGCGGGTAGAGCGTGCCGACCAGGACGGTGCCGCAGGCGGCCGAAAGCAGCAGGTTGTTCAACAGCAGGCCGCTTTCGCGCGAAATGGTGTTGAAGCTGCCGCCAGCGGTCAGCTTCGGCGCCCGCCAGGCATAGAGCGCGAAGGAACCGCCGATGGCGATGAAGAGCAGGGCCAGGATGAAGACGCCGCGCTCGGGATCCACGGCGAAGGCATGGACCGAGGTCAGCAGGCCGGAACGCACGATGAAGGTGCCCAGCAGCGAAAGCGAGAAGGCCAGGATCGCCAGCAACACGGTCCAGGCACGAAAAGCCTCGCGCTTTTCCACCACGCTGACGCAGTGGAGAAGCGCGGTGCCGGCCAGCCAGGGCATGAAGGAGACGTTCTCGACCGGGTCCCAGAACCACCAACCGCCCCAGCCCAGCTCGTAGTAGGCCCAGCGCGCGCCCAGCGCGATGCCGGCAGTCAGTGCGGTCCAGGCGACCAGGGTCCAGGGCCGCACCCAGCGCGCCCAGGCCGGGTCGATGCGCCCCTCGATCAGGGCGGCGACCGCGAAGGAGAAGACCAGGGAGAAGCCGACATAGCCCAGGTAGAGCAGCGGCGGATGGAAGGCGAGACCCGGATCCTGCAGCAGCGGGTTGAGGTCGCGGCCATCGAGCGGCGGCGGAATCACCCTCAGGAAGGGGTTGGAGGTCGCCAGCATGAAGACCAGAAAGCCGACGGCGATCAGCGCCTGGATGGCCAGCACGCGGGCACGCAGGCTGGCCGGCAGGTTGCTGCCGAAAAGGGCGACGGCAGCCCCGAAGAAGGCCAGCATCAAGACCCAGAGCAGCAGAGAGCCCTCATGGTTGCCCCAGGCACCGGCCAGCTTATAGAGGAAGGGCTTCAGCGAGTGGCTGTTCTGGGCCACGTTCACCACGGTGAAGTCCGAGACCAGATAGCTCTGCACCAGGGCGACGAAGGAGAGCGCCAGCAGCAGGAACTGCAGGTAGGCCGCCGGCTCGGCGAAGGCCATCAGCCGGCCGGCCCCGCGGTGCGCGCCGTAGAGCGGTAGGATCGTCTGTGCCAACGCGACCAGAAGCGCCAGGACGAGGGCGTAGTGGCCGAGCTCCGGGATCACTGGCTGGAGCCTCCCTCACCGCTTTCCGGGCGCCATTCGCCCGACTTCTTGAGGGCTTCGGCGACCTCGGCCGGCATGTAGTTCTCGTCGTGCTTGGCCAGCACCGTGTGGGCCTCGAATAGCCCACCGGACGCCAGTTTGCCTTCCACCACCACGCCTTGGCCCTCGCGGAAGAGGTCGGGCAGGATGCCGCTGTAGGCGACGGGAATGCTGGCAATTTGATCGGTGATCTGGAAGCGCACGTCCTGGCCCCGTCGCTCCACGCTGCCGACCTCGACCAGACCGCCCAGGCGCACCGCCTGCTGCGGACCCGGCGGCTCGGCCACGATCTCGGCCGGGGCATAGAAGAAGGCCAGACTGTCGTCCAGCGCCGCCAGGACCAGCGCGGTAGCACCGCCGAAGCAGAGCAAAGCCGACAGCACGATATAGAGGCGCTTGCGCTTGGCTCTCATCGCTGACTCAACCCTCCCGCTTGCGCCGCCGCGGCCGCCTTTCGACCCCCAGGGCTTCCAAGGCCTTGAGGCTCTTCTGCGTGCGCCTGAGGCGCGCCACGGAGGACCAGGCCAGCCAGAGCAGGACGGCCAGGGTCAGTAGAATGGCGGGCCAAACGTAGGCGGCATAGCCGCCCATGGCCAAGAACGCGTCGAAGGACTGCATGCGGCATGGTTTACGCGTCTGCCGCAGCTAACTGCAAGCTGCGAAGACGGCTGGCGAGCACCTGCTGCTTCACACGCACCAAGAGCACGGCGATGTAGTAGGCGGTGAAGCCCAGCGCCATCACCAGAACCGGCCAGAGCTGGCTCGCATGGATCGTCGTCTGGCCGTCCAAACGCATGATCGAAGCCGGCTGGTGCAGGGTCGCCCACCAGTCGACCGAGAACTTGATGATCGGCAGGATGACCACGCCGACGAGGGCAAGAACAGCCGCCGCCTTCTGGCCGCGCTTGGGATCGTCGAAGGCCTCCACCAGCGCCATCAGGCCCAGGTAGAGGAAGAAGAGGATCAGGACCGAGGTCAGGCGCCCGTCCCACACCCACCAGGTGCCCCACATGGGCTTGCCCCACAGCGATCCGGTGACCAGCGCCAGAAAGGTGAAGGCAGCCCCGATGGGCGCTGCCGACTGGGCGATCACAAAACCCAAGGGATGGCGCCAGATCAAGCCGCTGGCCGCCGCGGCGGCCAGGCTGGCGTAGACGAACATGGCCATCCAGGCAGCCGGGACATGCACGTACATGATCCGGACCGTGTCGCCCTGCTGGTAGTCTGCGGGCACGATGACCAGCCCGGCATAGAGCCCGACGGCAACGAGAACCACCGCCAAGGCGCTGACCCAGGGCAGGACCCGGTCGGCGATTCGGACAAATCTCCCTGGGTTTGCGAGGAAATGCATCGTCTTTAAGTAAGTCCCTGCTCGCTAATCCAAAGCCTGTCGCAACGCCGCAGGTGTTGCGAAGGATGCCACAGGCAGCAGCAGCAGGAAGAAGGCGCCCATCAAAAGCAAGTGAGGGGTAGCACTGAGCGCCAGAGCCTCGGCCTGCACGGCCATCACCCCAAGGATGAGCACCGGGACGCTGAGCGGCAGGATGATCAGAGGCACGAGCAGGGCACCGCGCCGCGCACCCAGGGTGAGGGCTGCGGCAATCGTGCCCAGTAGGCTGAGGCTCAGGCTGCCGAGCGCCAGGCTGGCCAGCAGGGTGAGGTAGAGCTGCGGCGGCAGAGAAAAGGTCAAGGCCACCACGGGCGAGGCCAGGGTCACCAGCAGGCCGCTGCTGAGCCAGTGCACCAGGGCCTTGGTCAGGCTCAGGATCGGCAAGGGCAGGCCGGCGAGCACCATCTGCTCCAGGCTGCCGTCCTCGAAGTCGGCCTGGAAGGTCCGCTCCATGGAAAGCACCATGGCAAAGAGTGCCGCCACCCAGAGAATGCCCGGCGCCAATCTGGCCAGCAGATTGGGATCGGGTCCGATGGCGAAGGGAAAGAGGCTGGCCGTCAAGACGAAGAAGGCGATCGCCAAGAGCACCTGGCCACGCTGGCGCCAGGCCAGGGCCAGATCGCGCCGCAGAAGAAGTCTGGCCAGGCCCAGCGCGCTCATGCGGCCTGTCGATCCATCGACACTGTGTCGTGTTGCGCTAAGGGCACCTCGGAATGACTGGCGATCACCAGGCGGTCCCCCTCCTGCAGGCGTTCGCGGCAGAGCTGCCAGAAGGCGGCCTCGCTGGCGCTGTCCAGGGCGGTTGCCGGCTCGTCCAGCAGCCAGAGCGGACCGCCGCCCAGCGCCAGGCGGGTCAGCGCGACGCGACGCCGCTGGCCGGCCGAGAGGTAGCGCAGTGGCAGCTCGGCCAGGCGGGCGATATCCAGACGCTCCATGGCCGGCGCAACGGCCCTCGCCGAAAGACCAAGCAAGCCGGCTTCGAAAGCAAGGTTCTCGGCAACGCTCAGGTCATCCTTCAGGCCTGCGCGATGACCGATCAAGGTGGCGCGATAGCGATTCGTCTCGATGGCATGCTTGAGCGGCAGGCCGTCCCAGGTGAGCGTGCCGGCCAAGGGGCGGGTCAGACCCGCCATGATTCGCAAAAGCGTGGTCTTACCGCTGCCGTTGGTGCCGCGCAGCACCAGGACCTCGCCGGGCCCAAGCGCAAAGCTCAGCTGCTTGAACAGCAAGCGCTCGCCGCGCATGACCGCCAGCCCCTCGCCGCAAAAGAGCGCCTTTTCTCTGTCGCTTGTGCCGCCCGCCATAGCGCCAGACGCTAGTCGATCCGGGCCGCCTCTGGAAAGGCGACATATCGGCGAGCCTGCAACGCTCTAGGTGTTAGGAACGGCCCCCAGAAACGAGGCGGCGGCCAGCGGGATCGGGACCGCTGGCCGCCTTTTTTCCAGCCTGAGGGGGGCATCGGGGTGAGGTCGGCTGGAAACCTCGGACAGAGAGGGGAAGTCTCCGTGGCAAAAGAGATAGATCCAGATCGTGTTCGGACCTTGCCGCGAATGTGGCAGGAATGTGATTTGTGCAACAGGCAAGAAGAAAGAAACAGTCATTCGAATCCTGGAAAAAGCGTTGCAATTATGTGACAGTGAGGTGAGAGGGCCGGTTGGGACGCGGAAACAGGCGTTGGCTGAGCAAGAAGATGCAGCACCCGGACGGTAGCACACCACCGACCCGCCTAAACCGCAGAGAGTCCACCGTCCAGGACCAAGGCGTGGCCGGTCATGAAGCTGTTGTCCGGCGCGCAGGCCCAGAGCATGGCTTGCACGACCTCGGCGGGCTCGCCGAAGCGGCGCATCGGCATGTTGGAGAGAACGCGGGCGCGGGCCTCCTCTTCGCTGCCGCCCATCTTCTCCAGGAAGCCTGTCACCATCTGGGTCTCGGCGAAGGCCGGGCAGAGGCAGTTGATGCGGATGCCCTTGCGCGCGCACTCGCCGGCGGCCGACTTCGTCAGACCGACGACGCCGTGCTTGGCGGCTGCATAGATGGAGATCAGCGGCGCCCCCACCACGCCGGCGACGGAGGCGACATTCAGGATTGCGCCGCGCCGACCGCTCTGAGTGAACTGCCTCTCCATCAAGGGAATCTGTGCCTTCATCGCAAGGAAGACGCCCATCAGGTTGATGGCGAAGATGCGTTCGGCCTCCTCCACCGGGATCTTCGGCAGCTTGGCCAGAATGCCGCCCACACCGGCATTGTTGATCGCGACGTCCAGTCCGCCAAAGCGCTCCTTCGCGCGCGCCACCAGGGCCTCGGCCGTCTCCCACTTCGAGACGTCGCCGGCCAGCACCTCAACCGCGCTGCCCGCCGTGCGCAGCGGCGCGGCGACCGCCTCCACGGCCTCTGCCTCAAGATCGGAGAGCAGCAGCTTGGCGCCTTCCGCGGCAAAGCGCTCTGCTGCCAGACTGCCGAAGCCGCCGGCAGCACCGGTGATCAGAACGACGGCATCCCGGTAGCGGGTCATGACGACCTCCCCTCGATGATCTCCGTCGCCATCTCGGCCAGAACCGGGACGGCGGCGCCCATCTTCAGGCCGCGCTCCGGATTGGAGGCATTGCCGTCCAGCGCACGCTTGAGGACGCCCTGGATGATGGCGGCCAGGCGAAAGAAGCTGAAGGCCAGGCAGAAGGTCCAGGTCTCGATGCCGTCGATACCGGTGCGGCGGCAGTAGGCCTCGACATAGTCGGCCTCGGACGGCAGGCCGTGGCCGCGACGATTCAAAGCACCCAGCCCGCGAAAGACGCCCTCGTTCGGCAGGCGCCACTGCATGCACTGGTAGGCCAGATCCGACCAGGGATGGCCCAGGGTCGAGAGCTCCCAATCGAGCACGCCCAGGATGCGCGACTCGGCCGGCGCGAAGATCATGTTGTCCAGACGATAGTCGCCGTGCACCAGGGAGATCCGCCCGTCATCCTCCGGCATCTCGGCCTCCAGCCAGGCGATCAGGCGGTCCATCGCCGCAATCTCCTGCGTCTGCGAGGCCTGATACTGCTTGGACCAGCGCGAGACCTGGCGGGCGAAATAGCTGCCCGGCCGCCCGAAGTCGGCAAGCCCGACAGCCTCGATATCGACCAGATGGAGGGCCGCCAGGGCCTGGTTCATGGCATCGAAGATCGGCCCGCGCTCTTCGCGGCCGACCTCCGGCAGGGCCGGGTCCCAGAAGATCCGTCCCTCCAGGAACTCCATGACGAAGAAGACCGAGCCGATGACCGCTTCGTCCTCGCAGAGATGGAAGGTTCGCGGCACCGGGACGTCGGTTCCGGCCAGCGCCTGCATCACCCGAAACTCGCGGTCGACGGCATGCGCCGACTTCAGTAGCTCGCCCGGCGGCTTGCGGCGCAGCACATAGCGGCCGCGATCGCTCGTCAGCAGAAAGGTCGGATTGGACTGCCCGCCGGCAAACTTGCGTGCTTCGGCCAGGCGCCCGAAGCCCTCGATGTGGCTCGGCAGATAGGCGGCCAACGCGGCCTCGTCCAGCTGTGTCACGTCCTCGCTCATGGCCTCGCCCCCATCGCCGCGTCCTACGAACTGCCGGCGTCCTACTAACTAAATGTCACCAGCGCCTGACGCTCCGGCGTCTCCAGGTGCGGTGCCGCATTGAAGCTGTGAAGATAGATGGCCTTGCCGTTGAAGATGAAGCGGGAAAAGCCGCTGTTCTTCGCCTGCAGGTTCAAGGCGACGGCGACCTCCGGCGTCAGACCAAGGATCTGCGACAGGGCCATCGAGATCGCACCGCCGGAGCTGACGGCCAGCACGCGCTCGCCTTTCGCCGGATCGCAAAGCCGCTCCAGCGCATCGGCCACGCGGTCGGAGAAATCCTGCCAGCTCTCTCGCAGCAACTCTGCCGGCAGCTCGTCGCGCGACCAGGCCAGCAGTGCCTTGCGCAGGCTGCGGAAGAAGACCTTCTTGTCGCTGCGGAAGTTCGCCGGCTCAGGACGCTCGGCGAAATAGGCCTCGGCGACATTGTGGAAGTCGTACTCGTTGAGGCCCGGCAGGACCTCGGGCGCGCCATCGTATCCCAGCGCCGCCAGCAGCGGATCCAGGGTCTCGGCGTGACGGCGCAGGTCGCCGCGCGCGACCCTATCGAAGCTGAGGCCCAGCTCGGCCAGGTGCGCGCCCAGCAGGCTGGACTGGCGACGGCCCAGATCGGATATCCGGTCATAGTCGCCACCGACGCTTCCGGCCTGGCCGTGGCGCACGAGATAGAGCTCAGCCATTGGATCTAGCGGTTGCTGTACTGCCGCAGCTCCTTGCGCGCGACCTGGCGGCGGTGCACCGCGTCGGGACCGTCGGCAAGTCTGAGCGTGCGTAGATGGGTCCACATATGCGCCAGCGGCAGGTCCTGGCTGATGCCCTGGCCGCCGTGCATCTGCATGGCCTCGTCGGTGACCTTCAGCGCCACCCGCGGGGCCACCACCTTGATCTGGCTGATCCAGGGCGCGGCCTCGCGCGGGCTTGCGGTATCCATCATCCAGGCCGCCTTGAGGCAGAGCAGGCGGGCCATCTCGATCTCCATGCGGCACTCGGCGATGATGTCGTGATTGGCGCCCAGCTGCGCCAGCGGCTTGCCGAAGGCTTGGCGGGAGAGGGAGCGGCGGCACATCAGCTCCAGCGCCCGCTCGGCCTGGCCGATGGCGCGCATGCAGTGGTGGATGCGCCCCGGCCCCAGGCGGCCTTGCGCGATCTCGAAGCCGCGGCCCTCGCCCAGGATCAGGTTCTCGGCTGGCACGCGCACATCGGTAAAGCGGATGTGCATGTGGCCGTGCGGCGCATCGTCGTGGCCGAAGACCTCCATCGGCCGCAGGATCTCGACACCCTCGGTCCCGGCCGGCACCAGGATCTGGCTGTGCCGCTTGTGCTTCTCCCCATCGGGATTGGTCAGACACATGACGATGTAGATCTTGCAGCGCGGATCGCCGGCGCCGGAGGCCCACCACTTCTCGCCGTTCAGCACATAGTGGTCGCCCTCGCGCTTGGCCTGGAGTGCGATGTTGGTGGCATCCGATGAGGCCACCTGCGGCTCGGTCATGAGATAGGCGGAGCGGATGCGCCCCTCCAGCAGATCGTCCAGCCAGGCACGCTTGTGCGCCTCCGTGCCGAAGCGCTCCAGCACCTCCATGTTGCCGGTATCGGGGGCCGAGCAGTTGAAGGCCTCGGCCGCCAGGCGGGAGCGGCCCATCTCCTCGGCCAGATAGGCGTACTCGACGGTGCTGAGGCCATAGCCGCGGTCGGACGCGGTCAGCCAGAAGTTCCACAAGCCGCGCTCTCGCGCGGTCGTCTTGAGGCTTTCCAGGATCTCGGTCTGGCGGGCGGTGTAGGCAAAGCGGTCGCCCTTGCCGATTTCCGCTTCGTAGGCCGCCTCCAAGGGGATCACCTCGTCGCGCACCATGGTGCGCACCTTCTCGATCAGCGGCCTCACCTTGTCACTGATGCCGAGCTCCATGGCGTCTCTCCTTATCCGCAGCCGCTTTGGGATGTCCGACGTCGTGTCACCGCTTGTCGCAAGGGGCGGCGGCACGACTCTCCAGCCATGGTGGCGCGTCGCGGACGATTGGGCAAGGGAGCGTGCCGCTGCCCCCGGCAGCGTCGCTACAGAAGCCTAGGTCGTCAGATCAGGCAGTTGCTCCAGCCTGACGCCGGCGATGCGCCAGCTGCCGTCCGCCTCTTGCTGCATGAAGTAGTAGGCCATCCAGGACTGACCGCTGCGGTCCTGGAACAGCACCTTCTGCACGGCCCTCTCGGCATTGAACTGTGCATCCTGGAACTCGGTGCTGATCGGCCGGTAGACCGGGTCATAGCCCTGTCGCACCATGGTCATGAACTGCTCGGGCGTGCCGAACTGTCGCTGGATCATCGGCGAGGCGAAGGAGAAGGCCGTGGTGCCGTCGTCGCGCTGAAAGGCCTCGAGCTGGGCCTGGATGACGGCGCGCAAGGCCTGGCTGTCGGCCTCGTCAGCCTGTGCCGGGGCAAGAAATCCCCAGATCAACAACAGCGGTACAAGGACTCTTCGCATGAGAGGTCTCCTCTGCCGGGAGGGTCACATCCCTCCCAAACCGGGAAACCTAGGGCGCAATCGCCCCAGTGACCAGCCAAGCCAGTGACCAGCCAAGCCAGGGACCAGCCAAGCCAGGGACCGGCCTAGGTCCCTTGGCCGAGCCAAGGCCCGCTAGCGAACGTAGACGTAGACCTCGTCAACGAAGACGTTGGGGCTGGCGGTCGCGGCCAGGCTCACCCGATCCAAGGGCAGGCCCATGTTGGCCAGGCTGCGCACCACACCTTCGGCATAGCGGCGCCCACGCGCGGTGTTGAGGCGCGCCTGCTGCCCGCCGGGCGAGACCGCGACAACGTCGAAAGCTGCATTCGGTCGCCGCTCCAGTGCCGCGGAGACGGCGGAATAGAGCACGGCGTTGTAATCGACGTTGGGGCGATCGAAGCGGATCACGACCAGCGGCTCGCGGGTGCCGACCAGGCTTTGCCCGCCGCCGAAGGGCGCCGGTGCCGGCACGCCGTTGCTGAGCGAGGCCAGGCTGGAGCCGATGAACTGGCCGTTATCCACAGCGACGGAAAGCGCACGCATGTCGTTGCTCTCGGAGGCCACGAAGTTGGCGGTGCGCGCAACGTCGGTCGTCAGCTCGTTCAGCAGACGGTCGATGGTGACCGCGGTCTGGCTGGTCTCGTCCTGCAGGACGGCGAGCTGCTGGTGATCTGCGTCGACGGCGCCGCGCACGGCAAAGGTCGCCTGCGTCGCCTCCAGCAAGAAGCCGGCCATGGCGGACGAGGCGGAGACATCGTTCAGCAGCGAGGTCAGACCGGAGGAGTCCTGATTGACCTGGTCAAGCTGGCCACGCGCCTGGTTCCAGGCCTCGACCATATTGGGATTGCCCGGCGTGGTGCCGACCTGCAGCCGGCTGTTGATGCCGGCCACGGTCTGATTATAGGCGCTGGCATTGGCGCGTATGGCGGTGCGCACGGCCTGCAGCGACGAGTTTTCCTGCCGGACCTTGCTCTGCAGGTCCTCCAGTTCGTCGCGCAACTCCTCGATCCGGTCGCCGACCGCGGTTCCCGTCGAGGGGAACTGGCTGACACCAGGCACCGTGAAGTTCGTGGTGCCCAGCTGCACCCCTGGCGCGCTGGCACTGGGCGAACCGCCCGGCAGCACGACGTTATCGATAGACTGGCAGCCAACGAGAGCCAGCAACAGCCCAGCCAGGGCTGTTGCTCGGCCAATCTTCTTGTTCTGCCTAAGCTGCATGGCTCACCACTTCCGACCGCCCCTCAGAACTCCGGGATCCGCGACTCCGGGCCAACGGCACGGAAACCCGCTCTCCGTGACCCCTGTCTCCCTAGCGCCACAGCATGCCTAAGGGAAGGGTGATTCGCCAACAGATGTTAAAGCGTGGCTCTGGCGCATCACCTTGAAACGCATAGCTGCAGTCACGAAAGGGTCTTGCGTGCCCAAGCCGCGTTCGCTAGGTTCCGCGCCCTCAGCCACCGGATTGCTCTTTTGCAGTCCGGCCCGGCGGCTGCGCCCGTAGCTCAATTGGATAGAGCACCTGACTACGGATCAGGAGGTTGGGAGTTCGAATCTTCCCGGGCGCGCCAATCATTTCAAAGGCTTATAGCAAGACAAGAGGCGTCGTGCTTCCCAGAAACTAGATTGGGAAGCACATGGGAAGCATCACGGCTGCAATACGAGAGCCAATTCGTCGCGGATACCCTGGGGCTCGAGCCGGTCGGCAGCCTCATCCCCTATCCCTGATATTGTGCTGACTGACGGTTCCGGTGGCCGTGAGGGCGCCAATCTCGGCAACAGGCACCCTGCTAATCCTGCTAATCAAGAGCGGCTGAAGGGCTCGGGGTCGGTCTCGCGCGCGCGTATCGTTCCGTTTCCTATCTCACCTCCCACCAACACGCTCCGTCCGGATCGGGAGTCACACCCGCTACGTAGGGGTTGCGCGTGCCGGTGACGGCTGCAATCCGCTGCTCGCGGACGCTTTCCCATGGCGATACCAGTCGATGTCAGCCCTATGAAGAAGGAAGGAAGACCCTTTCGTCGGTGCGGACTACACCCCCTGCCTAAAGAGCTATGGTGGATTTCGTCTCTACAAATAGCATGAGGGCGTGATCGCTTCCCCAAGATGTAGTGGTGTTGCCAAAACAGCATATAGCAGAGCGTAAGAACACTGCGGCAGCTTGTTGATTCAGAACGATTCTTGTAGCTTATCCACAATGAAGGGGAGGTTTGTTGTGGAAAACAAGCTCTACTTTGGCGACAACTTGGACATCATGCGAGAGTATGTCCCGGACGAGAGTGTCGATCTCGTGTACCTGGATCCGCCATTTAACAGTCAGGCGCAGTACAACGTGCTGTTTGAGCATCCGGACTCAACAAAGAGGGGTGCACAGGCCGGTGCTTTCGTTGACGCTTGGTCATGGGGAGAAGAGTCTGAGCTTTCTATGGCGGAGGTGATGTCTCACGGAGGCGTCATTGCTCGGATGCTGGATGCTCTCCGTTCGGCACTGGGCCAGTCCGACTTGATGGCGTATCTAGCGATGATGACGCCGCGGCTTATTGAAATGCGAAGAGTGCTCAAAACAACTGGCACACTTTATTTGCATTGCGATCCTACTGCCAGCCACTATCTCAAAGTTCTCTTGGATAGCGCATTCACACCGCACAGTTTTCGGAACGAAATTGTTTGGCGCCGTTCTCCGAGCAAGGGACTATCGTCTAAACGCTTGCCCACCAACCATGATCTAATTCTCGCATACACAAAAGGATCAAGTCCTGTTTGGAATGACAGCGCCCTTTTCTTGCCATACGACGAGAGCCAATTACCTGAAAAGGTGTCTGAAAAATACTCTCACGAAGATCGTGATGGCCGACGATACCAGCTAACGAGTCTGATAAATCCAAACTCTAATCGCCCAAACCTTACCTATGAGTTTCTGGGTGTCACCAGGGTGTGGCGGTGGACCAAAGAACGAATGCAGAAGGCATATGAAGCGGGAATAGTTGTTCAAACTGCGCCGGGGCGAGTGCCAAGGATGAAACGGTATCTTGACGAACAGCGTGGCTTGCCGCTGGGTGACGTTTGGACCGATATCGCACCGCTAAATTCTCAATCCCAGGAGCGTGTTGGGTATCCAACACAGAAACCGCGGCAGCTCCTGGACAGGATCATAGCGGCGTCGAGCGACGAGGGCAGTGTGATTTTGGACCCCTTTTGCGGGTGCGGCACAACGATCGAGTCCGCCCAGTGCCTTGGTCGGCAATGGATCGGCATTGACATTGCAATTCATGCCATCAAAGTCATTGAGTCACGCCTGAAAGAGAGATTGGAAAAGCCTGTCGAGTACCGGATTGAGGGTATTCCGCGAGACTATGAGTCGGCGGTAAAGCTAGCCGAGCGAGACAAATATCAGTTCCAGTGGTGGGCCAATTACCTCTTTAATCCGCACGCCCTCCGAGAACAGAAGAAAGGCGCTGACAGGGGTGTTGATGGAGAGATGTTTTTCCCCAATGGACCAGGTCGTCCCTGGGGGCGAATGCTCACTTCTGTTAAGGGCGGTGCTACGGTCGGCCCGGCAATGGTTCGCGATTTCCGTGGCACCATGGAACGCGAGGGTGCGGAGTTGGGCCTGTTCATCTGTCTTCAATCACCGACGAGGGCGATGACTCGAGAAGCGGCAGCGGCTGGGCTTTCACCGACTGTGCATGAAGGGCTGCCACGGCTACAAATAGTCTCAATTAGGGAGTGGTTCGAGGGCAATGTCCCGAAGCTACCACCCCTTGAACACTTGCCCACGGCCGCTTTCGCATCGAACAAGCGGCGTAGGCCAGCAAAGGGAAAACGGCCCGATCCTCAGCAGCCAGAGTTCAAATACACCTTCTCGAATGAGAAGGACGTGGCAATACACCTTAATCCTGTCATGGTCTCAGAGGCTAAAGCACGACAAGTAGGTTAAGGGCAATGGTCGATTGGGAGAACCTTATTCTTGCGTCACCCTAGAATAACTTTGTTTGAGTGCCGGTTCCATGAAAAATGAGGCCCCGCCGAAGCGAGGCCCCCTTCTCTCATCTAGCCGGTGAGTTAGAGCGATGCTGCCTAAACCGTCCACCCGCAAAGCCGCCTGATATCCGCACAGGCCGACTTCACCAGCCGTTCGCAGTAGTCATCATAGGCGCAGCCGCGGCCGTACTCGTTGAGGTAGGCGACCTTGGTGTGAACGTCGCCCAGGCTCTCAGACCTCAGGTTGACGATGGCCTCTTCGGCGGCGAAGACTGCTTCCATGGCCGCCACCGATGCCGCTTCGAGTTGCGCCATGCCGGCGGCTGTGCAGCAGGTAGCCTCTCGGGTGTCGAAGGCGCGCACCGCATCCAGGTCTTGGGCTTTGGCAATGCGAGCGGCGGCGACCAGGTCGGTCGCGCTGGGCTTGCTGAGCGTCTGCATCGGTCAAGCCTCGATCTGCATGAACGGCCGCAGCTCCATCGTGCTGCCGCCGTCGTGGTACACATCGAAGCTCTGTCGGCGCACCTCGAGGTGGTCCTCCAGCACCATCACCACGCTCTCGATAATCATCAGCAGCTTGCGCAGATCGCGACAGTCCTCGGCCCGGATGTCGTGATCCGCCGCCAGCCCGTCCAGGAAGTTGCGAGCAATCTGCATCTGGGTGAGCGCTTCCTTCAGGGTCTGCGCCTGGCTGGTCGCGATCAGGTCGACAAGCGCTTGGTGCTGATCCAGGGCGCACCTGTGGGCAACCCTCAAGCGGTCCTGGTCGATGGGGTCGGCGTTGAAGGATGCCACGTCGAACGCTTCGGCGGCGTCGTCTACCATCGCAGCAGCCTTTGCTGCGTCCTCAATCATGAGATTTGCGTAGCAACTCAT